>JAVCBY010000025.1:0-1293 GCA_037917625.1 Thermoproteota archaeon | reverse complement strand
ATCGGGAGGTCTATGATGAGCGCATAAATTCCCTTCCTCAATATCAAGGGGGGAAGGAATTCAGCTAGTTGGATGAAGCTCCAGAGGATGTACCTAGGTATGTAAGCCATGACCAATATGACTGAAGTCCTGTAGGGGGCTAATAATACGTAAGGAAGGGTCCCGGCCCATCTGTGGAATAGCACAGCTCCTCCGACATCCCACATGACTGAGAGGGAAGCTGAAGCTATGAGAGTGGATGAGACGAAGAAGACGATGGGATCCACGTCCCCCCTGACGTTCGATCTGAAGGATTGAGTCGATCCGAAGAGGAAGCCAGCTCCTAAAATGAGGATCAACATTAAGTAGGGCCAGAGTAGGAATGCTATCAAGTTGGCCCTATTGTTCTTAACGAAGTAGAGATCTAAGAATATCCCTGATTTGAATAGAGAGGCCAAGCTCATGCTCTCCCCCTCGTCAACTCTATGAAGACATCCTCCAAGCTCGGCTCCCTCACCTCCACCCTCTTCACACTCCATCCTAACTTCTGCAACCTCAATAAGAGCTCTTGAGTCACTTCATCCCTCTCGCCCGGTTTGACGAGTACCTTAAGCTTGATCTCATCACCGTTCAACGCGAGCTCATAATTCAAATCGGAGAGATGAGGCTTTAGATCCTCCAAAGAGATCTTAGCTCTCGGTAGGATCGATAGCTCTATGCTCAAATCCCCTCCAACTATCCCCTTTAGGTTCTCAACTGTGTCTATAGCCATTATCCTCCCATCATTTATTATCGCTACTCTATCGCAAACGATCTCAGCTTCGAACATATTATGAGTCGTTATCAGCACTGTCTTTCCCTCATCATGAGCTAATCTCATTAGTAACTCCCTTATCATCCTTGATGAAGCTGGATCGAGCCCTAAAGTTGGCTCATCTAATACTAAGACATCCGGATTCATTAAGAGAGCTCTAGCTATGCTCAGTCTAGCTTTCATCCCAGTCGAATACTCTTCGTAAAGTTTATCCGAGGAGTTGAGCTCATCCAAGCCAACTAACCTCAGTAATTCATCCACTCTCTCCCTCAGCCTATTCCCATCGAGACCGTATAGCATCCCGAAATACCTTAAGTTCTCCCTACCAGTCAGCTTCCAGAAGAAACCCCTCTCGACCGATAAAGAGACGCCTATCCTCTTCCTGACTTCCTCCGGCTCCCTCACTACATCATATCCCGACAGGAATGACTTCCCGGAATCTGGGAGGAGGAGAGTACTCAATATTTCAATTGTGGTGGTCTTCCCAGCACCATTAGGTC
>JAVCBY010000075.1:0-1345 GCA_037917625.1 Thermoproteota archaeon | reverse complement strand
CTATACTCAGCTTTTGAAGCATCAATCAATTCTCTCAGCTTTCTCTAATTCCCTAACTATCTCTCTAGGTCTCATCGTCACGATAACTCCTCTCCCCTCGGCCCTCCTGATTGTGAGCTCATCGGGTTCCTCGACGCACAAGAGGAAGAGTTTACTCGGTTTAACTTTGTATACCTCTTCATAAGCTTCAGATGCCCTCAGTAGCTGCTTTATGTCCTTAGATCCTCCTCTCATCGCTATCTCCACTAACGCTATCACCCTCCTCCCAGTTATTATAGCGTCGACCTGGGGCTTCCCCCTCGCTATGAAGCCCCTGTCTACCTCGAATCCCCTGCTGAAACAGAGCTCTCTGAGATCTTGCCTCAGCTCTATCTCCTCAAGCTTCGCATATCTTCTATCTAGCCTCCCGACTGTTGAGGTCAGACCGCTAACAATCTTGGAAAGATTGTTCACGTTCTCAGTGAGCTCTGCTATCTTGCTGGAGAGCTGAGAGTTTATCTCATCAGTCCTCTTGGAAAGATTGTTCACGTTCTCAGTGAGCTCTGCTATCTTGCTGGAGAGCTGCGCATTCACCTCATTCACTCTCTCAGTGAGCTCGTTTATCCTGCTGGAGAGCTCTTGATCAACCTTTACTATGACTGAGAGTACCTCCTCGAACATCTTGCTGATAAGTTCAGAGGCTAGCTTTGGGTCTCTCTCCAGAGCGTACCAGAGTGAGGGCTTCACCCCTTTCTCGAGGAGCTCTTTAGCTTTCTCCATACGATCTCAAAATGGATGTTTGGTATTTAAACTCTTGCTTCCATCGTAACGTTTTAAATGAGGTAATGCGATGAGCGTTAGATAACTATGGTTAAGGATCCCGTATGCGGAATGGATGTCGACCCCGAGAAAGCTGAATACAAGCTCACTTACGAAGGGCAAGAATATTATTTCTGCTCTAGAGCATGCATGGAGGAGTTCTCTAAGGACCCGCAACGCTACTTATCGAGAGGCCATCGTGAGGATCACTCTCATCACGAGGGTCACGCTCACCATTCCTCAGACCTTAAGAGGAGGCTGATCGCCTCTCTAATCCTCACAATCCCTATTTTTCTGACATCAGATGTAGCTGAGGACCTTGGGCTCTCTCTGACGGTACATCAGGGAGTAATAGGGTTGCTCTCAGCCTCCCTCCTCTTCCTCTACGGGGGCTATCCATTCCTCAGAGGGGCTATATCCGAGCTCAAGGAGAGGAGCCCGGGGATGATGCTACTCGTCTCCATAGGTATCTCAACCTCATTCCTCTCCAGCAGGATAAACGAGCTCACTGAGAGAGTGAATGAGGTGAATGCGCAGCTCTCCAGCA
>JAVCBY010000013.1:0-1364 GCA_037917625.1 Thermoproteota archaeon | reverse complement strand
GAAGATCGCTGGTGGGAAGATCTTCGCAGAGATAGCTGAAGATGAGTAATAGTAATATAGATAAGTTCATAAGGGTCCTCAGGGAACTCGGATTCACGGCTTATGAATCTAAAGTGCTCGCATGTCTTAGCGTGAGGAGAGAATCCCTTAAGGTGAATGAATTAAGCGTGATGGCGGATCTCCCGAGGACTAAAGTGTACTCTGTGATCTCCTCCCTCAACGGGGAAGGTTTCGTTAAAGTGCACAGTGGAAGGCCCCTCAGGGTCTCAGCACCCCCACCGAATGAATTGGCATCTCTACTTACTGAAAGAGTCATTGAGGATGCCAGGGCTAGATTGAATATGATAAGCAAGCTCTACTCCCTGAACTTAGATGAAGGGCTCTGGTTATTCGAGAGATCCATAATCCCGAGAGAGATGAGAGCTCTAACTAATATCGACAGAAATCCGGCCTCTCTAAGAGACTCAACGATGACCATCATACCGAAAAGGAGCCCTAAAACATGTAGATCGAGGTAATGAATCATATCCTCCCCTTTCATTATCCCGAGGAGCCAGAGGATCACTAGACTTGTGAGAGAAACCACAGTTCTGTGTCTGTACTCCATAGCGAGCATGAGGAAAAGGGCTATGAACACTAGAATTGTTTGAAGTTGCTTGGGCTCCAAAGTACCATAATCCCTCAAGGGGAAGTAAATTAGCGTGAGGAGAAGTAATATCGCTGGCACTAAATAATGCCTCCTCATTCAGGCACCCCACTGTAACATCATGTAAGCCAATATTATTGTGGGCAGATTTGCTAAGATACTGATTTTCATGAATCTACGTATGGAGATCCCTCTATTACTCTCTCTAAGTTTCCTCAAAACGATTATATTCGCTATCGAGCCCCAGGGAGTTAGGGCTGAGCCTATGCTACTCCCTACGATCGATGCCCACCATAAGTCCCTGCCAGCATTAAGAGACCTGAGAACTGGGGAGAGGATTGCCACAGCTTCAGCATCATCTATTAGCATTGAGAGGCCGATAGATATGAGATAAACGTTTAACTGATCTCTGAAGAGAGATATCTCCTCAAATAGAATCTTGAATCCCCCTATCAAGTTAATAGACTCTGTAGTTAGGAGGAGGGTCCCTACGTAAATCAGGGAGGGCCAATCCACCTCAGTGAATACTTTGGATATCTCCTCCCCGCCCAAGAAGAGGAGGAAAACTGCCATAATGCCTATCGCTAGGCTATCATCTATACCCAATCCCCTCGAGAAAGGGAGTAATGTTAGCATGAGAATGAGGGAAACTAATCCGAAGGTCAGATAGGGGTTTTCCCCATGTACTTCACTCCCCTCAGTTACCTCGCAGTAAAAC
>JAVCBY010000100.1:0-1369 GCA_037917625.1 Thermoproteota archaeon | reverse complement strand
AGGAGTATGAGGGATGGATCAAGAGGATAAAGGATAGCTTAAGGGCGATGAGGGTCTTCGAAAGATTGAGCGATAATGACCTCAATGAGTTAGCAAATGTGTTAGATTATGAGGACGTGATAAACCTCGCTAATGGTATAGAGGTAGGTAAGGTGGCGATGAAGTTAATGAAGCACCCCTTACTGGCTACTAAAGTAGCTAAGGCTCTCCTATAGGGGGTGCTAAGATCTGATATCTGAGGATGATGTAGCACTCTTAGTAATCTATGGGAAGAAAGGGAAGCCTAAGAAGTTCTTGGTCAAAGTTAAGAGAGGAAAAGTCTTACATACGCATAAGGGATCAATAGATCTCTCAGAGATCATAGGGAAGGAGTGGGGTTGCGTGATTGAGACTAGCAAAGGGGTGAGAGTAGAGGTACATAAGCCCATACTGACGGATTATATTGAGAAGATAGGGAGAGCTACACAAATAATCTATCCTAAGGACGCGGGTTTCATGATACTTAAATCGGGTATAAAACCCGGGGATACTGTAGTTGAGATAGGCACGGGATCTGGAGCCCTAACTATGGTGCTAGCTAACTTCCTGGGCAAGAGCGGGAGGCTGTACAGCTACGATATCAGGAGGGAATCTCTGGAGACAGCCGAGAGGAACTTGAGGATATTGGGGATCGATAATGTAGTATTAAAGCATAAGGATGCGAAAGATGGGATAGATGAGTCGAATGTTGATGCTATATTCTTAGATATCCCCGATCCATGGGAGGTCTTACCTCAAGTGCATGAGAAACTGAAGCCAAATGGCACTTTCCTAGCTTTCCTCCCTTCATGCGAACAAGTAAATAAGACAGTCTTGAAAGCTAGGGAAGTTGGATTCGGGCTCATCGAGATTCACGAGATTCTGGACAGGGAATATGAGAGCAATGAGAGGAGGACCAGGCCAGCCCCATGGATGGTAGGGCACACTGGCTTCATCGTGATCGGGAGGAAGATCTCGATTTAATTATGATCTCGTAAACCCCGGGCTCGAGTTCAGCTATAGCTACATCATCAGTCGATATATCTATCACGTATTCACCTTGAGATACCTGCTTTATGAAAGCCTCATTCAGAAGGGGCTCAACTCTAACTTCCTCTTGTGTACAGCGGAGAATAACTTAGATAAGAACCCATCCTGGTGGAGCTCCTCTACGCTCTGCATCCTTATCGCGTCACTCCGAGAGGGTAAGTTAAAAAGGAGCTGAGGCAGCTAGGGGTGTAGTTGAAGCTATAAGAAGTATGGAGAGGGTTAATTTAGCTTTATTAGTCATAGATTCGAGTAAGGACGCGACCTCGCAGGTAAATTGGGTAATAGCGGGTAACCTTAAGGC
>JAVCBY010000091.1:0-1392 GCA_037917625.1 Thermoproteota archaeon | reverse complement strand
AGATCGCTTGAGAGAAGAAAAAACAGGCTTGAGGAATTGTATAAGCAGGGGAAAATAATCCAAGAAATGAGAATAGATGAGGAGGCTCTAGAAGACTATCCGGAGATAGAAAGGTGGAGAAAAGAGGATGAACTTCTAGAAAAACTGACCTCAGTTGACACACTTGATGAACTTAAGGAAGAAATTGAAAGACTTGACGAGCTTGTTAAATTGGCAAGAGAAGTAGAGAAGAAGGAGATCGAGACGAAGCTTGTTGAGCTTAAGAGGGTCATAGATGAAGAAAAATTAATAAAAAACGGTGAGAAGCTATTAATTTTCACTGAATTTAGGGATACTCTTGAATACCTTGTTGAAAAGATCCGCAGTTGGGGTTTTTCTGTAACCTACATCCATGGTGGATTAAGTATTGATGAGAGGATAAGCGCGGAGCACGAGTTCAAAGAGAAAGCTCAGATAATGGTTTCCACAGAGGCTGGAGGGGAGGGGATAAACCTTCAGTTCTGCTGGTTAATGGTTAACTATGATATTCCATGGAACCCGAATAGGCTTGAGCAGAGAATGGGGAGGATACATAGGTATGGGCAGCATTATGAGGTGCATATTTATAATCTCGTCGCAGTGGATACAAGAGAGGGAAGAATTCTTGAAAAGCTATTCAATAAGCTTGATACCATCAGGATGCATCTAGGGAGCGATAGGGTTTTTGATGTAATAGGTGATGTGTTCCCAGGGAGGAGTCTTCAAGACCTTATCATAGAAGCAGTAACAAACAAGAGGTCTATGGATGATATACTGAAAGACATTGAAAGAATGACGGATGAGGAAGTGCTCAGAAGGATAAGGGAGGCTACTCTAGAAAGCTTAGCAACAAAATATATAGACCTAAGTCGAATTCTGGGTGAGATGAGGATTGCTAAAGAGAATAGGCTTGTTCCGGAATACATAGAGAAATTCTTCCTCAAGGCTGCAGAAAAGATGGGTGTAAATGTGGAAAAAAGGAAAGATGGCTTCTGGAAAATATCTAATGTCCCTTATGAGCTCAGAAATATTTCGCATGAATTTAAGTTAAGGTTTGGGGAAGTTTTTAAGGAATACAACAAGTTTTCATTTGAGAAAGAGAAAGCGTTTAAGGGGCAAGCGGAATTCGTGGCTCCTGGACATCCGCTTCTCGAAGCCATTGTGGAGAAAATATTCGAAAAATATAGCGATGAAGTTGAAAAGGGTGCTGTTTTTCTAGATCCATCAGGGAGCATGAATGGTTTTATTTGGTTTTTAGAAGGACAGATAAATGATGGTAATAACTCTATTGCAGGTAAAAGAATTTTTGCATTATATCAAGATAGCCAAAATAACATAAGGCAGGTTTCTCCTTCAATCCTTTGGGACTTAAAG
>JAVCBY010000008.1:0-1392 GCA_037917625.1 Thermoproteota archaeon | reverse complement strand
GTATAGTAAAGTGATGATAGGCCCGCATAGAGTGAATCGTTTATGAAGCCGACGAATCCTGCAAATATATTCGGATCCCAACCGAGTATGTATACTCTATCATCGAATACCTTCGCCTCAGCCCCGCAGCCCTCTCCAAACGGGGGCTTCCATCTAGCCTCTCCCAGTATGTCCCCATCCTCATCTATGAATAGGTAGCGGCATGCAGAACTTGAGATAGCTAGGATAAATTCATCCTTATAACTGAGTATACTATTAACAAATTCAGGTTTCTCAGTCTCATATATGACTTTCTTAATCTCTAAATTCCCCTCCTCATCGAACCTTGAGAGAATCGCTTTGTAAGGTCCTGCAACTCCTCCGGAGACGTAGTAGCAAGTGGTGTAAGATACGTAAATTTTATCACCTCTCACTTCTATAGATAAAGGTATGCTGCTTTCTCTTACTTCTTCCGGGATTTCTTCAACATTAAAAACCTCTTTAAGATCCAACACTTTAAACGATCTAATTAAATTACCATTTCCATCAAATATATCCACATAATAGTAATCTCCCTTCAATTCTATTGCATAAATTTTACCATTAGCTACACTGAGATCCGTAGTGTTCCCATCTACCACTGACCATATTAAGTTGAACTTAGAATCGAACATAGCGATACCTCTAGTTTTATTCGGATAATTCCACTGCCCCAAAGATAAAAAGTGATCTTCATCGTAACTCTTGATCCACCAAATATCATATTTGAGATTCATGTAGCATAAGGGCCTCAAATCCTCAGATAGGATGACCGCTACCCCTCCCCCCACTGCATATATCTTATCCCTCACCTTCAGAATAGCGAATTGCGTTACTTTGAGTCTCTCATTCGGATCCTTACGATCTATGAATATAGCTCGCCTTTCAGCCATGTATTCCATCAATGAAATATTAAGCTCCTCTGGCAATGAAATATTAAGCTCCTCTGGACTGCTAGTAGATTTATTATCAGCGTGAGTTTGCGTAATTGAATGATCGGAGTGAGGAAATATCAGAGCTACGAATAGTAGGGCTATGACGGCTATGACGAGTATAAGTACGATCGCCTTACTATTCATCTCTCAATATTCCAGCTAACGATAATATAAATTTCTCGGTATCCATCGTATAATAGCTACTACATGAGAACCTTTATATTCCTCTAATTACTTTAATTTTCGGTATGAGAGCTCCAGCTGTACTATTAGCTCTAATCCTTCTATTGCTTCCAGCAGTATATGGGATAGCTCAGCCGGATAATTTGACTCAAGAGCTCAATCTAGAGGAGTGGAAGAGGAAGATAGATGAGAAAATAAACATGACAAAATTGAAGGAACTTGAGGAGATGGAGGTAATTAGACCATCGCTAACACC
>JAVCBY010000108.1:0-1409 GCA_037917625.1 Thermoproteota archaeon | reverse complement strand
TAGCGCTTGAGAAATATGATTTCGTGACTCAAGTCGATCATTTCATGTTGATAAGATCCATCCTCAAGGCGGGCAAGCCCTTCCACTTCTGGGGGATAGGCCATCCTTCGACATTCGCCTTCTTCCCAGCGATAATATTGCCTCCGGAGGGATGGGTCATGGTGTACGGCCAACCCGGTATGGGGATGGTCTCAGTCAAAATAGATAGGAAAGCGAGAGAAGAAGCTATTAATCTACTTCAGGAGGCTTTTCTTCCGATCTAGGTTTCACATGCCTCCTTATTATTATGAAGGGATGATCTGGATGATATTGAGGATATTCAACCCCTGACAGCACTGATCTTCCAGTCGCGAGCAACTCATCCCTCTCATCGACCACTATAACTTCGCTCTTCGGCCTTATGGAGGGATCGGCTTCCTTCACGAACTTAACGAAGACAGTAGTTCCTCTAGCTACTGTCTCAGAGAAACTCTCCTTAACCACGACCCTCCCCTTCGGGAAGGGGAGGTAACTCAGTATGAGGGAAGCGCCATCTAGCGTGGGTATGAAAGCCCCATCGCTCGGCCTGAAGTGACCTATTACTTTACCCCCTAGAGAGACTTCCCTAAGAGTTCCAGTGCTCTTAGACCTCCTCATATTGACTCCAGTGAGCTTGGGGAAGGGGAATTCATATTGATATGAGAGGACGCACGAGAGTATCTCATCATCGCTCGGCTCATCCGAGACCTCATCATCATAGGGGCAGATAGTCTGCCCGAATGGATATAAATACTTTAATCCCAATGGGATATTCCCATATAAAAATCTCTTAAATCTCCCATTATAGTAGATATCTTTTAACCTATTCCTCGCTCTCACTACCTCGGGCCTGAGGAAGCTCTCGGGCCCTGAGTACTGCAGCCCTGATGACTTGAATAAGGGCTCTCTCACCTCTAGGAGAGATGAATATTTCCTCAATAAGTGCATTAAGGCGAAATATAGATTGGGATGAAATCTAGATCTCTCCTGTACGAGCTCCCATAACCACTCTCCCCTTATAGCTTCCCTAACTTTCTTGATCTCACTGATCGATGTGTAAAGATTGTGCTTAGCTAGGAGCTTGACCCTCTCCTCCCTCTTCATGGTCTTGACCTCTTTAGGATCGTAATTTGAGCAGATAGGGCATGAGCAAGGGAATTCCTCTATCTCATCGAGTGATAGAGTCCCATGGGGTGTCATGTACCTCCCCTGCTCAGCGTAAAGGGAGTAAGATGCGGAATCGAAGGAATCCGCTCCTATCGCTGTGAAGAAGGCGAATGTCGAAGGATGGCCTATCCCCCAGAAGTGGAAGGGCTTGCCCGCCTTGAGGATGGATCTTATCAACATGAAATGATCGACTTGAGTCACGAAATCATATTTCTCAAGCGCTA
>JAVCBY010000065.1:0-1421 GCA_037917625.1 Thermoproteota archaeon | reverse complement strand
CCCCCCGATAGCTTGGATAAGGTTGAACAGACCTGAGAGATTGAACGTCCTAGACGATGATATGGTCCTCGGGATCTTATCAGCGCTGGAGGAGGCGAGGAAGGAGGAGATAAGGGTAGTCGTGATAACTGGGGAGGGTAAGGCATTTTGCGCAGGAGCTGACATAAGGGGTTTCAAGGGCATCAGTCCCGTAGATGCGTTCAACTTATCTAAAAGGTTGAACAGGGCTTTCAGGGAGATATATGAGTTTCCAAAGCCCGTCATAGCTATGATAAATGGGTTCGCTCTCGGGGGAGGGCTTGAGTTAGCGATGGCATGCGATCTAAGGGTGGCGAGTGAGAGAGCACAATTCGGCCAACCTGAGATAACTCTGGGAATAATAACTGGGGCTGGAGGGTCCTTCAGGCTCCCCGAGTTAGTTGGCATCTCTAAGGCTAAGGAACTCATGTTCACTGGGGATATGATAACTGCAGATGAAGCTCTGAGGATAGGTCTCATCAATAGAGTCGTTAAGCATGAGAGCCTAGAGGAGGAGACTAGGAATCTAGCGATGAAGATAGCTGAGAGGCCTCCAGTAGCTATCTCGCTATATAAAGCTTTACTAAATGGTCAAAAATATGACGCTGAATCCCTAGCCTTCGGCCTCGTCTTCTCAACTGAGGACTCGAGTGAGGGGATAAACGCCTTCCTGGAGAAGAGAAAACCGGAGTTTAAGGGGAGATGATCATATCTCCACTATATATATGTCCTTACAAGCCTTTACTGAATCGTAAGGGATCCTCCTCTTCTCCCCCCTCCTCCCTGTGTTTATCTCTATTTCAACGAGTCTACCCTCTACATCATCGAAAGTGAAGTCCTCAGTGACTCCTAGGAAGACGCCATCGCTCGAATATACCTGCATCTCATATAGCTCCGATATCTTCCTCGCCAAGTCCTCACCTCAAGATTATCCTCGCGTCGACCACTTTTATACCTTTGGGGTATGCTATCACCGGGTTTAGGTCCATCTCAACTATCTCCTCGTTCTCAACCCCTATCCTTCCAGCTCTTATTAGAGCGTCCTTTATCGCATCTATATCGACTGGCTCCATCCCCCTGAAGCCCGTGAGGAGCTTATATGCCTTCACCTCCTTTATCATGGATTCAGCATCTTGCTCCGATAGAGGGGCCACTCTAAATGAGGATTATATCCTTCCCTTCCCTCTCAGCTATGAGGCAAGCTTCATTAAGCCATCTGACTAATATCCTATTCACTATGAACCCTGGGACGTCCTTCTTCACTAATATGGGCTCCTTCCCCATAGATTTAGCTAACTCAATCGTCTTCCTCACGGTCTCCTCAGATGTCCTATCGCCCCTTACGACCTCGACAAGCCTCATTAACTGAGGGGGATTGAAGAAGTGCATCCCTACGAATCTAT
>JAVCBY010000020.1:0-1173 GCA_037917625.1 Thermoproteota archaeon | reverse complement strand
ACCTTAAGACTTCTTCAGCATCCCTACCCTCAATCCTAGGGGCATGTAAGCCCTCTGGTCTCTCGTAATTCTCTACGCTCATATAATTCGAGAGGGGGAGGCCCACTCCTCCCCTCCCCGGGGCGAAATCCATCAAAGTCAAGCTCCCTATGAGATCTATCAAACTCTTCAATATCTCAGCTGTGAGCCTCGTCTTCCCGCTCCTAACTCCACCGATTATCAGCGTCTTCTTCCCCACCAAAAGCTCATATCTCCTCAATACCAATCTTCCTCAACACCTCTAAGATCAGGTAACCAGCGATACTACCGGGAACTGAGCTCATAGCCCAAGTGACCCAAGTAGCTGTGAGGAGGATAGATTTGCCGATCATAGGAGCTACTATGAGGGTAGCAATAGTTCCCCCTATGAAGACAGTTCCTAGAGGCTCCGATAATGCCGCTAGCTCCTCCCTTATCTTCAGCTTCTTGAAAGACCATGAGAATAAACCTACTACTAACGCCCCTGGGATACCCCCGGGATAAGCGAAGATAGTCCCAGTGCCCATCGCTATCCTTATTGTCCCAACTATAATGGAGACGAGAGCGGCCCACCAAGGTCCCAAGAGGACCCCTGAGATAGCATTTATCATGTGCTGCCCTGGATAGACCTTGAAAGCGAGTATCGGGAAGGATAGGAAGGGGGATATTATGACGCCTAATGCTGATAGGACTCCAGCTGTGACTAACTTCCTCATCCTCATGCTATCTCCCTCACCAACTTAGCTAAGGAGAGGGCATCCCTCCCTAGAAGAACTATCATCGGCTCCTTCCCCCAATCTCCTCTATGGAATATCGCATCTGGGACCCTGCCCGCTCTCTCGACAGCTACTCTGACTCCCCAAGGTATCGTCTCCCCCTCCCTCGCTTTGACTTCCGGAGGCTCCTCCCTCCTATCGTACCACGAGACCCTAAGCCCCATGCTCTCGAGCTTCCCCAAGTTCTCATCGCTATAAGCTATGTTTATAGCAGCCCTTATCTCCCGATCGTAAAGTCTGGATGTGAGGATGTACCTAGCTAAGTGATCGCTCGCACCGAACTCAGGGTAAGAAGTGGCTTTGAGCTTCCTCCCCACTAAATGGATCCTCCCGGGGACAGCAGCGATATCATAAGAGTCCCTAGCGTAAGGGAGGCTCA
>JAVCBY010000101.1:0-1215 GCA_037917625.1 Thermoproteota archaeon | reverse complement strand
ATGCCTCGAGCCCCTTGCTCAATATCCTCCTCACCCTCTCGACTCCATCGCTCGCGTAACTCACCACCTTCACCACGAGATCCTTCACATATATGGGAGGCTTCAATTGAGTCTCAACTATAGCTTTAAGCTCCTCAGCTAGCCTCTCATCCACACCAGCTTTAATAAGGGGCTCAGTTCCCTCATATATCACGTCCTCAAGCGCATCCAGGGGGTCCTTGTAGTAAGCTCCGAGCCTCTCATAAGCCTCCCTGGAGACGCTATCAGCATCTTGATAGCCAGCTCTCTGAGCCGCTAACCTAAGCATGGATAGTACTCTATTCCTCTCCTTCCATTCCTCGAGCTTCTCCCTCTTCTCAGCCTCACTCACATACCTCAAGCTGAGATCAACTTGCCCTAACTTCTTATCAGCTCTTATAACCCTCCCGACTACTTTATCCCCCTCCTTGACGAAGTCCCTTATGTCCTTTATCCTCCCTGAGGCCACGTGGCTCCTAGGTATGTAAGCTTCCAGTCCATCGTACTCATCGAGGCTCACAGTGACTCCATGCTCCTCAACTGACTTGACAGTAGCTACTACTAAGTCGTTCCTCTTCGGGAAGGATGAGCTCATATTCACCCCCTGATTGTCGAACCCGGAGTTATTAAAGTTTTTGCCAGAAAACCCACGCCATTCAGATGGGATGAATACGAAAAATTAAAACTAGAGAGCCCAAGCAATTCGGGATGTTCCCATGAATGCATAAATATAGCCCATAGGGTAATGAGCTCTATGGGATGGGGGAGCCGTGACACCCCCGAACTCCCAGAGGTGGCTAGATGCGTAAAGCACTGGCCGAACGGGAGAAGCCCACACGCTTCAGCGGTGGGAGTGTCACTAAAGTTGTGTACATGTGTTCTACAAAGGTTTTAGTGGGGGCTCATAGAACCATTAGGTGATCGCATGAGTAAGGCCAAGAAGTTGCTAATAATAGCGAGCAAGGGAACTCTAGATATGGCATATCCTCCCCTAATACTAGCTCAAGTTGGCGCAGCGATGGGGCTTGAGGTGGGCGTGTTCTTCACCTTCTGGGGGCTGAACATAATAAGGAAGGATACTGTCGATAAGCTGAAGATATCCCCCGTAGGAAATCCAGCTTTGGGGATGCCAAACATACTCGGAATCTTGCCCGGGATGACCTCCCTAGCTACTAGCATGATGAAGAAGAGGATAGA
>JAVCBY010000081.1:0-30523 GCA_037917625.1 Thermoproteota archaeon | reverse complement strand
ATGAGTGAACTTGTAAGGAATATAATCCTGGTAGGAGTGAGGACGATGGATTTTGACGAAGGTAAAAATCTTAATGAAATTGATTCTATCGATATATTATTTCCCGATGAAATCGAAGAAAATTTTTATAGATTTATGAGAGCAGTATACTCTTAATCCTTCCACGTGATCCATCAATGAACATTGGTGCGCACATCAGAGGGATCAACGTTTTTATATGATGACCCCAGTAGAAGTTAGCTGAGTACATTGCAGCACCATGCGAGGTGATCAGTATGGTGGCTAGGAGAGTAGGTGTCCCAATGACTGACCGAATTCTCGAGTTCCTAGATGAGAAAAGGCCCGGCCTGAGGGCGAATGTATGGAAGATCTACTACCCGATGAGGGATGAGTACCCGATAGAGGTAAGTGTCAAGCCTGGAGCCCTAGCAGGTGAGACCCTCCAGCTTCAATTCGAGAATAGGAAACTGATAGTGAAGGAGGAAGTAGTTGAGAGGAGACCCGCTAGGGGTGGTGCAGGAACTTACTGACCCCTCAACTCCTCATTTTGTTTTATGAATATCGAATGATCAAATTTATTTACTTGTTCGCCCGTAAATTTATCGGTGCATCTGATGAGGTTCGAGGTCCCTATGGTGATCCCCGTATCTAAGCCTAGAAAGGGCTCTTCCGGGGAAACGGGTCTATGGAGAGTTGAGAGACCCATTATAAATGAAAGTAAATGCATTAAATGCTGGCTCTGTTGGTTATATTGTCCCGAGGAGGTCATCTCCGAGGGGGAGAACGGCTTTCCAGTGATAGATCTCTCCTACTGCAAGGGCTGTGGTGTATGCGCTGATGTTTGCCCAGCCAAGGCCATAGAGATGGTGAGGGAGTATGGCTGAGGGTGAGTGGAATATAATAACTGGGAATCATGCCGCAGCACTCGCAGCAAAACTTGCTAGGGTCAATGTAGTTGCTGCATACCCGATAACCCCTCAGACGACCGTTGTCGAGTATTTAGCATCTTTCATAGAATCCGGTTATATGAACGCTGAGTATATAAGGGTCGAGAGTGAGCACAGCGCGATGGCAGCTGTCATAGGAGCTGCAGCTGCAGGCGCTAGGACTTTCACTGCCACATCGAGCCAAGGGCTCGTCTACATGTCTGAGGTACTTCACTGGGCAACGGGCTCCAGGGCACCAGTTGGCATGGCCATGATAAACAGAGCTTTAGGACCTCCTTGGAACATCCACGTGGACCATCAGGACTCAATATCCCAAAGGGACACGGGATGGATGCAGATATACGTTTCCTCGAATCAAGAGGTTCTAGATACTATAATCATGATGTATAAAGTTGCAGAGCATCCCGATGTCATGTTGCCCTTCATGGTGTGCTTAGATGCCTTCGTCCTAAGCCACACCTTCATGCCAGTTAATGTACCGAGGCAAGAGGATGTCGATGAGTTCCTCCCGCCTTTCAGACCGGCTTGGATTCTAGATCCATCTGATCCCATAATTTATGGGAGCTTAGTACTCCCTGATGAGGAATATCAGGAGATGAGGTGGTCCATGGATCTCTCAATGAGGAGGGCGCTCGATGTGATGGAGGACGTAGCCGAGGAATTCCATGAGAAGTTTGGAAGATATCATGGAGCTGCTATCATGAAATACAGGATGAGCGATGCTGAGTATGTGATATTGACATCAGCAACGCTAGCCTCTGAGGCAGAAGTTGCAGTAGATATGATGAGAGATGAAGGGATAAGCGTAGGCCTCCTGAAGCTGAGATCATTCAGGCCATTCCCACACCTCGATATCAAGGAGAGCCTACAGGGGAGGAAGGGGGTAGTAGTGATAGATAGGAGCATATCCTTCAGCTCCGGTGGACCTATCGGGACTGAAGTTAAATCTTCCCTCTATGACGTGAGTGGAGCTCCTCCGATAGTGAATTATGTAAGTGGGCTCGGGGGCAGGGATCTCACTTACAACGATGTGATCGCGATGTTCAAAGATGCAGTCAGCAGAATAGCTTCTGGGAGGGTGAGGAGGCCATATTACTGGTACAAATTGAAGCCAGAGTATCAGAGGATTGAGCTAGCTGAGGAGGTGATAATATGAGCCTCACGATACATGATCTCAGGAAGAGGAGCAGCTCCTATCTCCCGGGCTCAGCGGCGTGCCCTGGATGCGGGGCTACTATAGCTTTTAGGATAGCCTCAAGGGTTCTGGGGCCGAATACAGTATATGTGATCCCCGCATGTTGCTCCAGCATAATACAATCGCCATATCCCAGAAGCGCGTTCTCAGCTCCCGTCCTAAACTTCGCCTTCGCAGCAGCTGCGGCAGCAGCCTCAGGAGTTTACAGAGCTTATAAATTCCAAGGGAGGGACGTGAATGTGGTGGTCTGGGCCGGTGATGGAGGTACAGTCGACATAGGGATACAAGCACTATCCGGAGCGGCTGAGAGGGGAGAGGACATAATTTACATCTGTTATGATAACGAGGCCTATATGAATACGGGAATACAGAGATCCGGAGCCACGCCCAAGGGAGCTGTGACGAAGACTACGCCAACGGGCAAGAGGGAGATGCCGAAGGATATGCCCATGATAGTCGCTGCCCATGGAGTACCCTATGTAGCTACTGCGAGTGTCGGCTATCCGTTTGACTTCGCGAATAAGTTAGAGAAGGCTAGGAAGATAAGGGGATTCAAGTACATTCATATACTCTCTCCATGCCCACCTGGGTGGGATTTCCCGGTCGAGAAGACGGTTGAGCTTGGAAAACTCGCTGTGGATACATATTTCTGGCCCCTTTATGAGATAGAGAATGGGAAGCTGAGGATAACGATAAAGCCCAGGAAGAGGCCAGTTAAGGACTTCCTCACTGTGCAGGGGAGGTTCAGTTCGTTAGAGGAGGAGGATATCGAGGAGTTGGAGAAGAGGATTATGGAGAAGTGGAACTCCCTACTCCAACTTGAGAGCATGGAGAGGATCTTCTAACTCCTTTTTTCATCATGAGGAGGATCGCTATTATCAAAGCCAACCCTAAGGCTTCAGTTAGGATTCCCAGCATAGTCAAGTAGATCGCCAGAACTGCGCTATCCTCCGATCCATCCTCAAGGACTTTAGCGGCAATTCCTGCGAATGGATTGAACCAAGATGTCTGTTTCACATAACTCCAAGCCGTTCTCATTAAGGAAGACCTTTGAGCGCTCTCCGAGATCATCATACCGTAGGATCTGAAGAAACCCGAGACATTCTCCCCAGTTGCCCTGTTCAGATACTTCAAAAGAACCTCAGGTGAATTGACAGTCGCCCTATCCTTTCTAATCTCAGCGAAGAACTTCTTGTAAATCTCATCTCCGTACCTCCTAGCGAGATCCCTAGCTATTATCAAGCTCGCGGAGTAGTAGAGGGAAGGATCTCCGGGCAACCCCCCTCCTCTCCAATCCAGTAGGAAGCTGAAATCTCCTCCAGTATAAGCCATTATCTGTCTTACAGTATCGTTATCCGGCTCCTCTGGAGGGTTCATTCCCATTTCCCTCACTATCAAGAGGCTGAGGTATTGCGCCAATCCCTCATGGAACCACCTCAATTCCACACCCAAGCCAGCGGCTTGCATATATTGATGGAGGAGCTCATGAATCAGCGTGAGGGGAAGCTCATATTCCGGCATCCTAGCGAGCATCATATTGAGATTAACCTCACCCTGAGTTATCACATCGGATGTATAACGAGGCCCAGTGTACCCTTGCGTCGTTATATCCTCCATCCTCTCTGGGACGAAGAGGTTAACCTTTATCGGGATCTCCTCCCTGAGGGAGGTTATATCTTGGATCATTTTCAACGATTTCTCATAATATTCTGTTATATTCCTCGAGAAATCCTGATATCTAGCTGGGTAAACTACGGTGAGCTTCCCAACTTTCATTTCCTCCATCTCAGCTTTTTCCGTCTCGAAGGATATTAGGACTCTGAGCGTATTGTTCCTCATCCCATTTAGGTAATACTTCACGATTTTGTAATCACCCCCGTTCTCAATAGCGTAACCGGAGGGCTCCACTCCCTTTATTGAATAAATTTTCGGTAATTTAACGAGAATTAGAGCATCATCCATCCGATTGAACCCTATCTGTGTCGAGAAAAATGCACCATTTGGTTCGACTATTAGGGCCCCGAACCTATAGCTCCAGCTTATCTCGATAGTGGTCCCCGGCGAGTAGGAGAATGTGTAATTTGAGTAGAAGTAATAACTGGTATTCTTTATGATCTTCTCATTACTTATTGAACCTGAGATAACCCTAAGGGAGTAATTCTGAAACTTTGGAACTAGCACCCAGCTGCTCCCCGATGAGTTGGACTCGAATCTAGTGAGTATATCTATCCATCCGGTCTCCTTAACAGTATAAATGTATGTATAGATGCCTCTCCCATCCGCGATAGCTACTTGAAAGTAGGGAATTGTGATGAGCAGTATTAAAGCGAGAGCCGATCTTCTCATCATTATCACTGGTCCTACCGAAAGCTCTATTTAATTATTTTCGGGCAATCTCGGGGGATCGTATGGAGATACTCATCAAGGGGTTGAGGTTCCTAGTGACTCAGGATGATGATAGGCGTATCCTGAGGGACAAGGATATCTTGATTAAGGAAGGGATTATTGAGAAAATTGGGAATTTGTCTGAGTCAGCTGACGAGATCATAGATGGAAGGGACCTTGTTGCGATCCCCGGACTCATAAATACGCATACCCATATACCTATGACGCTGTTCAGGGGAGTAGCTGATGATATCCCCCTCTTCCCCTGGTTGAGTGAGAAGATATGGCCCATGGAAGCGAACCTCAGGCCTCATCATATAAGGGCCGGGACTGAGCTAGGGATCTTGGAGTCTGTGAGAACGGGGACCACGACGATATTCGATATGTACTTCTTCGAGGACGTTATAGCAGAAGTTTTCAAGGAATTTGGGGTCAGGGGAGTACTAGCGTCAGCTATAATAGATTTTGGAACCCCAGAATGCAAGGACTTTGAGGAATGTCTCAAAAGAGCTGATTCCTTTGTAAATAGATGGATTAATGATCCTCTAATCCTACCATGCTACGGGCCACATGCCCCTTACACGGTCTCGCCATCTAACTTAGTTGAGATAGCCAGCAGATCAGGTGCGTGGATCCAGATACATGTATCGGAGACGGAGGGGGAAGTTAAGGAGATTAAGGAGAAATATGGGAAGAGTCCAGTCAAGTTGATTGAGGAGTCAGGTATTCTGGGTAAGAGAACTGTTCTAGCCCATCTAGTATGGCCTGATGATGAAGATCTCACCATGGTAGCTAGTTCAGGATCTCTAGTCTCGCATAATCCCATAAGTAACCTTAAGCTCTCCTCAGGAATCGCACCAGTGCCTGAGATGATCGAAAGGGGAGTCAGAGTATCCCTGGGGACTGATGGAGCCGCTAGTAACAACTCCTTAGATATGTTCGAGACGATGAAAACGGCTGCTATCATACAGAAAGTCAGGAAAATGGATCCCACTGTGATGCCAGCTCAATTGATCCTAGATATGGCAACTATAATACCTGCTGAGCACTTACCTTGGAGGATAGGGAGGATAGTGGAGGGATATGAAGCTGATATAGTGCTCTTGAACACTAAGGTCCCCTGGTGGAACCCGTTACACTCAGTGATATCTCACCTAGTGTACTCAGCTAAATCGACCGACGTCAAGTACGTCCTAGTCAGGGGAAATCTGCTCTACGATGGGAGCTTCAGGATTAAGGGAGAAGAGAAAATATATGAAGAGGCTGAGAAAAGCTCAATAGATCTGCTCGAGAGATCAGGGGTAACTTCAATGCTCAATAGCATGTAAAAGATCGGCATAGCTTGGAGTAACTACCTTGCAAGTCATATTCAATCTCCTGATGAGATCTATCGATCCTTCCCCCTCCACCTCTACGAACTCCCCCAGTCCCTCTACATCATCCAGATATACTCTCCCCTCAATTCCATTAACCCTCAGCTCCTTCCTCACCTTCCTGACTCGTAGCTTCTCAGTGATCCCGTACTCCTTGAGATGTTCCATCATCTCCTCAAGCTCCTTTGGACACTTTAGTGGAATTCCAAGTGACTTTAGAGCGGAATAACATTCATCACTGCCCAAGAATCCCTCTATCTCCTCCCTAAGTTTCTCCCCATTCACAATGGATCTAGGGCCCTTGTACGTGAGTAAGGCGCCTCTCCTTGTTACCCTTATCCTGAGGGCTGCATCGCTCAGCATGAGCCTACAATCATCGAAATCTAAGTAGATATCTTCCTGAGAATCGCTGCTAACTATTTCATAATCCAACCCTAGGGACTCCAGGGATCTCAAGAAATCTGAATGACTTACCCTCACTTTGACCTCCCTCTCAAGCAACGATATGACACCCAGTTCCCGAAGGATTGGTTACTTTTTAACAATTATGCTCCGCTTATTAAAAATGCTGCTTCAGACTCTCATTGAAGCTTCATCGCCGATAGCTTGAATTAGCAGTCGTCCCATTAGTGAGTTATATTGAGGATAAGGGAATTTTTAGAATATGCGGGGGGTGGGATTTGAACCCACGAACCCCTAAGGGAGCGGATCTTAAGTCCGCCGCCTTTGTCCCGGCTCGGCCACCCCCGCTGCATTATAGTGAGGGACTCAGTTTTTATATTCTTTTCCTCCCATTTGGAGAGGTGCATTACATGAGTGAAAGGGGAAGTATAGCCAGCTCCCCGATCGCTGTAACCGATGATGAGATCCTCGCTCTCGCATTTGAGATGATAGGAATTTCTAGTAAGGTCTTAAAGGGGAGAAGCGCTCTCATTAAGTTCTTCAGGGAGAACGAAAATGAGTTGCCTCATGTGGTCTTCGTAAATGAAAGGGTCGCTGAAGAGATAAGTGACTATAGAGAAGATCTCTTAAGGAGAGGTAAAAATAGACCTATTTTTGCTATTGTTCCTGATATAGAGGGTTCTAGAGGGGTTAGATTGAAGGAACTATCCTCTTTATTAGCAAGAGCCCTTGGAAGTGAGGAATTAAGGTTTTAGGGTGATATTATGCCTAGGCTAGTTGAAGCGATAATGGAGGCTGAGAGGGAGGCCTCTAGGATAGTGGAAAGTGCCCAGGAGGAGGCGAGGAGGATAATAGAGGGTGCAGAGGAGGAGGCGAGGAGGATAATAGAGGAGGCGAAGAAGATGCCGATAGAGCTCGCTGTAATGGAGGAGATAACGAAGGATGAGGAGAAAATCATCAATGAGGCCACTAAGAAATCGGAGGAATTGAGAAAGAGGGCTATGGAGAGGATGGAAGAGGTCACAGATGAGATATTGAGGGAGGTGATATACGGTGAGTGAAGTCACAGAGGTCGCGGACTCCCAAGCTATCGTTAGAGCTATACTGAAGGTCGCGGAGGATAGAGCTGGGGCCATAGTAGAGGAGGCCAGGAGGAGAGCGAAGGAGATAGTGGAATCAGCTAAGAAGGAAGCTGAGCAGATAGTGAGAGCTAGGAGGGAGAGAGCTGAGAGGGAGATGAAAGAGGAGATCGCTAGAAGGAGGAGCGCTGCTGAGGTGGAGGCGAATCAAAGGATTTTAAGAGCGAAGAAGGAAGTTATCGATAATTTAATTAGGATATTGCAGGAGAGACTCCAATCTATAGCTGATGGCGAGGACCCTAACTGGGATTATCATGAGATCCTGAGGAATTACTGTTTAGAAGGAATAAAGGCCCTAGGAGAGGGGGAGATTTACCTGATCGGAAGGGAGAAGGATAGAGAACTTCTGGAGAGGATAGCTAAAGAGCTCGGCGCGAAAGTTAAAGTCGATCCTAGAAGCTTGCCCATAATCGGTGGGGTCGTCCTGAGGGATTCGAGGGATGAGAGGAGGTATTACAATACCTTCGACGGCAGACTGAGGGACTACTTAGAGAGGAAGATGCCTTATATAATTGAGAGGATCTTCGGGGGGATTTAGATGTTAGAGCAAGCCTACGTTGGGAAAGGCGTCATAGTCCATGTGAAGGGGCCCGTCGTTATAGCTGAGGGGATGAGAGGTTCGAAGATAAGAGAGGTCGTTTACGTCGGGGAAGAGAGGTTAATAGGGGAGATAGTGAGGATAGAGGAGGATAGAGCTGTTATACAAGTATATGAGCCTACTGGCGGTGTTAAAGCAGGGGAACCAGTTGAGAGGACTGGAGAACCACTTTCAGCTGAGCTAGGGCCTGGGTTGCTGGGGCAAGTATTGGATGGGCTCGGAAGACCATTGGAGGTAATAGCTGAGAAAGCTGGAGGTCCCTTCATAGTTAGGGGGATCAAATCCCCGACATTACCTAGGGATAAGAAGTGGCATTGGATACCCCAGGTGAAGCGGGGCGATTTAGTTCAGATGGGCGATGTCCTCGGGAAGGTCAAGGAGGGACCGATAGATCATAAGATAATGCTCCCACCTAACATCCCGAGAGCGAGAGTTTTAGAGACTCATCCGGAGGGGGATTACACAATAGAGGAAGGGATCGCCCTCATAGAACATGTTGGAGGGAAAGAGGAGCTTAGGATATATCAAAAATGGCCTGTGAGAAACCCAAGACCATTTAAGGAGAAATTAGATCCTACAGAGCTCTTAATCACTGGTCAAAGGGTCATAGATACGTTCTTCCCGATAGTCAAGGGAGGCACCTCCGCGGTCCCAGGGGGCTTCGGGACCGGGAAAACGGTCACTCTACATCAGATATCGAAGTGGGCTGATGCCGATGTAGTCGTCTATGTAGGATGTGGGGAGAGGGGCAATGAGATGACCGATCTCTTACATACGTTCCCGAAGTTAGTGGATCCTAAGACGGGGAGACCCCTACTGGAGAGGAGCGTCCTCATAGCTAATACTAGCAACATGCCAGTGCCCGCGAGGGAGGCCAGCATATTCATGGGGGTCACTTACGCTGAGTATTACAGGGACATGGGACTCCACGTAGTGCTTACAGCAGACTCTACTTCGAGGTGGGCCGAAGCCCTGAGAGAGTTAAGCTCCAGATTGGAGGAGATACCATCTGAGAAGGGATTCCCAGCCTATCTTCCGGATTTCATAGCTTCCTTCTACGAGAGGGCTGGGAGGGTCAAGGTAATTGGAAATAGGGATGAGATCGGTTCTATAGCTATAATAGGGGCTGTCAGCCCTTCAGGAGGTGATCTCAATGAACCAGTGACTCAGCATACTATGAGGTATGTAGGAGCTTTCTGGGCTCTTGATAAAGATCTCGCATTTAAGAGGCACTTCCCATCGATAAATTGGCTTAGAAGCTTCTCAAAATATGCTCCTGCCTTGAGGAACTGGTGGATAAATGCGACAGGCCACGATATGGTCGAATACAGGGAGAGAGCTATGTCCCTACTGCAAGCAGCATCTAGCTTGGAAGAAGTCGCTAGAGTAGTTGGTGAGGCAGCCCTTTCCGATGAGAACAGACTCGTTCTCTTATCTGCTGAGCTAATAAAGGAGGGATTCCTAGTTCAGAGTGCGTACCATGAGGTCGATACCTATTGCTCCCCCAAGAAGCAGGCGATCCTCCTCAAGACATTACTAGAGTTCTACGATAGAGCTAAGCCTCTAATAGAGGCGGGTGTTCCGATGTCTAAGATAACTGAGATGAGATCTCTTGGACTCTTGAGGAGGCTCAAGTTCGTACCTGAGGAGGAGTTTGAGGCGGCTGCGAGGGATGCTATCTCCCAGCTCGAGGCGGAAATATCCTCCTTATTAGCGGAGGTGAGATAATGCCTATAAAGGGGATCGCTTTTAGAGGTATAGATCAGGTTAAGGGTCCTCTCGTCATAATGAGAGGAGTGCCCGGCGTAGCTTACGAGGAAGTGGTCAGGATATACTCTGAAGATGGGAGGGAGTGGCTCGGCCAAGTATTGGAAGCTGGGAGGGATAAAGTCGTCATACAGATACTCGGGGATACCGAGGGATTAGATAGTAATGCTATAGTCAAATTCACAGGGTCGACGCTTAAAGTAGCTGTATCGGATGAGGTCCTCGGCAGGGTCTTCAATGGAGCTGGTGAGCCCATCGATGGAGGCCCTAAAATAAGGGCTGAGGATTTCAGGGACATAAACGGGGCACCGATAAACCCTGTGAAGAGGGATTACCCAGATGAGTTCATAGAGACTGGGATAAGCGCAATAGATGGTATGCTCAGCTTGATAAGGGGTCAGAAGTTACCTATATTCTCGGAATCGGGGCTTCCGCACAATGAAGTCGCTGCCCAGATAGCGAGGCAAGCTGTCGTCCTCGGAAGGGAGGAGAAATTCTCCATAGTATTCGCTGCCGTTGGGCTCAAGTATGACGATGTTCTCTTCTTCAGGAGGCAATTTGAGGAATTTGGAGCCCTGAGTAGATCTGTGCTCTTCCTCAACCTCGCGAACGATCCTGTCATTGAGAGGATAACTACGCCTAGAGTCGCCCTAACGGTGGCTGAGTATCTAGCATTTGATCTGGGGATGGATGTCCTAGTAATAATAACAGATATGACCAATTACTGTGAAGCTTTACGAGAACTTAGCTCAGCTAGAGAAGAGGTTCCGAGCAGGAAGGGGTATCCGGGATACATGTACAGTGATCTAGCTAGTATATACGAGAGGGCGGGTAGGATCATTGGGAGACCTGGATCTATAACTTTCATGCCTATACTCACGATGCCCGGAGGAGATTTGACTCACCCGATCCCCGATCTCACGGGTTATATAACTGAGGGGCAGATATTCTTGGATCTGGATTTGTATAACAGGGGGATATACCCGCCTATTAACGTGCTACCCAGCCTCAGCAGGTTGATGAAGGATGGGATAGGGCCGGGGAAGACTAGAGAGGATCATAAGGAAGTATCTGATCAACTTTATGCGGCATATAGCCAGGGAACTAAGGCTAGAGAGCTCGTCCAAATAGTTGGAGAAGCTGGGCTCAGCCAGAGGGAGAGGTTATACTTGGAATTCGCCAGGAGATTTGAGAGAGAATTCGTTTCCCAAGGTTTCAAGGAGAGGAGGACTATAGAGGAGACGCTAAACATAGCATGGGACATACTTTCAGTCCTTCCGGAGTCCGAGCTCACTAGGATAAGTGAGAAGACCATAAGCAAGTACCACCCGAGGAGGAGGCTCCTAGTGGAAAGGTGATCCCATGAGCTTCAGATCCGTGGGGAGGGTCCTCCCCACTAAGGGGTTTTTGATAAGGCTGAGGGAGAGGACCAGACTCCTCAAGTCTGGAGTAGAAGCTCTGAAGATGAAGAGAGATCAGCTAGTCAGGGAGTGCCAATCACTGATACCGGATCTCAAGAGGAGGAGCGATATAGAGAAGAAGCTTGAGGATGCTTATAAGATTCTGAGACTCGCTTATTCAGCTGCAGGGCCGGAGGAAATGAAGAAAGCCGCTTTATTAACGACCCCCCTCCTCACGGAGATGAAAGTGAGGAGCGTGATAGGAGTGGAGGTCCCCGAGACTAAAATCATCGGTCTGAGCCTCGCTACTTCTCCCTCACTGAATGCCGTAGTCATAGCTGCTTCTAGGAAATTCGCAGATGCTATAAGGGAGATGATGCCTTTGGTTAATTCTGAAGCGAAGTTCGAGAGGATTGCCACAGCTCTAGCTGATACGATGAGGAAGGTGAATGCTCTGGAGAAGATAGTCATTCCAGATCACGAAGCTGCTATAAGGTACATAGAGGAGATGTTAGAGGAGGAATCCTTGGAGGAGTTCATCATGGTCAAGAAGTATAGGGAGATAAAGAGGGGAGAGTAATGCTGAGGAATGCTAAGATAAAGTATCTCGTAGTTAGAACCCATGGCCTTTCCTCCCATTTAATAGATCCCTCTGAACTTAGATCTTGGGTATTCATAGAGGATGATAGAGCTCTCTTCGATAAGATATCTCAGACATCTTATGGCGGCTTCTTCGAAAAGCCTGAAGATCTATCAGATCCCGTAAAGATAGAGGAAGTCACTATGAGGGTCAACTTCATTAGAGCTAATAAGCTCATCTCTATAGCGAGAGCTTCCCCTTTGGAGAACATCCTCAGAGTCTACATGAGCAAGTACGACCTTGAGAACATCAGAAGGATCATATTCTCACTGCTCTTCGGTAGGCTGGAGAGACTAAGCTTGCTCCCTCATCCTGGTTACTTATACGATACTGCTAAGCTCTCGAAAGTGGAGAGGTTAGAGGATCTACTCGATCTGATTGAAGAAAGGAAGCTCTCATTCTTGATATCAAACTGGCTCTCAGGAGATAGGAATACATCCGAGCTGGATCTCATACTGACTAAAGTCTACATAGACTCCCTAATCGGGCCTCTCAAGAGAGGCACTCCTCTATATGAAATAATACGCTCCTACTTAGAGAACATGACCTTAGGCTTATTACTTAAGGCTAAGTACCTTGGGATGAGCAATGACCTCATAATTAGAGTACTCTCCGGGACCCCCTTCAAGAAGTTATTGGAGGCCGTTAGTCAATCCGGAGATCTGCCAGACTTCTTAGATAAGCTTTTGAATATAGCTCCCTATAGGGAGGTATCCATCGAGGTCAGGGACTCCTTGAGGGATGTCGGCGAACCGTGGGTCATAGAGCACTCAGTACTCAAGAGAGCTTATACGGAAGCGGTGAGGATCTCTATGATGAGTCCTATGAGTGAGGCCTACATACTATCTTACTTGATCTCATCGGAGTGGGAGTCTCAGAGCCTCAGAACTGTGCTCTTCGGTAGAATAAGTGGTATCTCCAAGGATATACTCTATCAACTTCTATCACCTAGAGGTGAATAATTTTCTCTATAAGTGCTCTTTCTATCTCTCATCTTTTTCTCTGGTTTTAAAATAAAAAAGGTTTAGTTATCCTCCCATTATCAGGAAGGCCACCAGAAGCCCATAAACGGCAACTCCCTCAGCCAGACCTCCTAATATCAGTACTTGAGTGAAAGCCTTAGGATTCTCAGCCAAAAGAGCGCTTCCTCCGACAGCCACACCATGTAAAGCTATACCTGCTCCAATAGTACTCCCCAAGATTGCTAGAGCCATGCCTACGAACCTTAGACCGCTAATTTCCTCTGTGGCTGTCTCTTGAGCCGCTACTGCAGCGAATGAGAGCGGGAGCAATAGCAGCGGGAGTCCCAGGACGAGATAAAGAGCCAGCTTCCTCCTCAAGGCCATAGCGAGACCACCTCCTCCAGCATCCAACTTAAAAATAAAATTTTTTATTCAGGTATGAGTGACTCGATTAACTCAGAGGCCCTCCTGAATTCCCTACCAGAAGCCCTGTAGAACTTAGTGAAGAACTCGTAGAACGTCAGCCTCGTCGCTTGTATGAATGAGAGAAGTCCTTCAAGCCCCATGACCAATATGTTCATTAAAGAGAAACCTATGAGCGCTAGTGGGCTCAGAAGAGAGGCCAATTCATTGACCATGATCGCTTCCTTCCCGAACATGAGCTGAACTGTGAGTATACCGAAGACCTCATGGATAACTGCGAATGCTGCTAGCCTTATGTAAGAAAGTGAATTGCTGAATAACGCTAATACACTCTCTAGAAGGGTTGATATCATCTCAGAGAGGCCTTCTCCTATCCCATGACCCTCTCTTAAGGATCTGATTACGGGCGCGAAGCATGTTATCATGAGGGGTATTACCATGGCTTGGAATAGGGGATCGCTTAACGTCTCCCCTATGCTCGCATTATTCCTTATAGCCGCATAAACAGCGCCAGCATACATTATGAAAGTCATGAGTCCCCTATACTCTAAGAGGGCAGCGAAGAGGTCTCCCTCAATCAGCTTATTTGCAGTGTTAATCAGGAAGCCTATGGACATTTGGAAGGCACCGAAGATGAGTGCCACAGTCATAAGTCTCATTGTATCATGCAGGGGGCTTAGGATTGGATGTTCAGTGATCGACATGAAAAAGAAAGCCCCATAAAGGTAGCCGAAGATTGCTGCTGCAATCCCCGAATATAGGAGGATACCACCTAGCTCCTTCATCGATCCACTAGTTTTCTTCCATAGGAATAGGCCGAATAAAGCGAGCGTTATCCCATGGCCGAGATCCCCGAACATCATCCCGAACATCAAGGGGAAGAATATAGCGGTGAGGAACGTCGGATCTAATTCTCTCACTGATGGAAGACCGTATAACTCGTGAGTGAGGAGTCTCATCGGTTTCATCGGATTTGAAATTCTAATCCTTGAGGGAGCTTCCTCCCATTCGGATTCCTCGAACTCGAGAGCTAAGAATTCCCCTAGTCTCTCTTCAAGCTTTCTCTTAAACGATTCCTTCTTGGATTTGGGAACCCAGCCTGCTATTACGCATATCTCCTCCCCCTCATACATGAGCATCTCTATCCTCTGCATCAAGGCCTTCTCCCTCAGATTAATCGCTGTAGCAGCGAGCTCAGCTGAGATCTCAATTATTTTACTCTTTAGATCTTTTTCCTTCTTCTTCAAATCTTTTATGTAATTTTTATCAACTAATTTGCTGAGATTCTCTATCTCCTCCTCAATCTTCCCTCTCTCAGCGATCAGAGGCTTCGCATTTTCTATCAGCTCGCTCACCCTCCTCTCAGCCTCACCAGCGACCACCACTTTTATCGAGAGGAGGCCCTCCCTAATTAATGAGAAATCTTTTCTAATGCTTGAGGATTCATCTGAAATTTTTTCGATGGAACCCCTTATCTCAGAATCTATTTTCTCAATTTCCTCCTCTAAGATGCTCATCTGTTGAGAGACCTTCGATATAGTTGGCTCCCTCTCCGCGATTATCGGGCTAAGCTCCGGAACCTTCTTCACACTCTCTCTCATCTTTTTCCACAGGGAATCTACTACTCTGAGCTCAGCTAATTTCTCCTTCTTGGAGCTGCACTCAGTAATTTTATTTAAAATATAGTCCATTTTTCCCATTATTTCTTCAATCTTTTCAGAAATCTTGGAAATCTCTGTTAGATTTTCTGCCTCACTCAAGAGTTCATTTATCCTAATCTTTGTTCCCTTCAGGGATTCCCTCACGTTCTTGATTATTTCATTGAGGTCTTCTAGCGATAGGGACTTATCGGAGGCCATCTTGAGGAGAGAAGATACCCTCAGCAATTCCCTATCAATTTCTAAGAGGGCTCTCCCAAGCCTGAGTTTTGAGGGATCTTCCTCTACGACTTCCAGAGCTGCGCTATAGTAACTCAAGATCTTCCCCTCAATCTCACTCAGTTTTCCCTCAATTCCTTTCATTCTTTCTGATCTCTCTTTTAATAGATGCTTCGCTTTTTTCGAGATCTCTATCTCTTTTTTAATCTTCAAGTACTCTCCTACAAGATTATCGAGTTTCGAAATCAGCGATTTGCTGTCATTTCCTCCTGATGAACTTCTTCCTGAGGATAAGTTAGCTATAAGCGATAAAGGAATCCCTGAGAGTACACTAGCTCTCTCTAATGCCCTAACGATCTCCTCATAGGTCTCAAGCTCTCTTGACTCGACATCTTGAGGAGGCCTCACACCGGGAAGCCCTTGAGGTGGTTCTAAGTGAACGTCATCGAATTTCAGTAGCTCAGAAGCCAGATCTTCTTTATGCAGCTTTGTCGTGTAAGCATAGAACTTCAGGACTTCCTCGGGTTTCAGCACATTGTCACCCCAAGTTAGTGCATCTATATTTAATAAAAGATTTTTCTCATGTAGATAGATGAGGCTGATCCTCTCAGTAGGAACTAGGCCTGAGATAATCAAGATGGCTCCCCTTTACGAAGCTCTGAGTAAGCTGGATGAGATAGAGCTCCTCTTAGTTCATACTGGACAGCATTATGACTGGGAAATGAGCGGCATTTTCTTCAGGGAGCTAGGAGTTGAGGAGCCTGACATCAACCTTAATATAGGATCTGATGATCAAGTATCTCAAACATTTGCAGTTATGAAAGAAATTGGGAAGATAGTTGAGAGCTACGAGCCTGATGGAGTAATAGCATTGGGAGATACTAACTCCGTTTTGGGGACCGCGATAGCTACCTCTAAGATGGAGGTCCCCTTCATCCATGTGGAATCGGGGCTGAGGAGCTACGATTTCTCAATGCCTGAGGAAGTAAACAGGAGGATCTCAGATCATCTAGCATCATTAAACTTTGCACCCACACCCAGAGCTTTCTCAAATTTGATGGAGGAAGGCATATCCCCTAGGACAGCTTTCTTGAGTGGGAATACTATAGTGGATTCCGTTATTAAGGTCCTGAGGAAGGTCTCGGCCAAGAGGACTCTGGAGAAGTTCGATCTCGATGGAGTTGAGCCTCTAGTGACCTTGACACTCCACAGGAAGGAGAATACTGAGTATGAGCATAAGCTGATAGGGGTGCTTAAGGCTCTAGAGGAGCTAAATGATATCACCTTCGTCTGGCCAATTCACCCCAGGACTCAGAAAGCACTCAAGACATTCGACCTATGGAATAAGCTGAAATCCCTGAAGAATGTCAGGATATTGGAACCCCTCGGCTATTTAGATTTCCTTGGACTTATTGTTTCCTCAGATCTCATAATGACTGACTCTGGAGGCGTTCAGGAGGAAGCCGCTACTCTCAAGAGGCCTTGCATTATATTAAGGGAGAACACGGAGAGGCCCGAGATCATAGAGATGGGTTTCGGGGAGATAGCTGGCACGAACCCCGCAACTATAGTATCCTTGGTGAGGAAGTATCTCTACCAACCGAACTTAATTGAGAGACTCAAAAGGACACCCAACCCATTCGGGGATGGGAACGCATCTAGGATCATAGCTTCAATCATACAGAGGATATGGGATCTCAGATCCCTCAGAAGGCCGCCGACCTTTAAAGGAGGGTCTCCTCACTATATAGCCTTCCGAGTGGAGGAATCTATGAGGGGCTACACTGTAGCATCCTTCAGGGAGGCTTGCGGCTACGATGTAGTGAGCATATATGATGCGAGCGGTAAATCCATATATTTCGATGACGGGACTCCCTTAGTTCCCAATTATATAGTTAGGGCAAGAGGGGATCCCGTGAACTACAGGAGATTCAGGAAACTGGCTAAGGTCTGACTTTGGATTCATCACCTCACTACTTTTATTTACCCCAAGCACTTATGCGCATGCCAGTCGAGGTCTTCCTCTCCTTAGATCTGATCCATCTAGAGGAGGCGCTAGATATCGCTGAGAAGGCTAGATCAGCTGGATTTAAGTGTTTTGAAGCAGGAACTCCGCTAATAAAATCTGAGGGTATGAGATCCGTTAAGCTCCTCAGGGAGAGATTTCCTGAGGCGATTATATTCGCTGATACTAAAACTATGGACACGGGATATCTTGAAGCCACACTGGCGTTTTCCTCAGGAGCTGATATAATGAGCGTGATGGCTGTAGCTCCTGATGAGACGATAAGGGAAGCAGTTAGAAGAGCTAGAGAGGATGGGAAGGAAGTTATCGCTGATACGCTGGGCATTAGGGATCCCGGGACTAGGATCGAGAGGCTCATCGAGCTGGATGTAGATAGGATATGCATCCATAAGGGCGTTGATGAAGGTATATTCTCTGAATTCGATATATTGGAGAAGATGAGGGGACATGGAATAAGGATAGGGATCGCTGGTGGAATAGATGCCACTACTATAAGAGATGTGGTTAAGAAAGTCGATTTTGTAATGGTTGGAAGGGCGATAACGAAGGCCAGTGATCCTAAGAGAGCTGCTGAGGAGATATTATCTGCTATTAATGTTTAGATCTCTTTTTCTTTCCCATCATCCTCCTCTTAACAGCTTCAGTCTCGATCCTCGCTAAGGTCTCAAAGAAGCGTTCGTTCACTTCATCAACTTCGGATAGGAGCCTTTCAATATCTATGGGGTCTACAGCTCTCGCAGCCATCGCAATTATTGCAGGCAATCCGTATCTCTCAGTAAGCAGGCCGAACTCATAACATCTATTTGCAAGCTCCCAGTTCCCGACGGAAGGTCTCCCCTTCTGCTTCGATTCCTCCACGTACCTCTTAGCTTCTGATACTAAGTAACCAGTGATAGCAGCTATCCTCCTGCTGCCGCAGTTAGGGCATATAGGCGCTCCGATGTCCATCAAGCTATTCACATCGGAATCCATGAACCAACTCCAGCAGTTAGAGCATACTAAGGTAACTTGTTGAGAGAGTATCCTGTTCTTGAAGTTCTCCAGCAGCCTCTTAGAGAGTTCCGCGGGGGGTATGACTTCCAGTGGCAAGCCGGATCTATCGAGCCCTAATAATGCCAGAGGGCTAGGTCCCTCCTTCTCCGATCTGACTAACTCTACCTCTCCCCTTTCAATGCATCTGAGCAGTTTAATAACACCCTCTACATCGAAATCTTTTATTAGAGTCTCCCGAAGCGCCTCTTCATAAGGGGGTGTGCCCTCGTAAGCCCTCGCCAGCTTACTGAGACTTATGACTTTCGAGCTAGCGTAGTCCTTTATCAATCCCATCCTCTTCAAAGTGTATAAGAGCCTCAACCTGAAGGAGGGGCTATTCTCAATAGCCTCCAAGAAGAACCCTTCATCCTCACCTATCAAGGATTTCATCGCATCAATGATAGGCTCTGATGAGACTCCCAGCGCCAATATCCTATAAGGATCCTCGGATATCCTGACCAGAAGTTTAAAACGCTTCAACACAGCTTGAGCTATAGCTCTGCCCAGTGTCCTGTTCACCAAGTTACCGTAGGTCGAGTGAATCACTACACCTCCCCTCACATCCTCCACAACGATACGCTTATCCGTGGGTACCGGGAACCCACTCTCTATATACTCTAGTATCGGGGAGAGAGCCCTCCTTATATCTTCCTCTGTAGAAAATCCATACTCTTTCATTACCTCACGTAGGAAAGATTCTATTTTCCCCTTCCTATATGCCTCCTCAACTTTACCCCTCAGCCTGCCCACTTCAGCGGCGACTTCCATTGAGACGGGCAATTGCTCGCCTATCCAACTCGGGATAGCTCCTATTGGATCGAATACTTGTTCCACATATATAGTTCCCCCTTCTATCCTCTTCATCCTCCATACAGATCCTCTGAAAACGAATTTAGCCCCAGGAAAGAGATATTCGAGGACGAAAGCCTCATCTAACTTTCCAATGTAGAACCCGGTGACTTCATCAATGACACTATAGCTTGAGGTCTCGGGTATAGTTGAGATGTTGCTGAAGAAGTAATCGAAGGCCAATTCACTCGCCCTCCTCACGAAATTTAGGTTCTCATCGTACCATATGATCCTGGGCCAGGCCCTAGACATGAAGGAGAGGAGCTTCCTGCAATCCTCCACGCTTAGATCCCTATAAGGATAGCATCCATTAGCTATCTTGACTATATCATTAACGCTAATCTCCCTCTCCCTCAGGAGAATCCCTACTATCGTATGATAGAGGACATCATATGACTTCTCGAGGGGCCTTATCTCCTCTAATCTCCCCTCCAATGCGTTCTTCGATAGGACGAGAGACTCAAAGAAATCATCAGAATCTTGAGCGATTATAAGGCCTTTAGCTATCCCACCAGGGCCATGACCTGATCTCCCTACCCTCTGAAGAAGTTTTAACGCTTGCCTCGGTGATCCGTATTGGAGGACCATGTCTATATGGCCCACATCTATCCCCAGCTCCATCGAGCTGGTGCTTATCACAGCTGATAGCTCACCCATCTTCAGGAGGCTCTCACTCTCAACTCTGGCTTCCCTAGATAGGGAACTATGGTGGACGTGGATCTTAAGTTCATTGAATATCTTGCTCATCCTATAGCCCAGAGCTTCAGCCATCGACCTCGTATTAGTGAAAACTATCGCGGATCTAGAGGACCTTATCGCATCAGCCAGCACTCTTACCCTGGCGATCACCTCGGGCTCGAGTAAGAGCTTTGATGAGAGCTTAAGGTCCTCCTCAATGACTCTTGGGAACATAACTCGTATAATCATCTTCCTCTCCTCTCCTGAGGTCACTAGCTTGCCCTTCTTCGAGTAAGAGAAGAAGTCGAGAGCTATGTGAGGATTACCAAGAGAGGCTGAGAGCATCACCCTCTGGAAGTCCCTCCCAGTTATCCTTCTGAGCCTTTCCAGAGCTATTGAAAGTTGGACACCTCTCTTATCATCGAGGAGTTCATGGACCTCATCTATAACTACGTATTTCACTCTCGAGAGATGGAGGGAGAGTTTAGGTGATGAGAGCATTATCTGAAGGGTCTCGGGGGTGGTTATGATTATCTCAGGCGGGGATCTGGACTGCCTCATCCTCTCAGATTTGAGGGTATCCCCATGCCTCACCCCCACATTCAATCCACATTTAGATGCCCAGAAAATTATCCTATCCTCCAGATCCCTGTTCAGAGCCCTCAAAGGAGTTATATATAATAGAAGAAATCCTGTTTTCTCCTTCTCATTCAAAATCCTTGAGATTATTGGCCATATCGCTGCCTCAGTTTTTCCTGAGCCTGTAGGTGCGATTAGGAGGGCGTTGTCTCCTCTCATTACATGTGGAATCCCCTTTCTCTGTATTTCAGTTGGCTCAGTTATTCCCTTATCTCTTATAGCTGAGATCAGGCATTCTGGAAATAATTTAAAAATATTCTCCGGACTCATCCACTCAATTCACCATTCTCCTCTCTCATCTTGGATCATTCGTCACGACTCATTTACCTCCTACCTAGGTAATCTTTTTTAACCCGTATGGTAGCGATACTCGGTACATCAACTGGTGTTCTGTGATCTAAAGTGGGGGTGATCTATAGTGCCTGCAGGTGAAGTGAGTGGAGGTGCGATACCCGTCCTGATATTGAAGGAAGGTACCTCAAGAACGAGGGGAAGAGAGGCCTTGAGGCTGAACATAACAGTCGCGAAAGCAATAGCTGATACTATAAGGACTTCCCTAAGCCCGAAGGGAATGCAGAAGATGTTAGTTGATCCATTCGGTGATGTCATAATAACGCATGATGGAGCGACTATAATGAAGGAAATTGAGGTCGAGCATCCTACCGCGAAGATGATGGTAGATCTAGCGAAGTCTCAAGAGCAGGAGGCTGGAGATGGGACCACGACCGTCGTCTTACTGGCTGGTGAATTGCTATCGAAAGCTGAAGATCTCCTAGACCTAGGAATTCACCCGACGGTCATAATATCAGGGTACAGGAAGGCCGCTGAAAAGGCTATAGAATACTTAGATGGGATAGCTATGAGAGTGGATTGGAAGGATAAGGAGTTACTCAAGAAGGTAGCTAAGATAGCTATGAGCAGTAAATCGGTGAGAGTTGCACAGGACTACTTAGCGGACCTTGTCGTAGATGCCGCATTACAAGTCGTTGAGGAGAGGGATGGGAGGAGGATAGTGGACCTTGAGAACATAAAGCTGGAGAAGAAGGAGGGAGGATCCCTCTTCGATACTAAGCTGATAAGGGGGATAGTCGTAGATAAGGAAATAGTACATCCCAGGATGCCTAAGAGAGTTGAGAAAGCTAAGATAGCTCTTATAGAGAGCGCTCTAGAGATAAAGAAGCCTGAAATTTCCTCTAAGATAAGGGTAACCTCCCCAACTCAAGTTAAGGACTTCCTAGATCAGGAGAAGCAGATGCTCGCGGAACTCGTCGAGAAGATAGCTGCAGCAGGTGCTAATGTAGTCTTCTGTCAGAAGGGCATAGATGACGTCGCTCAGCACTTCCTAGCCAAGCACGGCATACTTGCTGTGAGGAGAGTGAGGAAGTCCGATATGGAGAAGCTAGCCAAGGCCACGGGAGCTAAGATAGTGGTGAATGTGAAGGAGATATCAGAGAAGGATTTAGGATTCGCTGAGCTCGTTGAGGAGAGGAGAGTTGGAGAGGACAAGATGGTATTCGTCGAGGGATGCAAGGACCCGAGGGCTGTGAGTATACTCATAAGAGGAGGAGAGAAGCAAATAATTGATGAAGCGGAGAGGAATCTACATGATGCTTTGAGTGTTGTGAGAAACGTCATAGAGGATGGAAAGATAGTAGTAGGAGCTGGCGCAGCTTGGACTGATCTAGTGCTTAAGCTGAGGAACTACTCGGTGCAGTTGAGTGGAAAGGAGCAGAATGTCGTTGAGAAGTTTGCTGAGGCTTTAGAGTCTATTCCAAAGACATTAATAGAGAATGCGGGCCACGATCCAATAATAAAGCTCGCAGAATTGAGGAAGGCGCATGCTGAGGGCAAGAAGGAGTACGGATTCAACATATACACTGGAGAGGTCGAGAACATGTATGAGAAGGACATAATAGAGCCAGAGAGAGTGCTGAGGAGGGCTATAGAGTCTGCTGCTGAGTTCGCTACGACTATACTGAAGATAGATGACATAATAGCTGCGGCCGGTAAGAAGTTCGAGCCCGGAAAGGGGAAGGAGAAGGGAGAAAAGAGCGAGAGTGATTGAGCTTGAATAGCGATCTGTTGGGTCCTAAAAGACTAACGAAGTTTGAGAGGGTCAGGATAATATCCATAAGAGCCCAGCAGATCGCTACTGGATCCCCTCTTTTTTTAGAGGAGAACGAAATACCGGAGGGATTGACGGATCCCGTAGAATTAGCGAAGCTAGAGCTTGAGAAGGGCAAGCTCCCCATTCTGATAGGTAGAAAAGAGGGGGAGAGGGTCTCCCTCATAAGTATAGAGAGGCTGTTGAGGGGAGGGTAACCTTTTTAATTAGATCGAGGTGAGGTTAGTAACCTCAGACCCTCCGCGACAGGGTATAAGAGGTGAGGTACATGGTGGCAGAGGAAGGAATAGTGTTTGTTGGTAAGAAGCCGGCCATAAACTATGTTATGGCCACAACTCTCCAGATAAACAGGGGTGTGAAGAAGATAGTGCTGAAGGCGAGGGGCAGGTCTATCTCAAGGGCAGTGGATGTAGCTGAGATAACCAGGCTCAAGTACTTCCCAGGAAAGCTGAAGATCACTGACCTCAGGACCGGGACCGAGGAGATAATAGACGAGAATGGGAGCAGAAGGGACATAAGCGTCATAGAGATAGAGATGACCCAGGTTTAAGCTGGAGGATCTTCCAACAATTTTTGACCGAAAATTTCTTATTCTCCCTTTTCTTATCCCTAGGATCCCCATGCGCGAAAGTGGCCCGACTTTCTGGCTGGATAGAATAGCTAGGAATGTAGTCGAGAGGGAGAGGAGAATAGGGAGAAATCTAACAGTTTTAAGGGTCGAATCTGGGATAGGAGCTAGTGGCTTTCCGCATATAGGATCTGTTGGAGACTCCCTCAGGGCTTACGGGGTTAAGTTAGCCTTGGAGAGCATGGGTTACAGGAGCGAGCTAATAGCTTACAGCGATGATAGGGATGGCCTCAGGAAGGTCCCCGCTGGCATACCTGAGGATTATAGCAAGTACCTAGGGATGCCCGTAAGCGAGATACCAGATCCCTTCGAATGTCATTCGAGCTATGGGGAGCACATGAGCTCCATATTGCTGGATGCTCTCGAGAAGCTCGGCATAGAGTTCACTTTCATTTCAGGAACCGAGGCTTACAGATCGGGCCTCTTGGATGAGCAAGTCAGTAAGCTGGTAGTGAATAGTGAGAGAGTCGATAGGATCATAAGGGAGGAAGTTGGCACGAACAAACCGGAAGGGTGGATTTATTACTGGCCTAAATGTGAGAAATGTGGAAGGATATATACGACTAGAGTGATTAAGGTGATTCCTGAGGAGGGAAAGGTCATTTACAAGTGTGATCAGGGATTCAAGGGTGTGAGCGGTTGCGGTCATGTGGGCGAGGCTAGCTATTTGAGGGGGGAGGGGAAGCTATCCTGGAAGGGGGAGTTCGCTGCAAGATGGTCAGCTTTAGGGATAGTATTTGAGCCTCATGGGAAGGATATAGCAGATTCTTTCAGGGTAAATGCGAGAATAGCTAAAGAAGTTTTAGAATATGAACCGCCTCTCACCGTCAGGTATGAGATGTTCCTAGATAAGACCGGGAGGAAGATAAGCAAGAGCGCTGGAAATGTGATCACTCCGCAGATGTGGATGGACTTCTCACCTCCAGAAGCTCTGAGGATGATGATGTTCAAGAGATATCATGGAACTAGAAGTATTTCTCTACAAAAATCCCCTCTTTACATAAATGAGTTAGAGCTCAACTTAAGGAGATACCACGGGCTCGAGAAGATCGGGAGCGAGAGGGATAGAGTTACGATGAGGAGGCTCATGGAATTCACATATCTTATGGAGGGAGTCCCGAGTCCTCCTCCATACAGGTACTCAGCTGTGTTGAATGTCGTCTCCATGCTCCCTCAAGAGCTAGAATTTGAGGAGATCCTGAGGATAGCTAGGGAGCTCATGTCTAAGTACTATGATCTGAGACCCGAGGATCTCGAGAGAGATACTATCTTCGAGAATTACATAAGGTACGCATATAATTACGTTAGATATTTTGGGAGGGGAGTCAGAGAAAAAATAGAAATCAATAAGAGCACTCTGGATGCTATAAATTCTTTCATTGAGGCTATAAATCCTGATATGAGTCCAGATGAGATGCAGAACATCGCCTTCGAAGTAGCTAAAAAGTTTGAAGTGCCACCCAAGGAATTCTTCTCAACTATATACTTAGCGGTGCTCGGCCAACCTCAGGGACCCAGGCTGGGGCCCCTGATCAGCAGGTTGGGGGTACAAAGATTTAAGGAAATATTGATGAGATCCTTGGAGGAGAGGGGGATCTTTGGAGAGGGATGAGAGGATAAAAAATTTATTAATGCTCAGAGATTTCCTGAGGAGGAGAGCTGAGAAGCTAGAGAAGGAGCTCATATCCCTTAGGAGGATGATAGAGTCTCTAGATGATGTTCTTCTAGAACAAACGATTGTAACAGCAGATAAGCTTAAAGAAACTAGAAAGAATGTTGAAGAAAGGAAATTATACTCTGATGATGGTAAGTTCCTTGGAAATCTGATTCTGGATATGGATAGGGGAGAGATCTCCTTCACTCCCGAGGATAATGTCCTCATAAGCTCAAGAGAGAGACCTATAAGATCCTTCCTAGCTAGGAAGATAGAGGAGCTCGGTGGGAGCATGGAGCTTGAGGAGGATCCTAATGGGATGCTAAGGGGTCTCAAGGTGATGCTCAAGGGCAGGAGGGATGTAGATAGAATAGTAAACTACATAAGGTGGGCATTCTCAAAGTCCATCGTCAGCCAATGATCTTTAAAAACGGGAAAAGAATTCGCATTTATTAAGAGAAGGATATAAATTATAACAAAAATAACTACTACTTCTAGAAGTTCTTTACTAATATTCTCGAAGAAGGGAAAGAATACTACTGCTACTATTGCAAATATTAATATCGTTAGAGATAAGAGTGGCTCTATGGCGGGCCATAGATCTCTCAAAAGTTCGAGGAAGTTCAATAATATGGATAAGAAGATTCTCCTAAAATATTCGAGGAAAAGCGAGTTAGGATCCAATTTCTACCTCCCTTAAGCATAGGAAACCTTTATGTTCCCTCCCATTCGCTATTATAATCGCGTAAGGGTCCTTCAGAGCTATATTGAAGTGTAAGTAGACTCTAGGCTTCTCATCCTCAAACCAATAGAAATAACTATAATTTATTTTGAGCTCTAGATCCTCCTCAGCATATTCCCTCCTTATCTCAGCAATTCCCTCCTTAAGACAGTGAAAGAATGCTGATAAATTCTCATCTCCATTGCATTTAGAGGCCAAAATTTTTATATCCCTCTCTAACCAATCCAGTATACTCTTCATCCTGTAATAAGCTGTTATCTGGCATCCCATAGCGTTAATAGTTCGGCTCCCTCTTATCCCAGTTAATCCGTCCTCTATGCTTGCCCTCCCACTCACAGTAAAGCCTATGCCTCCATTCCTGCATCTCTCCCCGAAATATCCCCTCTCCCTCCCTTGAGTCTCGAAAGCCTCAAAGCTCAGATCGATCGTTGGAAAGAAGCCCTTGTTATTCAAATCTGCGTCCATCACCTCCCTGAATTCATTCCCATCTATACTAGGGAGTGAGTTGCATGAGGAGCCGTTCATGGAATAGAGGAAGCTGTCTATCTTATATCTAGCGTATATTAGTGCTCGAGGCTCCATCGATTCGAGCTCCGCATATAAATAGTGCGCTCTCAATCTACCCTTATATAAGTAGTACTCCGCTTGAGGCGTATAATGAGTCACTAAGAAGGAAGCTAATACTAAGGCAAAAAATATTATTAGGACCTCTCTCATCCCTCTCCCCTTCGTTCAAGATCCTCGAGAACCTCACTGTACTCAAGATGTAAGATCACAATACTCATCCTCCTACCCTCCTCTCAACTTTCAAAAACCCATTTGGTCCTGGGATCATGAGGCAATAAGCTATTTCAGAGGAACTACATTCTTTCACAGTCCCATTCATCAATAACTTATATCCTAACTCCTTAACTTGAGAGAGAGACTCTAATACTACTTCCTCCTTCCATTCCACTTGATAGCCCTGGTGGATGAAGATGGGCTTTAAGAAGACTAGAGAGAGCAAAAATAAGGAGATGAGTAGAGCTAACAAGAGCCTCATATTAACGCCCAGAGCATCAGAAAGCTCAGAGCTACTATCGCTATTAGGAACTCTATCTCCTCCATATTCATCCCCCATAACCACTAGCATCTAACCCCAGGGATTCAGCTAGCCTTTGAACTTCCTCTATAGCTTTCAGGATCTCAGCCTCCTCGATCTCATTTAAGAGTTGATCAGCTAGAGTTAGAAGAGATATTAGAGATAAGACGATAGCTAGAGATATTAAATCCAGAAGTATCTCTCTAATGCTTCCCTCCAATCCCCGACCACCTCAACTCAGCTACAGCATTCTTGCCATCGCTCCGCCATGAAGCTGAGAACTTACCGTATAGGTAAGCCTCTCCATCGCAGCTAAGTTGAAAAGGATAGCTCAAGCTAGCTGATGCATTCCCTGCCTTAAGATATGCTGTTCCGCCCTCGCATCTATACGAAACTTTAACAGGCAGGAAGACGTAATCTGAGGCAGTCCCTCCCCCTATACTGTTAGTTATAGCTAGATCAACTGCTCTCGCAGCTATATTAACACAATTCTGATTTCTATCTGCCTCTATTCCCTTCATCCCTTGATCAATCGCTGGCAGCATTACGATAATCGTAGCCAAGCCTATCAGTGCTAACAGCACTTTCTCAATCGAGAGAATCATTTAACTCCCTCCATAGCGAGATGAATAGGAGGGCTGCAGCTAGAGGGTAGTAGAGAGGGGCTGAGGAGAGCGAGATCAGGAGCATGGGAATAGCGAGGAGGAGCAGGTACATGAGCCTCATATAAGTCGCTTCTCCTTATCTTTAAGGCTTGAGAGTTTCCTGAAAATGAAGAATTCTTTTGAGGATATATCATGCTTTAAATCTCTATTGCTCCGAACTATTATGCAACAGACTATCGAGACCATCCTCTTGATCCTGATAACCGTGGCTCTCATAATCTCAGCACCCCTCATGCTAGCGGAGGGAGCTTGGAAGATAGCATCGGAGGCTGGAACTAAGGCATGGGTTGACTTAAGCAATGCGTGGAATAGCTGGGTGAACTTCTACAATTGGCTCATGGATTCAATAAATAACTTCCTCTTTGGAGGAGGTGGGGGAAGCACTACTACGACCACTACAACTACGACAGGAAATACGACGGCAGGAAAATAAAAGGAGGAGGATAACTCTATAAACCTCTCTCTCCTTTTTTACAGGAGGTAGATAAGGTAGCTAGCTGCTAGGAAGGATATGGAGTAAACTAAGCCCGCTTGAATTGAATATCCTAGGGGCTTCGAGACCAATATAGCTACCGCTAACCCTAAATAGAATAGAGTTAGGAGGGGTATATTAAAGCCTAGCTGCCTTAAGACGTAGGAGAGAGCTACATTTATAGATGCGACTATGATGAGAGAGATTAAGAGTAAGATCCTGGTGGATCTTAGTGAAGCTCTCCACTCATCTATTATCTCACTTAGAGCCCTCAGTACTGAAGCGGTTCTCCTCATCATATTTGCTAACGCCCCCCTATTCGATACTATCCTCAGGAACTCAAAGTAACTGGGTAGCGTAGCCTCATCAACTACGCTAGCTTCATACAACTTGAGGTGCCTCAAAGCGTATATGTAGCCGGCTCCCCTCTCCAAATCGCTAGCTATACTATCAGCTACATTGGGATCCTCTATTCTCAGCTCGCTGTAGCTGGGGATGAGGGGGTAAAAGGAGAGTAGAAGTAACGGAAGGAAAGGAGGGATTGAGATCCTGTAGGAGAGGAAGGCTATGAAGAGACTCAAACCTAAAGATAGCGTCACCCCTATTTCTATCCAGCTCCTCCTCACCTTTAAATCTTCCTCGTAGAGTCGAGAGATTAATGTCAGTGCTGCCTTAGTAGCTGAATCCTCATCAGCCCCCTCCAATAGACCAGCTAAATATTTTCTGAGGAAGCCTAACGCACCATAGACTGCATCTTTCGTCGGGACTCCTTCAACGGCTACGCTCTCATATCTGCCCAAGGCCATCAAGCCTAGAGCTGGAGAGCTGAGATAACTTATTACAAATTTCTGGACCAACTTTATCCTTTTTATCGTCCTACTTTCCGCTCTTGCTGCTTCACTTTCGAGCTTTTCAGCTCTCTCCGCTCGCTTCCTTCCTACGAGCAACCTCCTCATTCGTATCAGCCCCCTCGAGCCTCCTCAAGAAGTCCAAATAGTCTAGGTTCATATCAACTGGGTGCCAACCATCGTTCCACCTCCTCATCTCAACTACCCTCTTATCCATCATGAATATGGCTAGAGTATCTCGAGGTAGCTCCTGCCCAAAGCTCTCCCACTTCTCCACAAGCTCCGCAAAACCTCTAGCGTGCGTTGTAGCTATCACCCTCAAGCCTGAGCTATGAGCTAACTGAAAGGCTTCAGCTGCCTCCTTAGTCAGTATCTCCCCCAGAAAGACCACGTCAGGATTCCTGTGGAGGAGGAAGCGGATGAAGTCAAACTTTCCCGAGACTTCGTAAGGGCTGTGATGCATCCCGTAGATGCTTAAATCTTCAATCTCCCTGACCTCCTCAACGCTTATCAATCTCAGCTCCTTAGGCAAGCAAGCTAGCAATGCATTAGCTAGCGTCGTCTTTCCGACGCCGGTTCTCCCGAAAATTAGTATGGGTCCCAGCTCAATGCTCTTCAGGATAGTCGAAGCTTCCTCCTCACTTATGCTCCCTAGCTTTATCAAGCGGGGTAGTGAGAGCTTCGATATCGCGGATAAATTCCTTATGTCTAGCGAACCCCTGCTAGCTGGAGGTATGTCCAAAGCTATTCTGAACTTGCTTCGGCCCAGCGTTATATCTACTTCAGCTAAGCTCTTTCTGAACTCGAAACCAGCGTTAATATCTGCTTCAATGAACGTTTTGAATTTCTCTAACTCTTCCTCATCGAATACGTAATTCTTCACCCTGATCCTCCCGTGAATTATGTGATCCAATATCAGGTTGGAGCCGAGGAAAGCGTAGCCTTCTGTAACATCATCCGCCATCATTATGGCTAGGGTAGGCCACAACTTCGTTGAACGTATCGCTGCCTCTAAAGCTAGCTCCTCGTTCTTTACACCTACCTCCTCAAGGTATGCCATAGCCCTCTCCTTCCTGAGCTCCACGCTCTTCCAAAGTAAGTCCCCTTGATTCTCGTAACTCGCAGGGTATATGCCCTTCAACATTCTAGCTAAAATATGAGCTTGGATTAAGTATTCGGGGTAGCTGTGAGGGTAGTATAAAGCTTCGCTACCGTTCAATATGAGCTTCCCGCCGGGAAAAGGTATTTCTATCCCCTCGGGGGGAGGTGACAGCTCTACCCTTTCTATCTCCTCCCTTCTGGGGAGCTTGAGGGGTATTTTGAGAGGTAGCTTGATCCTCTTTTCCTTCTTTTCCTCCTTTCCCCTCTTTTCTCTCAGCTTCCTCACGAGCTTCTCCAACACATCTAAGGCGAAGAAGAGGTAAAGCTCCCTAGCAACTCTCCTCAGCCCCTTATTACTGGCAACTCTCCTAAAAAAAGAGTTTAGAGGTCTTGAGGGCCTTATCTTTATTCTCAGCTTACTTAATCCCCCTTCTCTCAACCCGAAACTGACCTTAAGAGCTCTCCCCTTATGTTTCCTCAGTAACTGTTGAGCTATCTCCTCCGCCCTCCTCTCCGCTTCCATCAGTTCCATTTTCAGCCCCCTCCTCGCCTCTCCTCAATGAAGCAAAGAGCGACCCTACCACTATCAAAGCTAAGCCCGAGGGAAGGAATGGGGATTCCTGATGAGCTTGGGCTTCATATCTCACGTTATCTCCTCTCAGTAGGATCTTAGAATCAGGAACGCAATAGACCTTTATCCATCCTTCCTCCTCCTCTACTTTAGCTCTCTCCCTGATTAAGCTGACATCGTAGACCGAGGCGTTGCCCTCTATATTCAGCTCCTTAGTCTTGAACAGCAGAGTAGCACCATCCACAAGCTTATAGCTTTTTCCATTGATTTTCACGTCTCCCTCAGCTACTACCATTGGTAATTC
>JAVCBY010000063.1:0-1227 GCA_037917625.1 Thermoproteota archaeon | reverse complement strand
CTCTAGCGAGCTCTTCCGATCTTATCCTCCACTTAGGTACGTAGACACCCCATCCGATGATACCAACTCTCCTATTCGACCTCATAGGGCTTCCCCCTCATTCCCTGAGACCGGAGCCATAGCAGGAATCGTTGAAGATCGAATGGCTGAGAAGGTATAACCTAAAAATGTTTGTTGTATAGATGTAAAACTAAAGGTCATTCATAAATTAACCGTAAAAAGTAAAATAAAAATGTAGAATGAGTCGAGAAGATGAATTTTTATCATATTAGAGGGCATTTACTGCCTGAAATTATGCGTATTATGATTAGTGTAGTGGATCTCGATCACCCTGAGGAGGAACAGGCCTAAGATATCTACTGATATGACAGATCCCACAAGCAAATAGAGGAAGACCATCAGCAGGGGGAGATTTAACAAAATGTGCAAGTAAGATGATACTATTAAGGAGATCGTGATCGGCATCTGGAATAACGCAAATGCCCTCCTTTTCCTCAACTTCCATCCTATGTATGTTGCGACTAAATTCGCAATGGATCCTCCCAAAGCATCGATTATGCCAAATGGGCCAATAAGATTTGCGATGAAGCATCCTAGGGATGTTCCTATTATGGCAGGTGGACCGAAAAGTATGGAGAGAGCCAGTAAGGAATCCGAAACCCTAACTTGTACCTCATAAAATGAGAGTGGAGCTAAAGCGATCGTCAAGGATGTATATAGAGCAGCGAAGATCGAGGTTAACGCTACTCTTGTCGCAACTCTTTCTCCCATATTAGCCCCCTCTACTTAAGGACCTTCCCCGTCTCAATGTACCATAGATATAAGTCAAGCTCCCCTGGGCTTATACCCGTTCTCCTAGAGATATCCTCTAGAATAGACTCTATCATCAGATATCTAGCTCTGCTCAAGCTTCTGGGCTTTTCCTCAAGTATACCATATTTCGTCAACAAGTCGAGGATATGGAAGTCTATTATGGAGACACTCTTGAACCCGATGTTCCTCAGAAAATGACTCGCCTCCTTATAGCCCAATCCCCTCACATTCCTCACCAACCATTCCCTTAAGAGCCTCTCATCCTTGAAGCTGAATATGATATCCCTCAGCATCGGGATGAGCTTCCTAGCCTCAACGATGAATTCCGCTCTTTTCCTAGGGTATCTATGGCCTAGCTCAGCTAACCTATCAGCTAGCTCCTCCTCAGTTAGTGTGAAGATCCCATCGCCTAGA
>JAVCBY010000080.1:0-1547 GCA_037917625.1 Thermoproteota archaeon | reverse complement strand
GAGATAGTCGTCCCTGGAGAGAGGATAGGTGTAGTTGAGGAATATTTAGGGGTTGAGGGGGTATTCGAGATTAAGGGTATGCTTTACTCCTCTTATCTCGGCCTCTTGGAGAAGAAGGATCTAGAAGTCAATGTTAGGCCTATCAAGAGACCTATATTACCAGTGAGTCCTGGAGAAATCGCTCTAGGGGAGATAAGGAGTGCTGATAGGAGCAACTTCAACCTCTTCCTCACATTGCTCCTCAGACCTAGGGTCAGCATTCTCATACCCCCAGTTCACGCTAACATGCCTAAGAGGGGCTCGAATATAGGGGCTAGGCCGAGCGATATCGTGATAGTTAGAGTTGAGAGCGTTGAAAATGGTATAGTCACGGTAACGATGGAGGGATCCCATGAGCTCGGTGTGATCAGGAGCATATGTGATTCATGCGGATCGGTGCTAGATAGGGGGGTCGGATATACTTTAATATGCAGGAGCTGCGGTAAGATACACTTAGATAGGAGGCTGAGCAGCAAGTATGGGTGGAACCCCTTCAAGGAAGGGTTGGTGAATGTCAGGGGAAGAGAAGAGAACCTTAGTTCTTTCACTAGAAAAATCTGAGCTTCCGGATTTTTTGGAGTACCTAGAGAGGAGGATGGGTGGCAGAGACTACTCTTATAAATATTCTGTGGACTCAGGCCTGAAAATAACCTTATTTGGGGATAGGGAGGAGCTCAAGGATTCTGAAGCTGTAGTTAGGAGATTGTATAGGAACTTCAGAATAGTCAGGAACCCCGTAGGGGGGCTATATAGATACCCATCTGATTGGTTATCGGAGCATGGCGGTATCTCTATGAGCTTATTGACTCTCTCCCTCAAAGCCGCTGGCCTCACAGCTGTTTGGAAAGAGGATATACTTCATACAGCGCTGGAGCCTGAGGAGATGATAGATCTGATGCATGAGTTGAAGTCCCTATCGGAGGAGATAAAATATGAGGTGAGGCAGAGAAAGGCCAGAGAGGTGATAGTAGCTGTTTCCATTAACTCAGGCGTTTCTCCTTTCGATGTCTTGGAACTAGCTGAGGAGGAGGGGTTCATGGAGAAGGATGATGAGGGGCTCTGGCGATTCAAAGCGGATCCTGAGCTCGTGATGAGGGAGTTAATGAAGAGACTCGTGGAGAGGGAGGAGTATGGAGATTGAGATAGTCAATATCTCGAGCAACGAGATAAGGGTCCTCATAAAGGGGGAGACTCACACTCTACTGAGCCCATTAGTTGAGGAGCTGAATTCCCTAGAGGAAGTGGAATTCGCTGGTTATGATGTCCCTCACCCGCTTAAGGAGGAATCCTTACTCTTCCTCAGGGTCAAGGAGGGGATGAACCCGAGGGAGGTGCTGAAGGAGGCTATTAAGGGGCTCATAGGGAAGTATGAGATCATAGGGAATAGCTTCATTGAGGAGCTGAATTCTCTCAAGGCTGATCATTGACATTTTATCGAAGAACTACTCAATATATCCTCTAGAGAGTTCCTCCAGAGCAGATGGAATACCCTCCCACTCCCCTCATCG
>JAVCBY010000018.1:0-1732 GCA_037917625.1 Thermoproteota archaeon | reverse complement strand
ACTAAGCTTCTTCGAAATCAGATAAGGGATCAGAAGGGGTTGAGTATAGTTTTGGTTGAGCAAAACGTTCAGAAGGCTCTTGAGGTTGCTGATAAGGTTTATGTGATTAAAATATCTCATGAGGTTATCGTCAAAAATTTTAAACTTTGAATCGATCCCCCCAGAAGTTCAGGGGAGGGGTTAAGCTCTCTGGGATGAGCGGTTTGTATGCTCTGCCCCTGAGCCTCCTCGAATGATCCTCCTTCGCCCTCTTAAGTAGATCATCATCAGTTAGAAGGTCGAGAGCCGTTAAGCTCATGACTTTTGAAGCGAATATCAAAGATCTCTTGGCTAAGGGGGAACCAGATTGAGCTGTGCTCTGCCAAGAGTGCGCTGGAGTTCCTAAGACCCAAGCAGCTGTATTGAATTCTACTGTAGGGGCTTTCCAACTCACGTCCCCTACATCTGTGGAGCCCATCACGTAATCCCCATCCCCCCAGGGGTCAGGGATCTCATCATCGATCAGCTTATCGATTAACCTCTCCCATCCAGGCCTCTTAGATTTCCTCAGCTCATTTTCCTTCGTCTGGATGGGGATAGTCTTAGCTATCTCCTCAGCGAACTTCCTCTCCTCCTCACTCAATTCAGGGACTCCTATAGACCTCATGTTATCGACTATCTCAGTAGCGATGGGCCCGTTCGGGATCAAGTTATACATAGCATCTACTATCTCGACCTCTACTCTAGTTCCGCTCATCAGAGCAGCTCCTCTCGCTATATCAACTACTCTGTTAAAGATCCCCTCCAGTTGATCTACTTCAGGAGCCCTCACGTAATACCAACTTCTCGCATACTCTGGCACTATATTCGGTTGCTCGCCTCCCCTCTCGATAATGTAGTGGATCCTAGCTTCCTGTATTATGTGCTCCCTGAGGTAATTCACCCCTATGTTCATGAGCTCGACGCCATCTAGAGCGCTCCTCCCCTCCTCAGGGGATACGGAAGCGTGAGAAGCTCTACCGAAGAAGTGGAACCTGCAGGATCTCACAGCTAAGCTACTCAACAGAGTTGCGGCATTCATATCAGATGGGTGATGGGAGATTACAGCATCCACATCGTCGAAGAGACCATCCCTGACCATGTAAACCTTCCCGCTGAAGTTCTCCTCAGCTGGTGTCCCGTAGAACCTTATGGTCCCCCTTATATTGAGCTTCTCCATCGCTTCCTTCACAGCTAAAGCTGAAGCGAGAGCTGAAGTGCCATGTATGTTGTGCCCGCACCCGTGCCCAGGGGCTCCCTCAATTAAGGGCTCCCTCCAAGGGACTGCTTTTTGAGAGAGGCCTGGGAGAGCATCGTACTCCCCTAGCAGTCCTATAACAGGCTTCCCCTCACCCCAGCTCGCTATGAAAGCTGTAGGCATCCCAGAGACTCCCCTCTTAACTGAGAATCCGCTCCTCTCCAGGGCTGATGCTAAGAGCTCAGAGGATTTGAACTCCATAAATCCTAGCTCAGCGTATTCCCATATTTTAATCGCTATATCGAAGAATACCTCCGCTCTAGACTCTATGAACTCATTCACTAAGTTGAACATGATCTTACCTCACAGAAGAGGCAAATAAGCTCCCACGCCTCTCTTCTTAGCTTCCTCGTATATGAGCTTCCCAACAGCTACATCATGGCTAGCTAAACCCAAGTTCATGCACATAATCTTCTCCCTCTCATTCTCCCTTCCAGGCTTCTTACCGACGACTAC
>JAVCBY010000085.1:0-1485 GCA_037917625.1 Thermoproteota archaeon | reverse complement strand
ATCGGCCCATGAGAGGGGACTATCTTCTCGAAGTCCCTCGCATTATCCCTCAAAGATTCTATTGTCCTCATAGCTGTCTCGAAATCCAGGAAGTAAGGGATGACAACACTTCTAATTAATTTATCTCCGAAGAAGGAGTCTGCCGCATATAATATGCCTCTAGCTACATAGCCCACTTGCCCGAATGTGTGACCCGGCAGAGGAATTGCTTCTACCTCATCCAAACTGAAGGGGAGCCTGAAGGAGTTATTCACTTCCAGGGGGACGGCCTCAACGTGGAATATTAAGTTCCAGGGGGCGTAACCCCCGAATGTAGTAGCTTCTCTAAGCTCAGGGGACTCTATGAAAGGTGTCTCTGAGAGAGGAGCGAATACCCCTAGCTCTGATCTCAAACCTCTGGCAGCTAGTATATGATCTGAGTGGGAATGAGTTATCATAACAGCTTTTATCTTCCCCTGAGCTTCTATCTCAGCTTTCCTCTCCTCAGAGGATCCGGGATCTATGACGTAGTAACCATCCGATGATGGGATGAGGAGAGTGGAGGGGCTCCCCGGCAACACTTGAATGCCGTTACCCAATCCTCTCAGCATGAACCTTTATGCATTCAGAGTTAAAAATAATTAGGAGCCACCCTTACCTTAGGTTCCTCGAGCCCCTTCCTCTCTATTAACGTCCATGAGAAGCTCTTACCCCTAATCCTAGCTATTATGACGTCGAAGAAGCACTTCAGCATGAGTATCTCGTGGAACTGCTTGTAACCTAACGCGAATAATGGGAGGAATATTAGTGAAATATCTCTCTCCTCAGCCAATTATAATGTAATTAGATTTATCAATATTTGCAGTATAGAGAAAAGTATTATCTGAATGATTAAAGGCCATACGAGGCCTCTCAAGATAGCTAGAGCTATGGATATTATCGATAAGAAGTCTATCAGGGGTATTATTAAGTTGTTCATCAAGATCAGTGAGAAATCAAGCATAGTCGTGCCTGAGAGCAAGAATACATCCCTGTGTTTAATTAGCACTTCATAGGCCCCTCTATACCACCTCAATCTCTGTCTATATAAGCTTCTCAAATTCTCAGGGGCTTCTGTGAAAGCTAAAGCATATGAACTAGCTTGAACAATCTTCCCGGACTTCAGGGCCTTCAATGTAGTATCAAAATCCTCCGTTAAAGTATCAGCATCGTAGAGACCGCTAATTTCTAAAACATGCCTCCTGAATGCCCCAAGAGCTCCAGATATTATTGGAACGGCCCCTAATACGCTTAATCCTTTCCTGAATAAGTGGAAAGTGGCTATGTATTCTATAGCTTGCAGTTTCGTCAGTAAGTTCACTTTATTCCTCACCATGACATTACCGGCTACTGCAGATACTCTAGGATCTTGGAGCTTTCTCACGAGCTCCTTTATCGAATCCCTGCTTATTATAGTGTCCGCATCCATTAAGACTATAACTTCACCTTTAGCGAACCTCAAACCGA
>JAVCBY010000002.1:0-1530 GCA_037917625.1 Thermoproteota archaeon | reverse complement strand
TTCAGTCATATCCGCTGGGGTCCAAGGTGGATAATCGATCAACTCAACTTCGACTTCCTCCACCTCCGGAACCGCTTGCTTCACGCTTTCTTCAACTATCCGAAGCAAGCTCATAGAATAGGGGCAACCCGGGGCAGTCATGACCATCTTAATGCTAACTTTACCATCTTCCACTTTCATTTCCCTTATCAAGCCTAAATCCACTATGTTTATTGGGATCTCAGGGTCTGTTATGAATTTGAGTACGCCAATAACTTTAGCCTTGATCTCCTCGGAGCTCATAAATAAACACCGAGTTGAAGAGAGTTCCGGCCATATAAAGCTATCGTTAAGTGAGCCTCTGTCCTGAGCGACTCAAATGGAGTCGAAAAGTGAACATTAAGATGGGCGGAAATTCGAAGCTCTCTTCAACATATATAGAGCAGCGGAACCTAATGAGAACTCGATCAACGCTATGAGTGATCCCTCAGGGCCGAAGAGCCCCCCGGTGATTATAGGATTGCCCCTAAGTTCCGAGAAGAAGAGGCTACTTCCAATTATCCCGCTGGTCGGGAACCCCCATAGATGCTCTAAGGATACATTCCAACAGAAATGGAAGGCGATAGCCGACGCTAAGCCTAAATGTACTCTGAGGAAACATAGGAAGATGCCAGCTGAGAGTAGTCCTATGAAAGGCATGAGACCGAAACCAGGGTTCTGGGAATGTATGAGCGAGAATATGACCGATGAGAAGATGAATTGAGGCATGGAATATCGCAGGATATGACCTCTGTAAACGGACTCCTCCCAGAGGGCTATGGAGAGGTGCCATGGAATTATCTCCCCCAACCTGAGGTCAGCGCCCGAATATCTCACCTCAGATATGAGGAGGAAGGGGAGTGTCATCACGAAAGCTATCGCTGAAGACACTGGGATCGCCCTATAGCCTACCTTAGGATCCTCCTCTCCAATATGGAGGATTAAAAAGAGGGATGAGATAGAGATCAAGGCTCTTATATAAGACGATGGGATTGAGAGCATGAGGATCGTCATCATTATTATGTAGATGTACGTAGCGATTCCCACTTCACTTCTTCCTCTTTCTCCTCATCTTATATCCCAATACCATTACGATGAGCGCCAAAGCTAGTATCACTATCAATATTGTTTGATCCCCCTCAGCTTTCGGAGTAGTTGATGGGATATTGGGGGAAGTAACTGGAGTATAGTTGCCCTGAGACCCCGCTCCAACTAATTTTATAACTGGCTCGAGCACCTTATCCGGCGATTCAGCTCCAACGAAAACACCAGCCACTGTCCAGTTCCTGTCGATCACTATAGTCGTGGGGACGCCAGCTACTCCGAAGCTATAAGCTGTATCCTCACCCTCCAGGACGAGCTTCCAATTGGATGGAGGATCAGCTGATTTGAAGAATTCTATGGCCTTCGATTCATCGCTACTTACCATCATGACGATCCCCACGACATCGCTCAACTCCAAGCCGTATTCCCTCCATGCCTTAGAGAGAGCGGGAAGCTCCTCCCTGCAAT
>JAVCBY010000054.1:0-1792 GCA_037917625.1 Thermoproteota archaeon | reverse complement strand
GAGGGGAACCGAGCATGTAAGCTTGAGTCTATCAATTGCTCGACATCAGCCCCTAGGGAGTGAGCTAGTTCAGTATGGAGCTGCTCCTAGCTTATCAATACTTGAAGGATTTTCCAGCTCAAGGTGTCCCTTTAATGAAAAATGGATGCTCTAGAACTATCTTTGACCTCGAATCCCTTGAGAACTTTCTCTGATGGTCGAATTGCCTTAATTTTCAGGGGAAGCCTAGAGACCGAGAAGAGCATGGCTGATGCCATTATCAACGATTGGAATTTGAAGGTCTCGCTAAGAGCTCTTGAAAGTAAGCTAACATCTCCCAAGTCGATTGGATTCGTTAACTCAGCAGCTATAAGCCTCGAGGCTAAGTCATATGGGATGAAGCCCGTCATCAGAAGGACGCTCAAGTTCAAGCTAGCTGCGAACCCTATATTGAAGGACAAAGTCCTTATGGATGAGGCAACTCCCCTCCTCTCTTGAGGGGCCCCAGTCATTATCGAGCTAGCGTTAGGGGTGACGAAGAGACCAGCACCGCAACCCAAGAGGGACATCATCAAGAGTATGAATCTTATGGATGTCTGCATCGAGAAGAGGGACATCATGTAGAGGGAAGTTGAGGAGAGAGCGAGGCCTAGCAGTGTTATAGGGGCATAACCATAGGCATCGGAGAGCTTACCGCCCAGAGTCCCGAATATTAAGAACGAGAACTCGAATGGGAGGAGGAGCATTCCAGTTGAGGATGCGCTCAATCCCTTAACTACTGAGAGGTAGATGACCAGCAGCACTGTGACGGAGCCGAAGGCGAGGGAGTAGAGGAACTGAGCTATTATACCTCCTGTGAACTGCCACTCCCTGAAGATCCTCAGATCTAGAGCGGGTGAAGGTGACTTCAGCTCCCAATAGATGGATAGGAAGATTATTATTGAGCCTAGGGACGCTAGGATGAGGGATGCTCTCAAATAAGCACCACCGTACGCAGCGAGCGTGAGGGATAGGAGGATCAATGAGACTGCAGAAGTGAATGAGAGGAACCCAAGATAGTCTACTTTCGCTTTAGCTGGCCTATAAACTTCTTTAAGCCTCATTTTAGACCAGAACGCTGAGATGAGTCCTAAGGGCACGTGGATCCAGAAGATCCACCTCCAGCCTATGTTATCAATTATCAGACCACCTGAAGTCAGGCCGATGAGGGAACCGAGCCTGAAGGCTATCTGATTAACCCCTATCCATGTCCCTAGCTGATCCTTCGGCACTGAATCTGTTATTATAGCTAGACTCAAGCTTATGAGAAATGCAGCCCCAATCCCTTGAGCGAGCCTGAGGGAGATCAATTGAAATATGTTAGAGGAGAAGCCGCAGAGTAAAGAGGATAGAGAGAAGAGTGTGAAACCCATTGAGAAGAGGTTCACTCTCCCATAAATATCGCTCAAGCTCCCGATCTTAACATCAATATACGTGACCCAATCCACTTAAAAATTCTCTCATCCTCCCAGATTAAGTTAGACTTCATAGACTTCGAGTCGGGCGAAAGCCCCAAAGCTTTTTATTAATTTTCAGAGGCCCCCTCAATCAAGTTATTTATATTGTGGGGGGAGTCTTGTTGAAATGAGCGGAAGAAAAGAAATACTGCACGTGCTATCAGTGACTACTCTAGCCTCCTTCCTCACTGGAATAAATGCTAGGATATTAGTGGTCGGGATACCCGAACTAGCTCACTCCCTAGGGGCTGATGTCGAGCAAGTGATATGGTTGACTCAAGCTTACATGCTCGGTTCTACAGCTATACAACTGATCG
>JAVCBY010000030.1:0-1797 GCA_037917625.1 Thermoproteota archaeon | reverse complement strand
AAATGGCACTTTCCTAGCTTTCCTCCCTTCATGCGAACAAGTAAATAAGACAGTCTTGAAAGCTAGGGAAGTTGGATTCGGGCTCATCGAGATTCACGAGATTCTGGACAGGGAATATGAGAGCAATGAGAGGAGGACCAGGCCAGCCCCATGGATGGTAGGGCACACTGGCTTCATCGTGATCGGGAGGAAGATCTCGATTTAATTATGATCTCGTAAACCCCGGGCTCGAGTTCAGCTATAGCTACATCATCAGTCGATATATCTATCACGTATTCACCTTGAGATACCTGCTTTATGAAAGCCTCATTCAGAAGGGGCTCAACTCTAACTTCCTCTCCAGTAACTCCCTCAACTTCCACTTGGAACTCCAGTTCCCTCCCCCCGCAAGATGGGCAAGCATCAGGAATGGGGAGGTTTGATCTCTCAGCATCTATCTCGAAGCCACAGCATCTGCACTTGAGGATAGTCCTTATAGGCATCTTTCACACTATCTAGCTAAACTCACTATGGCCTCGTAAAGGGAGCTGATGTTATCCCCCCTCAGAGCTGATATCGGAATGACCATATCATCTGGAAATACCCTCTTGACGCTCTTAGGTCTAGCGTAAGGCAGATCTATCTTGTTAGCTACGACTATGTAGGGGATTAGCCTGGCCTTAAGGTTACCCGCTATTACCCAATTTACCTGCGAGGTCGCGTCCTTACTCGAATCTATGACTAATAAAGCTAAATTAACCCTCTCCATACTTCTTATAGCTTCAACTACACCCCTAGCTGCTTCAGCAGCTCTCTCAATAGCCTCATCCTTCTTGAATCCATATATCATGAAGCTCCTGTAAGATATCCTAGTCGCTATCCCAGGAGTATCTATAACATCCATGATTATCGAGGATCCGTTCTTGAGCTTCAAGATCACGTTCTCCATCACGTTCACAGACCTAGTCTCATGCGGTACTCTGCTCACGGAGCCCATCTTCCTACCGGCGAAGTCCATGCATATCCTATTCGCTAGAGTAGTCTTCCCAGAGTTGACTGGACCATATATACCAAGAGAGATCTTCTTCCTCTTGTGTACAGCGGAGAATAACTTAGATAAGAACCCATCCTGGTGGAGCTCCTCTACGCTCTGCATCCTTATCGCGTCACTCCGAGAGGGTAAGTTAAAAAGGAGCTGAGGCAGATGTAATATCAGAATAATATCACTTTATCCTCAGTACTTCACCTTCATAAGGTATGTAAGCCCTTATTCTTCTCGCTTCCAACTTCCTCCTCAGTTGGGTCAATTTATCAGGTTCACCGTGAACTAATATGACTTCCTTGAGCCCCTTACTAGCTACTTTCATTATGAAGTTTATGAGATTGGGCTGATCAGCGTGAGCTGAGAAATCGGCAAATTTCACATCGCACTTCACCTCTATAATACCATCTTGCATCGGGATTTGCCTGAGAGGATAAGGGAGATAGATTTCGATTATAATGGCGTCGGTTCTATCAAAGTAGCGCTTGAGAAATATGGTCCAGTCAACTCTGGGAAGACTACTCTAGCGAATAGGATATGCATATCCTATTCGCTAGAGTAGTCTTCCCAGAGTTGACTGGACCATATTTCTCAAGCGCTACTTTGATAGAACCGACGCCATTATAATCGAAATCTATCTCCCTTATCCTCTCAGGCAAATCCCGATGCAAGATGGTATTATAGAGGTGAAGTGCGATGTGAAATTTGCCGATTTCTCAGCTCACGCTGATCAGCCCAATCTCATAAACTTCATAATGAAAGTAGCTAGTAAGGGG
>JAVCBY010000113.1:0-1906 GCA_037917625.1 Thermoproteota archaeon | reverse complement strand
GCCTTCGAGCATACTACGTTGGAACTCCCCGCTCTTATAATCACATATTGAGCGTTTTCCGTCGAGAGATCTAATCTATACTTATCTCCCTTGAGATAGATAGAGAGCTCTCCTACCTTACTCTTATTAACCTTGAGATCGTAATTTACCGAGAATTCCTTAGTTGATAGAAATTTATCTCTGAAGGAGAAGGGTGATGCTTGAGTTTGTGTTGCCTGAGTTTGAGATGCTTGTTGCGTCTTTTGAGCTTCAGTATACGTTCCAAGGAGGGAAGGAGCTACCCCCCTATACATAACTGTATACGCGGATCCCAGCACGATCAGGACGATCACTATGACTCCCATCAGGAGTAAGGTATCACGGTCCATCATAGATCGCCTCTAGCTTGAGATAAAAAAAGGATTTCAGTTGATTAACGAATAGATAATATGCTGATTTATTTTCATGTTTTTAACTCTACTTGCTTTGTTACGTAAGGGATATCTACCGTAATAACTTTAGCTATGAATATTACCCATCCGAACGCTATTATTGAGATACCGAAGTATATAGCGGCGAGCGAGTAGAGCTCCTGGATGTGAGAGTTAACCCCTAGAACGAGAGAGATCGCCTGTACTACCAGGACGAGCAGTAAAATATACTTAGCCTGACCTAATATATGAGGCCTGTGTCTCACTCTCCTCACTCTATTGGCTTTCTTTGGTGGAATGGGCTTCGAGGTGTACTTCGCTACCGGTAGCCCTATCAGTATAGCTGTAGCTAGACCAACTGCTATAGCGTAGATGAGCGGGATCTCCTGACCCGGCGTCAGGACCCCATATATTGTGAATACCACGAATTCTCCCAAGAGTATCGAGCCGTATAAGGTCGCTATCCTCCTGTTCCTGGGGTGTCTGCCATACGTCGGGTCTATCCACGGCATGAGGACGAGAACCAGTAGTAGTATGCCTGGAACGACTGCGAAAGCCAGGAATGGATCAACTCCTGTTTTTATCCCAGCATAAATCGCCATCAAGTACCACTCAGGCTGTCCAACTGGTAGAGTTTCAGTTGGTAGGAACTTCTGACCGAGCTCCGCCGGGAAGGCTGCCGATAGTATTATGAGGGCCCCTAAAACTATGAAGATCGCTGAGATCTCAGTCAATAGTTGATTGGGGAAGAATGGAACTGCTGGCTCAGGATCCGAGCCATCGTAAGGCGGGGAAGCATGATGCTCATGAACCATCAGGAAATGCAGTAATGCTAGTGAAGCTAGGAGCCCCGCTAAAAGTATGTGATATGCGAAGTACCTACCTATTATCTCATCGAAAGTGCCTATCCCATATATGAGAGGGGCTATCCACTTCCCCCCGGGCATGTTGGATACTAGCGTATTCCCTATCCTTATCGCCTCAGCGGCTATGTGATCCATCCTGAGCGAGTAACCTATCACACCGCACAATATCGCGAGCAGTCCTGCGAGTATCCCGATCACGTACGTCAGTTCGTGAGGCCTCTTATAAGCCCCCATGAAGTAGACCCTGAGGAAGTGCAGCATCGCGAGGAGTATCATGAGGTTAGCTGCATAGTTATGGAGGCTCCTTATTACAGAACCGTAAGCGACCTCTTCCATTATCCTGACTATACTATCGTAAGCTAAATTGCTCTCCCCAAAGACGGGGACGTAGAACATCAGTAGCAGTATTCCAGTGATCCCTAGAATTGCGAACATCAGAGTGGTCAGCCCTCCTATGCTGTAAAGGGGATGCAATGTATGCCTATAGACCTTGAGCTCTAAGAGACTCTTCATACCCAATCTATCGATGAACCAATCAACGAATCTTGATAAGCAACTTCTCTCCTCGCAACTCATTTCTTCCATCCCTCCCCATAGATATCTCCGTTATCATCGATCCTCATCTCGACC
>JAVCBY010000022.1:0-1682 GCA_037917625.1 Thermoproteota archaeon | reverse complement strand
ATCCTTGAGAAAACGGTCACTCGATGAAAAGAGGATTGAAAGACGGATACACAGCTACTTCCCTTATCAAGTCATTTAACCGTCTCGATGAAAAGAGGATTGAAAGGAAGCTAATGCTAGCAAGAACTGCTGTTCTGACTGTAGTCTCGATGAAAAGAGGATTGAAAGAAGAGCTTATCAACGCTTATCTGTGTCTCCTCAGCAATGTCTCGATGAAAAGAGGATTGAAAGTACAGTGTCTTGTCCTCCCCAAATTCAACGCCAAGCCAGGTCTCGATGAAAAGAGGATTGAAAGCTTATGCTGTGATATATGAGCCCTCAAGCTTCTCTAGGTCTCGATGAAAAGAGGATTGAAAGGAGACTATGGCTACCTCATCATGACCTCACCGCACCCCGTCTCGATGAAAAGAGGATTGAAAGCTAACTGGCTTTATCATCCAGGGTGGCTCAAATTTAATGTCTCGATGAAAAGAGGATTGAAAGCGTTATTCAATGTCTCTTTACTTCCATCCTTGAGTTTTAGTCTCGATGAAAAGAGGATTGAAAGGCGTTGTAGGTGAGAGAGGAGTCGGAAAAAGTTGGCTTGTCTCGATGAAAAGAGGATTGAAAGATATTCTCTTTCCCCTCCCCCTCTGATTCCCAGAAGTAGTCTCGATGAAAAGAGGATTGAAAGCGATTCACCATCAGGCAAATCCCCCAGTCGGTATTTAGCGTCTCGATGAAAAGAGGATTGAAAGGAATTCATTGCGAAGGAGTTCCCTGACGCAATAAAAGTCGTCTCGATGAAAAGAGGATTGAAAGAATAAGCTCCGCAAGATCTATCTCCTTCTTCGTTGCCTCGTCTCGATGAAAAGAGGATTGAAAGAATATTTTTCCATATGAGGGATTGCTAAATACCGACTGGTCTCGATGAAAAGAGGATTGAAAGCTCAACATTATACCCGGCTGAGGGGAAAACAACACATAGTCTCGATGAAAAGAGGATTGAAAGACTATGAAGGTGGGCTCATTAAGGAGGGAACTGATCCAGTCTCGATGAAAAGAGGATTGAAAGTAACCACCAAGGCGTTTAGAGTACTCAGCTAGCTATACTGTCTCGATGAAAAGAGGATTGAAAGTAACGGTCGGGGAAATGAATGATCTAAGTGTTCCTCCCAGTCTCGATGAAAAGAGGATTGAAAGCTACTACTTTTAGTTACTATCTCTTCTTCATCTCCTATTCGTCTCGATGAAAAGAGGATTGAAAGTGAGATAAGAGTCGATGGGGAGCCTGATGAGGAGCTCCTGTCTCGATGAAAAGAGGATTGAAAGTAAGCACCCCCACATAGAGAGCATAGAGGAGCGTTATGTCTCGATGAAAAGAGGATTGAAAGATTGTGATTAGGGGGACTACATTATTGAAGAACTTCTGTCTCGATGAAAAGAGGATTGAAAGAGATCAACCCCTCCCCTTTATTTTCCCCGAAATTAAATCGTCTCGATGAAAAGAGGATTGAAAGTCTCTAGTTGCCTAATGATAGCAACTACATCCTCTGTCCGTCTCGATGAAAAGAGGATTGAAAGAATCACTTTTCTCATAGATGTTAAAATGTGTTACAATAGTCTCGATGAAAAGAGGATTGAAAGAATAATCGGTTTTAGTGTTTCTTACAAAACACAAATAACGTCTCGATGAAAAGAGG
>JAVCBY010000017.1:0-1938 GCA_037917625.1 Thermoproteota archaeon | reverse complement strand
TGCTCCTCTCCTCCCCTTTCGTAGAGGATGTAGTGGCCTTGGATGATTATACAGTGCAATTCAAACTCACTAAACCAGTCAGCTACTTCCTCGCTCTAGTAGCTACGCCTCCCTACTTCCCAGTCCATCCAAACTATCCTGAGGACAAGATCGTCAGCGATGCTACTTGGGGAGGGGCTGGAGCTTATTGCATCAAGGAGTTCAAGAGGGATGAGTACCTGATACTCGAAGCTAACCCCTATTACCATGGAGCCAAGCCGAAGAGCCCTAGCTTCGTGATAAGGTTTTACAAGGATGCATCTACGATGAGACTCGCTCTGGAGAGGGGAGAGATAGATATAGCTTGGAAGACCCTCAGGCCAACTGATTACAAGGATCTGATGAGCAACCCTAACTACAAGAGCATAGTCGCCCCAGGAGGTTTCATAAGGTATATAGTGCTGAAGGTAGATGCCCCTCCGTTTAACAACGTATTAGTCAGGCAGGCATTAGCTTACGCTGTAGATAGATCGGAGATAATAGATAGGGTATTCATGGGGACGATGGCTCCTCTATACAGCATGGTACCCAATGGGATGTGGAGCCACTTAGATGTCTTCAAGGAGAAGTATGGTGATAAGCCGAACCTCGAGATGGCCCGCAAGCTCCTAACTCAAGCGGGCTATAGTGAGACTAACAAACTGAAGATAGAGCTGTGGTACACGCCCACTCACTACGGTGACACTGAAGCTGATGTAGCTCAGCTCCTCAAGAAGCAGTTTGAGGCGACTGGCATGATAGAAGTGGAGCTTAAGAGCAGTGAATGGGCAACTTATCTAGAGCAACAGAGATCTGGGAGGATGAACATCCATCTACTAGGATGGTATCCTGATTATATAGACCCCGATGATTACCTCACACCGTTCCTGAGGACAGAATCTAACAGGTGGCTCGCCTCAGGTTACTCAAACCCGAGGGTCGATGAACTGCTAGATAAGGCAGCGGTTGAAGTCGATATTAAGGCGAGGAGCAATTACTATGCTGAAGTTCAGAGGATATTAGCGGAGGATGCGCCTCTAATCCCTCTATTCCAGGGAGAGCTCATCCTAATAACCCAGAAGAATGTGAATGGTGTGCTAGTCGGCCCGCCGATGTTACTCACATATTCAACGATATACAAGAGTTAACCCTCCTACCCCTATTTTTATAATGAATCTGTTCATATATTAAATTTCTGTTGATTTCATAGATCAGAATATCTCAAAATTTTATTTATAAAAGATTCCCTGAGGGCTCCGGGGTCATAATTTTATATTTGAGGGGCATTAACGCGGGGTGATCTCCTGGATAAAGTTCTGGAGACATCCCTAGCGATCGTATTCAGGATATGCTGCGGCCCTTTCGAGAGTCTCTGTTACTTAATTGAGAATAAAGCCGAGAAGAGCTCGCTTCTCATAGATGCTGGATGTCCAGCTGAAGCTGTAATCCGAATCATAGAGGAGAGGGGTTTGAGGCTTGAGACCATCCTCATAACTCATACTCACTTCGATCATTTATTGGGGCTCAATGAGATAGTGAGAGCAACTAATTGCAGAGCGTTAGCTCATCCTATGGATGCTGAGATGCTCCCTATCTACTGGAAGGAGGATTTCGGCACTCTTCCGAGGATAGAGCCATCTATAGAGGATGGAGTTAGGATGAAGTTGGGGGAGTTGAGCTTCTTAGCTATTCATACACCAGGACACACTCCAGGGAGCACTTGCTACTACTCCAGTGAGATGAGCTCTATATTCACGGGGGATACGCTATTCAAGGGCGCTGTTGGTACTCTACGCTATTCAGGGAGGCCGGATTATAAGCAGATGAGGAAGAGCTTGAGGAAGCTATTGAGCCTCCCCCAGGAGACTTCAGTTTTCCCAGGTCACGGGGATCCCACTACGATAGGGGAGGAGAGGAGCA
>JAVCBY010000027.1:0-30706 GCA_037917625.1 Thermoproteota archaeon | reverse complement strand
GGTATTATCACTACTTTAACTCCAGGTAGCACTGGAATTGTCCTTCTTACCCTAGAAGCTATTTTTGCTGCCTCATCATCACTATCTCCCACATTTCACGCATGCAGAGAGCCTGTACTTCTCATACCAGGGTAGTTCCTTCGGATCCTCAAATCCTATCCTTATACTCTCCAGATCCTCGATCTCTTGGAGGAGGAACGGCTCCTTGGGAAACTCCGGTTCATCCCCCTCTAGGGAGGACGTCACTATTGCTGTGAGTGAGTGGAGGAGGTTGCTGTAAGGTAGATAAGCTATCATGAGGAAAGCTACTAAGGCATGACTCCACCACAGAAATTGATAAATATCTGTAAGCGATCCAACATAACTCGATAATATATTTCCGATGAAGGAGTAGGTAGATGCTTCATTTGGCATGTTATGGATCCTTATGGCCTCTATTAAGAATCCAGTGAGCCCTACGTAGAGCAGACTTAGGAGGAGGAGCTTCCCCTCCCTCTCCCTCGTCGGGAATAGTAAAATTATCCCAAGAATGAGGATCAATCCAAATAAATCCATGATTAATTCGAAGGCAAAGTATGTCGCGTCCTTCAGTATGAACACATCCAAGTGCCTCAGTATATCAGTCTCCAAGAACACCGTCACAGTCCCCAAGAATAGTATAAGGGTTCCAAGGAAGAGGAAGAGGTGAGGAAAGCCCTTAGCCCTTTCAATAACTCTTCTCTGGCTTATTACCCTTTTAACTCCCCTCGATAGGGAGCTGAGATTCAGAGATCTCAGGGCCTCCATGAGCTCAAATCTCGAGATCACTCTGTAAATTCCATACAAAAATACTATAGTTATAGGAATTAAGATAGCATACATTAAGGGAGGCACGTATGGTGGAAGCAGTGGGAAGCTCTCCCTAACGACCAACTTCAACACCTCCACTCCTATCCAACAAAATTTTTAATATTTACGGTCATGAAATTTCGGTGGTATTTTGGAGGCGGATCTCCTAGTAGTTGGGGCGGGAATCTTCGGTCTGGCGACTGCTTACCATTATCTGAGGGAGAATCCAGGGAAGAGCGTTCTCATAGTTGATAAGATGGGAGATGTCGGTCAGGGAGCTACTGCTAAGAGTGCTGCTGCTTTTAGGGCTAACTTATTCACATCCCAGACGAATAGATTGCTCGCGGGAACTTCAGTAGATTTCTTCCTCCATGTTCAAGAGGAAGGTCATGATCTAGGGATAATGAAAGTGGGTTACTTGGTGCTCAGGAGCAAGGAACAGTTCGAGAGGATATCTGAGGTAGCTAAGATTCTGGAGAAAATGGGGGCCGCCAGGATATACAGGAGGGAGGAGCTTATGGAAAAGCTTGGGATGAATTATGACTTCTCGGGGGATGAGGAGGCTGAGCTACTCAACATAATGAATGTGGATTATGGCATCTTCGGTTTCAAGTGCGGTTATATGGACGCTGATAAGCTCGCTTACTACTACAGGGATAGGATAAGGGAGATGGGAGGTAATTTCCAGTTCAATACGAAGGTCGAGAGGGTGATAGTCGAGCCTGAGGTGAGACTCGGAATACCTAGGGAGCCTAGGGCTTGGCAGAAAGTTAAGTTCTCTGGAGTTGATACGAATAAAGGGATTTTGAAGGCGAAAAATTTAGTTTTAGCTGCCGGCGGATGGTCTCACCTTTTACTAGATCCCCTGGGGATAGATTGCATATCTAAGCCTAAGAAGAGGCAGATGTTCACGGTGAGGCCCAGGACTGAGGAGCAGAGGGCTCTCCTATACAATCCCAACTTCAATGAGGAGGGGGTCCTGCCCTTCACGATACTCCCGACTGAGCATTATATAAGGGCAGATAAGAGGGATGGAACACTTTGGCTTGCTTTCTCAGATGAAATGAGGCCTTATTCAACGGACGATGAGCCAGAGGAGTCCTTCTACTATGATAACATCTATCCTATCGTTGTGAAGTACTTCCCGCAACTGGAGGGGGCGAGAGTGGACAACATGTGGGCTGGCCTCTACATGATAAACTCCGTGGATCACAATCCCGTCGTCTTCAAGAGGTCCAATATGGTAGTGGCCACGGGCGACAGTGGTAGCGGGATAATGAAGGGGGATGCTATAGGGAGGATAGCAGCAGCACTAGTTCAAGGTAAGAAGGAAGTTGAACTATTCGGAGGGGAAAGGATACCGACGGATAGGTTAGAAGTGATCGGTAGATCTCTGGAACCTGAGAAATTCGTTTTCTAAATCCCCAATTTTTTACGGAAGGATCCCCATAGGACCTTCAGGAACGTTTATTAAGGTTGAGCGGTCCTCGGGAGGATGCGCTATGAGAAGAGTTGGATTAGTGATAATTGCAGCGCTAGTAGTAGCGATAATAACGATAATATTAATGAGTGGATTGAGCAAAGGCACTCCTGGGAATAGGAGCTTCCAGGAAGCTTATTCCTCAACAAATAAGCTCACTTTCTCCTTGGGGAACGGATCAGTTCTGAACTTGGAGGAGAGCGTCACCCTCACTTACGGGAACATGACCTCGCCAGTAAATAAGACAGTACAATCCTTCATAATAAGGAATTTCTCCTGGCCGGACTATGAGATATGTATATTAAATTATACATCTGAGGCGGATTGCGGGAAAATTTTCTTCCATATGATAGCATTTCCTAAGGAGCTCATCGGTGTCTCATCCATAAACCTCCCATCCCTCCTCTACGAGAACTTAACGGTCCTAATGGTGAATGAAGGATTAGTTCAATTGGAGATGCCTTGGGGGACTGGAACTGCTTATAATTACACGAACGTTACGATGGACTACCCGCTGAGGAACGTCTCCACAGTAACGAAGCTTTACGTGGATCCTGAGGAAGGTTACATACTAAGGGGAGACGTCTCCATCGCTAAAGGCGATATATCGATGACTTATACATATAGGTTGGCTTCAAAACCGGAGCTTAAAGGCGGATTCCAGATAAATAAGCCCGAGAGATGGGATTGGGAGCAAGGCTCGCCCTGAAGATTGCATAGATCGTCCCATTTCCCGCTGAAAATTTTGTAGTAGAGGTTTATATTCGCAACATTTATGAGTAATTCTCGGGATCGTGGAGGGGTGAAAAATTGCTACCCGAAGTGATAGATCTGCTCTGCATACCTGTATTGATGAGTGAAGTCCCATTGAAGGGAGTTAGTGATGATGAGGCAGCAAAAATAGCTTCTAGGGTAAGAAGGACAATTCCAGTGCTACCTGGAGTTAAAGTAGTGATAATACCAGTTCTCTATTACTTGACGGACATACTAAGCAGGATGACCCTAGATGAGATAACGGTGAACTCAGCTTCGATGGTAGAGCTCATGGAGAGGAGAGGTTTGAGCTCCGAAATATACGTTTTCAATCCCTACTCCTCCAATGGGATAATACCGATCCCGAGCAGATTCGGAGGCGGCGCTGGAGGAATCAACTGGGCAGTGATACCGATCTTAGTGCTTGGGAGTAGTTACATAGATCCATCGGCATATGAAATGGAGGATGAAGATCTAGATATGGCTTTAGACGATCTCGAGAATGCGCTCTCAGAAATTTATGGGACATCGATGCTGAAAGTTTTCCCTCCGACTTTAATAGAGGATTTGATGGATCTCATAGATTCAGTGGAGGCTCAGCATGGGAATGGTGTGGAGACATCGGCCAGCTAAATCAACTTAAGAATCTCAGGAGCATCCTTCAGAGAGGTCCTTCCCCATGTAAAAGGATCCCTTCACTTTCTTATATCCCATCCTCCTGAAGTACTCCCTAGCCCCTATCCCGGAGATAACTAATATCTTCTTCATTCCGAGCTCCGATGATATTCTCTCAGCTTCCCTCATTAAGCTTGCTCCATAACCTCTATGCTGAGCTTCCTCCTTGGGGCTCACGCCTATTGGCACCATTCTCCCGTAGACATGTAGCTCTCTTATCAGGCTCGTCCTCTCATCCACTTCCCACCTATGGGCTAGGGGGGAGGGGATCCTCAACCTGAGTATCCCGATGAGCACATCATTCTTATCGATGACTGAGAGGAAGAACTCGATCCCCCCACTAGCCTCATACTCTATGACCTCAATTCTAGTTGAGGAATAATCGGGGGAGAGCCCCTTATGAGCTACTCTGCCCGCTTCCCTGAACCTTATTTCCTCCACCTTGATACCGCTTTTCAAGAGCTTCTCCTCCACTATCTGCCTCAAATTCCTCCTCTTAGGACCTGCAGCTATGAAATCCCCGGGTATATCCCTCTGGACATGCTGAAGCCTGATCCATCTCGGCATCATAGGGAGCGCTTTTCTCAGGAACTCCTCGAACTCCTCATCCGTGAGCCCTTCATATTCCCCCCTCTTCCACATATCATATAATGGAGTCCCAGGGATCACTAGAGTGGGATATATCTTCAGCATATCCGGCCTGAAAGATGGATCGCTCAAAACAGTCCTTAGGGCCTCCAAATCCCTATCCAAATCGCTTCCAGGTAATCCAGGCATTAGATGGTAACCCACCTTATAAGCGGAATCCTTAAGGATCCTCGTAGCTACTACCGTATCTAGAGTTGAGTGACCCCTCCTCACCCTCTCTAGGACGTCCTCATAAATTGATTGGACTCCTAGCTCCACTCTAGTGAACCCTAGATATAACATTTTATCCACGTGATCCTCCATAGCCCAATCAGGCCTAGTCTCCAAGGTCATAGCGACGCATCTGACGGATGAAGTTTCATTCAACTCCTGAGCTTCTATCAAGCTCCTAGATCGAACTTCCGGCCCCATGTATGAGTTCATAGCATCTAAGGCTCTCTTAACGAACCACTCTTGGTAATCGAAGGGCTGGGCATTGAAAGTGCCCCCCATTATGATGAGCTCCACTTTAGAGGGATGCACCCCTATGCTCGAGAAATCCATCAACCTCTGGGTAACTTGGAGGTAGGGATCGTAATTCAGCTTAGAGCCCCTTATCACGATAGGACTCCCCTCAACATAGCTCTGCGGCGTCTCCCCGCCGCCTGGGCAGTATATACACCTCCCATGAGGGCAAGGGAATGGCCTAGCTGCTATCGATACTACAGCAACACCGGAGGCTATCCTAGACTTACTGGCTCCCCTCAGCATCCTCCACTTCAATGAGCAGCTAATGATAAATATTCAGAGGGTCATTGAGAGAGCTTTCCAGCCAATTTTCTCGCGAGATCTATCAACCTCTTCTCACTTTCCATCTTCTCCGCTTCATATTCCACTAATCTCGATATATCATCTCTAAGCAGTCTTTTCCTCGCCTCCAGCTCCATCCTCAAGCTCTCCGGATCAGGGCCACCCCTGACCTTGACTTCATGAGAGCTGGGGAGCTCCAGCCCTAGGGAAAGGGTAGCCTTCCTCAGATCCCATCCAGACTCCCTCAAAGCAGATGCTAGGATAGAATGAGCCTCCCTATAACTTATCCCTCTTCTCCTAACGAGCTCCTCAGCGACGAACTGAGCTAGAGTTATCTCGACCTCACTTTCCTTGAACCTAGCTCTCTTGATGAGATCCGAGAGGACCTTCAAGGACTCCCTCGCGGTATCGATCGCTCTCAGGAAGGGTTCATTCGTCTCCTGAATGTCGAGATTGTACCCACTGGGGAGCCCCTTCATCACCGAGAGTACTGCGAAGTGGCACCCCATCACCTCTCCAGCCTTAGCCCTGATCACTTCCAAAGTTACGGGATTCCTCTTCTGCGGCATTATGCTGCTAGTTGAGACGTGCTCATTGGGGAGCTCAACGAGGCCGAAGTTCGGATTCGACCATATTATCAAGTCCTCGCATATTCTACTCAAGACGACCATGAGAGAGGATATTATCCCGAGTAGTATCGTCTCGAAGGACCTGCTTCCCGTAGCTAAAAGAGTATTGCTCTCAACACCCGAGAATCCCAGGAGATCTGCTAACCTCCCCCTATCTATGGGGACTGAGCTCCCAGCAGCTGGCCCTGAGCCTAATGGGCAGAGATCAACTACTTCCCTCATGACGTGCCAAATAGTCCTGTAATGGTGGAAGAGCTCGTACTCTATCGAGAGTAAGTAGTGAGATACTGTAGATGGTTGAGCTGGTTGCAAGTGCGTGAAAGCAGGAATCCTCTTCTCAAGATTCATGAACGCTGCATCTATCAGAGAATCCCTCATCCTATTGATCTCCCAGAGCAGGGAGATTAGCTCCCTTATCGTGACATAACGGAGGGCTGTAGCGACTTGATCGTTCCTGCTCTTCCCATAAGCGAGCCATCCACCTAGACCTCCAGCTCTCTCAATTATCCAGCTCTCCAGAGCTTCATGAACGTCCTCGAAGCCCCCTGAGAGTATCTCCTCCTCTTTATTGAGGGCATCTAAGAGCAATGAGATCGTTAATATAGCTTCCCTTGGGATGAGACCGGATTCAAAAAGATGTATTTGGTGCGCTAGAGCTGTGAGTACAGTGGCCCTGAATATCCTCTTATCAGAATCGATCGATGATATGAACTTAGTGAGCCAATCGCTCTGATCCCCCAACCCAGGCTTCCTGTACATTCCTCCTCACTGCCCTCGCTGTCACTGAATATAAACCCCACACGTTGATGAAGCCCCTAGCTTCCTCATCCGTGGGGTACCATCCCTCATCGTAGCCAGCGATCTTAAGGTCATACAGCATGTATGGGGATCTCCTCCCGACGACAGCTAACGCTCCCTTGAATAACTTCAGCTTAACTTCCCCACTCACATACTTATTCATGCCTTTTATCAGCTCCTGGAGGCTCTCCCTCAATGGCTCGCCCCAGAGTCCCTCATACACTAGATTAGTCCATTCCCTATCAGCTATCTCCTTAAATAAGAGCTCTCTTCTAGTCAAAATAGCTTTCTCGAGATCCTTATGTGCTTTTATCAGTGTGATAGCAGCTGGTGCTTCATAAACTTCCCTGCTCTTGAACCCGATGACCCTGCTCTCCATATGATCTATCCTCCCTATGCCGTGCTTCCCAACTATATAGTTCAACTTCATCACTAGATCGCTAAGCTTCATCCTCTCATTATTCAAAGCCACTGGAATACCGCTATCGAATTCTATCTCTATGTACTCCGGTTCATTCGGGGCCCTCTCAAGTGGGGAGGTCCACTCGAACGCATCCTCCGGGGGCTCATTCCAGGGCTCCTCTATGGCTCCGCCCTCTATACTCCTCCCCCAGATGTTGGAATCTATAGAGTACTTCTTGTGGCTCTCAGGGATCTTCAAACCCCTGGATGCAGCATATTCCAATTCCTGCTTCCTCGTCCACTTCCATATCCTAGTGGGAGCTATTACCTTGAGCTCGGGATTTAGGGATCTGACTGTGACATCGAATCTGATCTGATCGTTCCCCTTAGATGTGCAACCATGAGCTACAGCATCAGCTTTCTCCCTCTCAGCTATCTCAACTAGCTTAGAGGCTATCAATGGTCTAGATAGGGAGCTTGAAATAGGATACTCGCCCTCGTACAACGCATTAGCCATTATAGCTGGGGCTACGTAACCCTCAGCGAACTCATCTATCAGATTGAGGCTGTAATGCTTGGAGGATCCAGCTTCATAAGCTCTGCTCTCTATCTCATCAAGCTCAGCTCCTTGCCCTAGCTCAGCTGTGAAAGTGATCACCTCGACTCCCTGTTCCTCGAACCACTTTATGGCTACAGTAGTATCTAGTCCTCCTGAATATGCTAGAACTACCTTGGAGACGTCATAACTTAAACGAGGAATCTCCGGTAACTCACAATACTCACCTGAGGCTCCAGCTCCCATCTATTATAAAAAGTTAACTTGCAGTTATCAATGCACTTGCATAGAGGCACGTCCATTACGCGAGGATGGAGGCTCGCTAATATTCAGCTTCTCTCAGTCTGTCGCATGTAGATCTCCCAATTCTCTGGGACGGCCTTTGGGGCGTAAATATACCTTATCCCGAATAGATCCGCTAGCTCCTTACTTAAAGAACCCACATCTTCTTTACAAATCTTATTCACATGATACTTACCCAGAGCAGATGCTAGGATCTTTATCTCAACTTCAATGCTCTCCAAGTAGTTCATCACGCCCCTCTTGCATCCCTCCCCCTTCATCGCTACCTTGAGCAGGCTTTCACTCAGCCCTCTGAGGGTCCCCCTGAGGGACTTCCTCCTCAGGAATCCGCTGAACTTCGACCCACTCAAGCAAGCGTAGGTAATGGGCCCTCCTAGGGAGACGGCATCAGCCCCTAGAGCGATCGATTTCAGGATATGGGAACCATCATAAAGATCCCCTGCTATTATCATGCTGGTCTCGATCTCCCTCTCCCTAGCTTTAGATATCGAGGCCAGGCAAACTATAGGGATCCTCATGCTAGTGATAGAGCTCATCCCTGCTCCCTCTCCTATCGTTATCGCATCAACCCCTTCCCTGCTAGCGATCTCTATCACTCTATCGAGATCACGGTAAGGCCCAGTCCTCAGGAATACCTTGGCCCTAGGGAAGTTGTTCCTCAAGAGCCTTATTCTGCTCGCTAATATATCCTCAGTGAAAGTCCTGGGAGCAGAATATCCACCCCTCGAGGCCCTCTTCGGACCATCCATGAATTTATTTGAGCTTGAGAGCTCTTTCCTCGAGAGATAACTCCCTAAATCCGTCTCTCCCTGATCAGCTTTTATCTCGAAAGCTAAGAGCCCCTCCTCTATGTAAGGATCGAAATCGGGATCGCTGTAGATCCTCTCCCAGAGCTTCAGATCCTCGTCCTCAACGCCCTGCTGTACTATCAGCCCACCATATCCATCTCTAAGGTTCTCTAGGTAGGAGAGAGCCCTCTCCTTGAAAGACAACTGATCAGTCGATCTGACATCATATCCCCGCTTGGAAGCGATATTCTCACCTAGGGAATAAGCGATACCCATCTCAGCGCAGGCCTCAGCTATCCTCGGACCTAAGAGATCAGCTATCTCCCCTCCAGTAGGAGCGCATATCACAGGAATCCTCAACTTGAAGCCGCCTACTTCCACCTCCGTACTGACATCTATATATAGGGGCTCTCTCAGGAGCTCAATCCCTTTCTCCAACCTCTGAGGAGTGAATAGAGGGGGTAGGAGGAGTATATCATCGAGAAAGGATTTCACAAAATCATGAGCATCGACCCCTGAGGTGAACTCATCCTCCAGATGGCGAAAAGCACTCCCGAGCTTCGCTCTCCTGAATATCTCCTCTATAGGATAGCTCATGGTGAGTGCACCCCCGGTACTTTAGGGGCTGGCCTAGCTAGATGAACTGATGGTAGATCGCAGATGTACTTGACTAATCTCTCCATCCCTATCCCAAATCCAGCTGTCGGTCTTCCATGGTCCCTGAGGAACTCGAGGTACCACTTATATAATTCAGGGTTCTCACCGGTCTCCCTCATCCTCGCGAAGACCTTAGATACATCATACTCCCTCGCAGCTCCCGATGATAACTCTCCATGCCCTTCGGCGGCTAGTAGATCGAAGTCCATTAAGATCCCAGGCCTATCCGGGTATTCGCGATCGTAGAAGCCCCTAGCTCCCTTAGGATAATCGTGGATGAAGAAAGGCTGCTCATTGATCTTAGAGAGGTACCATTCCCACTCCCAAGGTATCTCGGTCTTATAGCTCAATCTTCTCTCCGGCTTCTTGACGTTAAACCTTTTCTCGAGCTCCTCTATTACTTCCTTGCGTCTCGCGTGCTCCATCAATATATCTATAGCTTCCTCATGAGTCATCCTCCTAAGTGGGAGGCTTATTTCAGGTAGAGAGGCCCTTTTAGATCCGAAAAATTCCCATACTCTCTTGAGACGATCCTCATAATCCCTCAAATGATCTATGACGTGCTTTAGCAATCTCTCAGCTATCTTCATGACCTCCAAGTGATCGGCATCCCTCACCTCTAAATCGACTTGAACGAACTCGACTAGATGCCTTCCCGTCCTCCCAGCATCTAAAGGCTCGTGCCTCAAGTTAGGGTAGAAGAAGTATACCTTCCCCTCCTCCATAGCTGCAGCTAGTAGTTGCTTGTAGAGTATCCCGCTCCTCATTATCCTGTATTCCTTACCGTAATAGGGGATCCTGAATTCGTAAGCTCCTCTAGTGCCAGGATCAGTAACAGGACCTATCATTATCGGATCGAACTCGACGAAGCCCTCCCTACCGAGGAAATCCCTTATAGCCCTAGCTATGATATGCCTGAACCTGTAGACTTCCTGCATTATGGGGTGACTCACTATCCTGAATATATCCTCTGAGAGAGCTTCGGGCTCTATCGGAATATCCTCCCTCGTTATCATAATGAGCACATACACACTATCAAATATAAGGCTTATCATCAAAATTACTTATACTTAATCATATTATAGTATTATTGACATTTAAATGAGAGAAAAATGAAAATATAGACTAAGGAGTAAAGCGAAAAATGTCAATATGACTTTATATATGAAATTTATAGTATTATTGACATTTAAATGAGAGAAAAATGAAAATATAGACTAAGGAGTAAAGCGAAAAATGTCAATATGACTTTATATATGAAATCTCTCCAATCGAGAGAAGGTAGTAGAGCTTTCAATTAGCTGAGATCCCTCAAAAGATCATCTAAATTCTCACCATAGTTATATTTTTCCCCCTCCATCCTTAAGAGGCCTCTTATAGCTCTTATAATGCTAGGGAGAGCCCTCCTTATTACGGAGCCCCTAGGATCCAAGAGGTCCTTGAGGAAATAGCTGGGCCTGAGGTAAAATGTGAGGTACGCTTTCAAGAGCATCCTCTGGATTTGACTCATCTTGAGGTGAAAGCTCCTCATAACTACATTTACAGTCGTATATAACCTCCAATTGAGCGTGGCTATGAGATTATTCTTCAAAGCGAAATCCCAAAGCCTAGTTCCAGGGTAAGGCGTGGCTACTGTAAATTGGGCGTACTTCAACTCCAGTGATTTGGCGAAGCTCACAGTCCTCTCTATATCTTCCCTCCTCTCTATGGGAAAGCCGATGACGAAGGATCCTAAGACCTGCAAACCGGATTTCAATGCTGTCTTCACGGCATCCACTGCTTGACTCACTGTTATCCCCTTACCTATGAAGTCGAGCACTCTCTGCGTTCCGGACTCTATCCCTAGATAGACTGTATGCGCTCCGGCCCTCCTCATAGAATTTGCGGTCTCTCCATCTAGAGTATTAACTCTAGAGGAGGCGCTCCAACTGATATCCATGCCCTCTCTGACGATCTCATCACATATCTCCCTAGCCCTCTTCCTATTCAGGGTGAAGGTATCATCTAAGAATTCGATCTCCCTTATTCCAAAATCCTCCCTCAGTATTCTAATTTCTTCTATTACTCTCCTCACGCTGTGAGCTCTCCATTTACTCCCGAACTGTAAGGAGGATGAGCAGAAGATACAATTGAAGGGGCATCCTCTGGAGCTCATTATGACTCCGTATCTCAACTTCCCTACTCTATAGAGGTCCCATTCTATTAAATCGTATGCGGGGATCGGTAATGAATCGAGGTCCCTTATCAATGGCCTCTGCTCGTTCTCCTTAATCTCCCCTGAGGGGTCTCTGTAAGTGATGTCCCTAATCCCCCTCAATGAATCCACCCTGAACTCCCTCTCTAGGGCCCTTAGGGTCTCCCTGAAGGTCTCCTCTCCCTCACCCCTCACTACGGCATCTATGTGAGGGCAGTTCCTCAAGGTATAGGAGGGGAGGAACGTGACGTGAGGCCCTCCTATCATCACGATTGAGCTCTCATTGATCTCCTTCGTAACTCTAGCGATCTCATATGCATCATATATCGCTGGAGTCGTGGATGTTATCCCAACGATATCCGGATCGAATTCCCTCAGCTTTTGTTTTGATGACTCGATATCCAGATTCATAGCCGCGAAATCGAATATAGAGACATCATGCCCCTCCTCTCTAGCTACGGAAGCGAGGTAAGCTAATCCTAGGGGTATCCCGTTCACCCCTAATACTTCAGCTATCGATGAACGTGTCGGTGGCACTACGAGAGCTACTCTCATGCCCCCCTTATGATACCTAAACTCTCGTTATATAGCTTTCGGTAAACTTTTTCTATCGAAGCCGCAGGGATCAATTATGGGATTGGATGAAGTAGAGGAGATCCTGGAGGAGGAGGGGATCGATTACAGGAGGGTTGAGAGAGCGATAATGACTTCCTTCAGGGAAGGTGAAGTGACATACATGTTAGTTATCCTCTCTGACGAGGGGATGACGTTCATAGTCGGGAGGACGGATCCCCCTCTCCTCGCTGATGAGGGGTTAGCTGAGGAGTTATTGGAGGAGAACTTCAAGATGAACTTCGCATCCTATCAACTAGGGGAAGATGGGGAGGTCTTAGTCACATCATTCGTGAGGAATAAATGCATCAGACAATCCTTCAAGAGGAACTTCTACGCAACATTATCTTTTCTCAGAAAGTTGGGTGAGAGGATTGCTTCTTGAGGAAGTCAAATCCCTGTTGAGTGAGGCGGGCCTCTCCGTGGCTGAGCACGAAGGGGCCCTAGCCCTAATAATAGAGGAAGAGGGGAAGGAAGTAATCGTATATATGATGGCAGATGAGGAGAGGAAGCTAGTTTACATAATGGCATCTGCTAACCCCCCCATCACGTTAAGGAGCGCGATCGATCTTTTAAGGGCTTCATGGGAGATCGTGGATAGAGGGGTGCCCTGTAAGATCTCGCTCAATGAGAATATAGTCCTAATAGAGCATGACCTCGATGAATGCCATCTATCCAAGGAGTCAATACTCGAGAGCATATATTTCTCCGTTGAGAGCATGCTCTACATCATGGAGAGGCTGGAGCAGCCATAAGCCCCGGGAGGGGGAGGATGGAGGAGATCATAGAGGCCGCTTTAGCTGGCCTCTCGAACTCTAGCAAGAGGAAGTACAGAACCGTATTCTCATCCTTCCTCAGTATGACTCCTCTAGCTGAGGCGAAGCCCATACACGTCAGGATATGGGCATCGAGGAGGGAATCCTCTGTGAAGAGGAAGACATTGAAGCAACAACTTTATATGCTCTCCAGACTTTTCAGGATAGCTGGAAGGGAAGATCTGAGCGAGGAGGCTAGATCTCTAGCTAAAGAGATAAGATCTCCAGCCCCTCCCCCTAGGGTGGATGAGGATCTGATAAGGACTTATAAGGAGATAGAGAGACTGATAGGGGGAGCTAAACCCATCGTGAGGGCTGCTATAATGATGCTAGCTGAGACGGGAATGAGAGTTGGGGAACTCGTATCCTTGAGATGGGAGGATCTGGATCTCGGGAATAGGAGGGCATTAGTTAGGGGAAAGGGGGATAAGAGTAGGTACGTATATTTCACTGAGAGGACGGAGAGGCTCCTCAGGGAGCTGGAGAGGAGGGGAAATAGGGTCTTCCCAGTGAGCGATAGGACCGTCAGGAGGTGGGTCTCTCAACTCCTCAAGACGCATCCGCATGCAGTGAGGCATGCTTTCGCAGTATGGTTCCTCTCTAGTGGTGGCAGCCCGAGGGTGCTCCAGCACATACTCGGCCACAGCAACCTCAGGACTACGGAGATCTACTTGGATATATCCCAGAGCCTGGTCGAGAGGGAATATAGGTTGATAGTTGAGAGGTCCGCTAGATCCACTTAGCTCCTCCATCGGGAGGGGCTTTAAAGGGGTTTCCCATGAACCACTAAAATTTATCTAATTGATCCTCATTTTGGCCCCTATGAAGGAGGTGGAGGACTTCTACCTTCTACTCCATCCCAGGCCCGCTTACGTCATAGGTAGCGGAAGATGGGGGGAGAGAGTAAACTTCATGGCAGCTAGCTGGGTATCTCCAGTTGGGGAGGAGCCGCCATCCCTCATTTTAGCTTTAGGAAAGGAATCTCTCACATTAGAGCTTATAGAGATGTATGAGGAGTTCACAGTCAACATAATTCCCATATCCCTCATAGAAGAACTTTACTATGTCGGTAGCAGGAGCGGGAGGGATGAGGATAAATCGAGAGTGTTCAAAGCTGAGAGAGGGGAGAAAGTCAACGCTCCTATAGTGAAGGATTCTCTGGGAGTTCTGGAGTGCAAGCTCATGAAAGAACTGGAGCTGGGTGATGTGAAGTTGATATTGGGGGAGGTCCTCTCAGCTAAAGCTGATGAGAAGTTCTTCAGTGAGAAGAAGGGGTGGGATTTCAAGAGGATCAACATCCCCCTGCACAATTGGGGGAGGGGGTTCTTCGGAGTGGGGGAGTTCATGATGGCTAAGGGAAAATAGGCATGCTCTAAATTTAGAGCCTCAGTTAAGGATAAATAGTGCATGAGGTCCAGTTATCGATGCCGAGGTACGCAGCTCTCATCCTAGCGACATCAGTGATGGTAGCCTTACTCATCATACCACAACCTCTAGTGCTCTCAGCGGTAGATTTTGAGGTTGATATCTATGGAGGAGGGACCTTCAGGCTCTCAGATTTCAAGGGGAAGGTAGTAGTGATAGTGATAGCTCAAACGAGCTGTCCTCACTGCAAGGAATTCCTACCAGCCCTATCTAGGGCTTGGAAGTCGGATAGTGAGTTAATGAGCGGGAAATACGTTTTAGCTGTCGTCATGCTGGATCCACTACATCCTTTCTCAGCTAAGGGTGTCTCGGAGGATAAGAAAGCTTTCGATTCCTTCTCACCTCCCTCAGGATGGATCCTCCTCCCCGAGGCCTGGCACTCCATAAATGTCTTCGGCATCAAATATACCGCATCAGTAGTGATAGTAGATAAACAGGGGAACGTAGTTGAGAAGATAGAGCCACAGGATCATCCTAAGATAGATGAAATGGTATCCTATACTATCATGAAGGTTAAGGAGAGGGGAGCTGAAGCTAAAGTGCTCCGATTCAGCTTCTCAGCCCCTAGGATAGCGTTCGTTGGCGATACAGTGACCCTCCAAGGCGAGGTCCAACCAGCAACAGTGGGGGTTAACGTGACGATAATAAAGCCAGGTGGGGAGGAGATCGATGTGAAGCCGAGGGTGATAGGGAACGGTCAATTCTACATGGATTTCACACCGGATCTAGAGGGGGTATGGGTAGTTAGAGCTTCCTCTCTATCTGAGACGAGGGAAGTGAGGATAACGGTCCTCCCGAATAAGCCTAGGGGTATAGAGAGTTATGATGTGATTTACGGGACGCATGATGAGAGAGCTGGGAAAATAATAAATCAGAATGCTAAAAGATCTAAAAGTCTGCCGAAGGATAATGTAGTATTGTTAGGAGGTCCAAAAGCTAATCCCCTCGTCCCTGAGTTCAATTCGATAGCTGGAATTTCCATGATCCTCGATAAAGAAGCAAAACTTTTCATCGGATCCAAGGAGTATGATTTGAGAGTGAGCTTCGGTAAGGAAGATTATGCTGTCGTATACTGGTTGAAATGGGAGGGGAGATTTATCATCGTAGGGGAGGGTTTCACTAGGTTCGGCACGCTAGCTGCTTCCCTTTTCATGAAGAACACTCAGTTAGAGAAGCAGCTCTACTTAATCCACTGGAAGGATTTGAATGGGGATGGGGATGTCAGTTACGATGAAATAGAAGTTCTGATGACCATAGAGAAGATCTAAGTACTCCTCATCCCGAGGAGATATGAGAGCTTTATGCTGTAAGTCATCATTAGATCGCTTATGAGGGGCATGAAGGTATTAGGCCTATATACCTTCACCTCCCTCCCCCTCGATAGATCCCTCTCAGCCCTTATGAGGCAGAAGTTCACCATCTTCGGTATCACGTACCTCCATAAGTAAGCTTTATCTATCCCGAGTGAGAGAGATAGTTCAGTCAAAGTTAGCCCCTCTCTCGAGCTCCTGTTGGAGATGGATCTAGCTAACCTGAGCCTCCTAGGATCTGAGGAAGTTATTCCGATTAGATCGGAGAGTAAAGAGGAGACATGTCTCTCCAAAAGGCTGGGAATCCTATCTATAGCTTCCTTAGCGCATAGAACTCTTAGAACATTCATCTCTATCGGCGAGAGATCCGGGAGGTGGAAGAGCTCCATCTTCCCGATGGGAGGCGCTATCCCTATGGATGCTAGAGCTCTGAAGGCCTTCATGAATTCCTCAACGTTATCTATGCTACTCATGAAGTGGGCGGCCCTCACAAATGAGTAGTATCTTCTCTTCAGCTCCAACTTCTCTGAGATATTTCTGTAAATTGAGGATATGCTAGCCCCAGTCAGGGATGGGTCCGACCATATGTGCGGGTTCATGTAGAAAAGCACTTTTGATAGGAGGCCCTCCTCTAGAATGAATTGTGGGTTTCTGAAGGAGAAAAAGCTGATAATAGCTATATCCATTGGGATAGTAGCTTCCTCCAAATTCTTCATCCTCACCTTATCCCAGGGGAGGATGAGCTGGAGCTCATCCCCCTCAAGCGAGACCTCAGCTAAGCTTTCTTCAGCTTCATCAATGAGCTTCACACAAAATCCGAAGCTATAAGCCCTGAAGCTCTCTTCTATATGATATAGGATGACCCATTCTTCGCCTAGCCTCCTCTCAATGATGGAATTGAGTATTTGTAGGTATTTAGGTCTCACAAGGTCTCTCTCATTTTCACATCTCATCACGAGCAAACGCTTCTGCACGAGCCTCTGGGGAATGGGGGCATATCAATCTATCCCTTCCAACATTTTTTTCAAAAAATTATGGAACAAGCAAAAATGATTGTCTTTGCGTAATTATTAAAAAAGAGGACTTTGGCTTATCCAATAGGCGGACCGGGCGGGATTATTGGCCCACTCATTTAAATCACCTCATATATTCTCTTGAGATACCTCATGTTGTTATGAGGATCTTCGATCTTATAGCTTATTTTGTTTTGTTGATAACCTAGGAATTCCCTAAATTCATTTGGAGGTTCAGTAACCTCTCATTTCACCAAGAAAACATTTATATATTCTTTAACATATGAATTGTTGTGCATCTAAATGAGATTGAAAAAAATGAAGATATAACGGAGAGGTTCCTTAGGGAGATTCAGAACATTCGATTTCTATTAGGAGAAAGCCCTATCAGGAATATTAACAAGAAAGTTGTTCTAGGAAGAGTTGAAGGGTCCTCATGCCCTAGGCTAGGCGTTATTAATGAAGGAGATCTTATTATTGTCGATAAGAATTTATCGGTTGACGAGGTAGATGCTGTAATAAAAAGAGAGGCTTTCATCAACTTCTTACCCGAGGTCGACTTCCCTCAGATATATGATCTAGCGTGGTTCTACTCAGGCCACCTGGCTCTCTGGTCTAAGTGCCCCTCAAGAGCTAGGCTTAGGACCCTGCCCCTCTACAGGTCCCCGGAGGACTTCCTCTCGATAAACCCTAAGAATGCGCTCGATGTCATAAGGAGTATCGCAAGATCTCTCATAAGCCTCTGGAGGGAAGGGAGTGAGATCACCCTGAGGAAATTCCTGGAGCTCTTCATGGCGGCCAGAGGGTATCCATTCATCCACATGAGTAAGAAGGAGAAGAGGGTCCTCAACTCACTATTATATGTTTTAATTCATGAGGGGGAGGCGAAGATTGAGAGGCTCTCTATTAAGAGCGGCTTATCTTTAGCCACCGTATCGAGGGCTGTGAGGGATTTAGTAAACAAGGGCATAATAGTGGGGCCTTATGTACTCTATCTCTCTAGACTGGGCTTATCAACATACTTGATGGAGCTTAGGAATCCGAGAGATGAGGAGATAAGGTTTCTAGATGAGTTCCCATTCACCTACTCAGCTTTTATAACTTCCAGCAACATATATTACGTCAACTTGCTTATACCTCATCAAATCGAGCCTGTATTTGAGAACTTGAGGGGATCCGGCATTAGATTCGGTAAAAGGATAGCTTTGAGCTTCAATATGATGCAAGATCCTCTCATAAGCCCGGAGCTCGTCTTAGGGAGGATGATAGATGGTTACCATTTTGCTGAGGAAACCCCTGAGGAGCTGAAGGAACTAGATAGTCCGAGGAAGCCGCAGATATCCTTAGATAAGAGAGATCTTCTCGCGCTTAAGGAGATAGAGGAGAGAGGCAGGGTAACTAGAGATCAGCTGAGGGGCATGGGCCTGCCGAATCCTGCTGAGAGGTTCTCCAAGTACAGGAAGGCTGGGATAGTAGTGAAGGGCTATTTCCCTACGGGCTTGGGAATGGGAGAAGGGATCGTATTTAGGATAAATGCGCCATTCAAGGACTTCCTCAGGATAAAAGGCGCTTTCTCAAGGGTATGCTCGGTCATACTATCCTTCACTGAGGGAGATCTCAGTGGAGTGACGGGAGTGGCTCTAGTCAGTGGGGAGATGATAGGGCCCCTGATGAGAGCGACTAAGATAATCTTCAGGGAGAGGCTAGAGTTAATGGAACCAGCTATAGCGACAGGACCATCCAGTTGGCAAGTGCCTGTGGATCTCTGGAATGAGGAAAAACGGAAGTTTGAGTTCGATATAAGGAGTTTTATAGAAGCTTTCTCAGATAGAATTAAGGGATCCTAAGATCCTAATATCTTCACTGATCTCAGATCTCCTCCCGAACCACTTGCTCATTATCCTCAATACATCGGATACTATCCTCCTCTCCGCTTCCTCGCTGCTCCCTCCCAAATGCGGTGTGAGGATTACGTTATTCATTCTCCTCAGCCTCTCAAAAGTATCATTCCCGAAAGGAGGCTCCTTACTGTATACGTCCAACCCGAGGCCTCCTAGTTTACCGACTTCGAGCGCCTCTAAAGCAGCATCTAAGTCCAGTAGCTCCCCCCTACCGACGTTGACCAATATAGCTCCATCCTTCATCATAGCTATCTCCTTCCTCCCTATCAAACCTCTAGTCTCCTCAGTCAGAGGTGATGTCAACACTATGATATCGCTCTCCCTCAGCACCCTCTCTAAGCTCCTTCCACCCATCTTATACTTATCGTAGTAATCTACATGCATTCCTATTCCCCTCAGGACTTCAGCAACTTCTCTGCCAACTATCCCCATAGATATGACTCCAGCTCTCCTTCCAGCTAGCTCAAATCCCCTCACTTCCCCCTTAACCCACTCGAGTTCTCTCATCTTCCTATCCGAGTAAGCTATCCCCCTAACTAAGGCCAGTATGATGCCTAGAGCGAGCTCTGCTACAGCTCTAGCCCTAACAGGGGCTCTCTCAATTATTATGGCTCTCCTCTTAGCTTCTTCAATATCTATATGGTCGAGACCATGTGTCGCAGTTATGATGAGCTTCAGCATAGATGCCTTAGAGAAATCATCAGCATCTAGTTTCCTATCCGTCCTGATTATGAGGACAGTAGCGTCCTCAAGCCTGCTCCAATCCCTGCTGACTTCCCCATATAACTCTAGCTCCTTATCCAAGTCCTTTGGGAGGTTATCAGCTACTAATATCAGCTCCTCACTAGATGGATTCGTTTGAATTCTGTCCCCTGGGTAATACTGGCAGACTCCCCTCATCCCCGTCGTGACATCCGATACTATCGCGAGCTCATCCTTCAACTTCAAATCAAGCCTCATAGCAGCAGTAACTGCGGATCCGAAGTCATCATATGGATTATTAAGCTCAGATAAGTAGCCATTGCTGAAACTAGGGGAGGAAGCCAAGGTTAAGTCAGCCCTAGTCAGTTTAGATGCTGTGGGAGCTAAGCCCCACCCCACTGCAGCTATCGTCCACCCCCTGTAACGCTCGATCCACTCCAATTCCTCCCTGGGCCTAGCGATCTCGTAGAAATTCTCCTCTCTCAATCCTAGCAGGAGGTCTGAGAGCTTTTTCAAGCAGGGTTTCCAGTAGTAAGAGCAATCAGTGCCAAAGGAAGACACCTCGGAGGTCCGAAAAACTGACACCTCCTAGGAAGGCCTCATCCAACCTGAGAACGAGGAGCCCTCCCATGCGAACACCCGCACATCGGATCTCACTCATATTTAAATATTTCGTACAGCCTGAAGCGTAGGGATCGCTCATAGCGACAATATAGTAACCTCTTATGACTCTTCTAATAAAAATTTAAGAGTTGACGGCAATTATATTTTTATTTATTTTACGAGATTGCGGATTAAAACAATTTATCGTGTGCGGAGAGTTAACTTTTTAAATGATGGAGCAAGGCAATCAGGTGCTGATGAAGGTAGAGCTCTCAAATTGACTGCCTAGGTTGAGATATCCGAGGATAATACTCTCGATAATCGGGTATATCTTAGCTTTAGTTTTATGAGATAGCATCACCTGCGGGTAGAGGAGCTCGGCTATATCGGAGCTTTCTTGGCGGGCATCCTATACGTGTACACTTTCATCACAGGTCCGGCAACGTTAATGCTAATCGATCTCACTGAGGCGAATGGTCCCGTCGTAGGTATAGCTGCTGGATTAGGTCTGCTTCTAGGGGATTCCCTCCTATAGATACTCGTGAGGGAAGTTCTGAGCGATGAATCTATCCTCTAGCTGAGGATAGGAGAATGAAATCTCTCTTAAGCAGGATACCTGCCTCAATGAGGAAAAAGGGATTTAAAGTGATCCTCTCATGCATCTTGATAGCTTTACCTCTTCCAACGGAATTGGGAGTAGTTCTCCTATCCCCCATTAAGGATTTACCTAGAGTCAAGCTCCTAGCTTTGATCCTCTCACTGCACTTAATCGGGATACTCTCTATCATCGCATTGGCTCAAGTGATCTGACGGCTCATATAGGAATAGTAGTACCAGAGGGCATTGTACTGAGCTTGACTCTCCAAGGAGCAGGGCCTCTTAGAGTTAAGATAGGAGAGAGCATCGTCAGGCCTCATCCCCTTAGATATGAGGTAGCAAGCTAGCACAGTTCCAGTCCTCCCGCAGCCAGCGAAACAATGGACCAAGACCTTCTCTCCTCTCCCCTCTCTCTCCCTCAGGATCTCGATGATCTTAACTAGGACCTCGAGAGGAGGAGCCTCGAAGTCCTCTACTGGGAAGAGCATGTTCTCTATCCCCAGTTCCTCCATACTCTCCCTAACTTCGCGGCTGGGCTCTACTAATGAGATCACAGTCCTAAATCCATTAGCTGACAGCCACTCCACTTCCTCCTTCGAGCTTATGAGAGCGGAGCCAGCGACGAAATCATCTATGAATGAGAAGTTCCTAGGTTTCTTCATTTTCACTCACTTAATGCATGAGATCGGTATATATCTCTCTAAGACCCCCTTAATCCTCCTTAGCTCCCTCTTCAACCTCAGGATCTCCTTAGAGTTCGCCTTAACGAAGCTTATATCTATGCAGCAATCCCCTGAATGGTGATGACTCCTCGAGATTATGCACTTATAATACCTCTCCAAGATCCTCTCAGCTTCCTCAGATCCTCTCGAGATGATCAAAAGTATCCCAGTGCATTCGTGGGGAGTTAGGAGATGGGACCTATCCTCTATGCTCTCCTCTATCATCTCCCTTATCAGGGAGGACCTATCCACCATCATCTCCCTTGATAGGGAATCTAGCTTATCTAAGAGATCCTCTGGAATGGATATGCCGAACCTCCTCTTCACTATCTCCCCCTCCTAATGGCTAATACGTAAAATGAGAGCATCAAGAGGCCTATGCACCCTGAAGGGGCTAAGGAAGTCATGATGCTCAAGGCGAGGCCACCTAGACCACCGATTAAGGAAATTATAAAAGCGTACATTAGGAAGCTCCTGTAACTTTTAGCTATAGATGCGGCTATCACTCCGGGAAGGAGTATCATTATATGCTCTAAAATGAATCCAACTACTCTAAGCATCCCAACTACCCCAATAGCTAGGGAAATCACTGCAATAGCATCATAAAATGATATATTAACTCCAGATAGCTTAACGAAATCCCTATCAATCCCTATTAACGCATGCTCCTTCAGGAATGGGATTATCATGCTCAAAGTGATAACTGAAATGAGCGTTGTGTACGCCACATCCTCCCATGTGACTAGCAAGGGATCGCCGACGAAGTAAGACCAGACGCTCCCAGCGATGGGGAAGTTCGTTAGGATATGGTAGAGGGATATTGCTGTGAGGGAGACTGTCATCGATAGGAATATGGCTGTAGCTATATCAGTCTTCAGGCCCTTAGATATCATGAGGGAGAAGAGGGAGATGAGAGCTACGCTCACCATAAGGGATCCAACTTGACTCGGGAGGCCCAATGCCCTCTCAATTATGATGGAGAGTAGAGCCGATAGTAAGGCTGAATGCGGTAGAGAGCTCGCTAGGAAGAGCATCCTCCTCGAGAGGACCATCGAGCTCATCATAGCGAATACTATAGATGAGAGGGAGATGACTATAAACCATCTCGGATCAATAAGCTCCATGGTAATCCACCACATGAAGACACCTCTCTATGAGGATCAAACTCCTCCCATAAACTTCTCTCATTACTTTCTCATTCAGGACCTCCTCAGGGGGGCCCATAGAGACTATCCTCCTATTCAAAGCCATTACTCCCTTCGCTTGATTTGCGAACAAAGCTGGATCATGGCTGCTCAAGATAACTAACTTCTCTTTAGATAAATCCAATATGAGATCTATTATTGTCTCCCTACCAGCGGGATCTATTGATGAGATGGGTTCGTCCATCATCAATATCGGTGGATCGGGTGCTAGAGCTCTAGCTAGCAAGACTCGTTGCCTCTGCCCACCGCTTAAGCTTGAGAGAGGGAGGTTCAATATCTCCCTCAATCCTAAGAGATCTACGATCTCCCTTAAATGCTCAGATCCTTTAGAAAGCTTCCTCAACGCCAAAGATGAGGATAATAGCTCAATCACGCTAATCGGCACAGTTAGATCCTGAGGCCCCATCTGCGGGACATACCCCACGAACCTCCCAGCTCTCTCAGGCCTCCCCGTGACATCAACACCATTTATGAAGACCCTCCCATCGATCCTCACGAGCCCTAGCAATGATCTCATCAGAGTAGTTTTTCCAGCTCCATTGGGCCCGATTATCAGGATCAATCCAGGTCCGCTCAGCTCAAACGACTCCCCCTCGAATATCACTTCATCACCGTAACGGACCCTCAACCCCTCAACTTCCACTAGCATCATGCACATATAATAGGAAACGTTTATAAAGATGTGCACAAAGTACGTGGGTGATGAGGAAGCTAGTAGTAGTGATGCTAGCGACCCTACTCTTACAAGCGCTCCCACTTAACTCAGGGAGCGGTGTGAAAATATTAGTGACTTTCAGTAATTTAGCTTATGACGTAAAATTGATAGCATGCCCTGATGATGAAGTCGATTACTTAGTCCCACCCGGCTTGGACCCTCACGAGTACGAGCTCAGGCCTAGCGATATTGAGAAGCTCAGAGAGGCTGAGCTGATAGTATCGACAGCACATACTCCTTTCGAGGCCTCAATAAAAGAGATGGTATCGAAGGGAGAGCTGAAGGCGAGACTTCTAGAGATCCCATGGATAGAAGGGATGAGGATCCTGAGGAATCCCATGACTGGTGGCCCGAATTACCATATGCCTATCTTGGATCCCTCCAATTACATTAAGTTCATGAGCGCCTTGAGGGATGCGTTGAAGGAGATGAACCCGAGTTGTAGGAATTACTACGATGAGAAATTTGAGGAAGTTAGGGGGAAGATAGATGAACTCTTAAAGACTCCGAGACTCAATTTGACAGCATTAGCATCGGATCCTCGGGCACAGTACTATGTGGAATGGCTGGGGATAAAGGTAAAGTACCTACTCGTTAAGGAGGAAGAGACGCCGGTAACTCCATCCGAACTAGCAGAAATATATAGGAAAGCGAGAGATGAGATAGATCTAATAATAGTGGTGGGGGATGGGACCGCTAGCAATAGAAAGGCGATGGAGATCTCGAAGGAATTCGGGATAAGAGTTCTGAAGGTACCCTCACCCACGGAGCAGGGGAGCGTTTTAGATAAACTGAGCGCGGTGATCTCATCGCTCGAGGAGGCTGGGGTAACTCATAGTGGGATATCTTATGTTACTAATATGACTTACGTAGTAGCTGCTCTAGTAATATCTCTGATTCTAGTGATACTGGTACTCGCCTTTAGGAGAGTTAAGAAATGATTTTATTGGTCAATAGTTGAGGCTATCGATGAGTGAATGGGCTAGTAGGGCTCATCACTACTTGAACGTGACCGGTAGGTTCAAGAACTTCAAGAGGATGAGCGAGGGGCAGAGGTATGAGATAATAAAGGAGGGCCTCCTCGAGTTCATCCGGGAGAACCCGATAAATGAGGGCGAAGTTGAGGAAGCGCTCGAGTGGTTCATAGCTAATAGGAAGGTGCATGAAGCTAGGGCTTTCGCGAAGATAATGGGGCTGAAGGTAGGGAGGAAGCGATGAGAAGGAAATTTTTAGAGAGGGTCCTGAGGAATTATATCAGAATAGAAAGAGTCGTTTTGAATTCAGGCATGGGATTAGAGGCAATGATCCTCGCGGACATGCACATTCATGACTTCGGGAGGAGGGAGGCTGAGCTAGAGGAGATCCTGAGGGATGCATCAGAGGGAGTTGACGTAATCTTCATACTGGGAGACACTTACGATGAGAGGACGAAGAGCCTAGAGCCCATCTATAGGATACTGAAGCAAGTGAATAAGCCTAAGTTCGGGATCTTAGGGAACCACGAGCATTGGGCGGATCCTAAGATACCGATCTTGGACGGGATGAGGGTGCTGGAGCGAGCGGGAGTCACCCTCCTAATGGATAGAGTTATTGAGTATAGGGGGGTCAGGATGGGCGGGATCGATTGGTATGAGGACGATGGATCCCTCAAGGGGAAGTTGCGTGAACTGGGTAAAGTCGATCTACTGCTATCCCATACTCCAGATATAATAGAACTGAATCCAGATGCTAGAGTCATCCTAGCTGGGCACACGCATGGAGGCCAGGTCTGCTTCCCTATCATAGGTCCCATCTGGACCCCGAGTAAGTATGGCAGGAGGTATGCGAGCGGCCTGTTCTCCAAGGGGGATAGCTACTTATACGTCTGCAGGGGGCTCGGGGAGATGACCCCCGTGAGGATCAATTGCCCTAGGGAGCTCACTTTGAGATCATCTAATCCAGAGATGATCCTTTAATTTTATTCCTACATCTACCGATGATGTTCGCAATAATCTGTGCCGGCGGATTAGCTTCTAGGATGGGACAGTACTCCTCTAACGCACCCAAATCCCTCTTCGAACTCGAACCAGGAGTTACCGTCTTAGATCATGTCTTAGAGAGGGTAGAGGGGGCCAGACCTCAGAAGATAATGCTGGTCACGAGGCCGGAGTTCAAGGCCTCCTTTGAGGGGAGAGTGGGGGACAGGGTTGAGATAATTGAAGCAGATATCGGTGAGTTTGAGAACTTATACAGCGTCTATTTAGCCTTAAATAGAGTTGGAAACCCGTTCCTCATCATCATGTCTGATCATATATTTGAGAATTCGATGCTAATGGACTTGATATCGCATGAAAGTGATAAAGCATTTACCGTTTGTTTGGATAGGAATCCGAGTAGATCGGAAGCTATGGAAGGTTTAAAGCTCCATCTAGTTGATGGAAGAGTGATTAAAGCGGGTAAAGATATCACTCCCCGATATGGGATAGATACGGGCCTAATATTATGTAGGGAGAAGGCCAGGAAGTACATCGAGGAAGCCATAAGGAATAAAGGCCCTAAAGCTAAGATATCAGACGCTCTGAACTTAGCAGCATTGGATGGAGAAGTGGACTACGTAGATGTAACTGGAAGGCTCTGGAAGGATATAGATACGCCTGATGACTTAGTTAAGGCGAGGAGAATGTACTGGGAGATCCTGAGGAGGGAGCTCATAAAACCGGATGATGGCATCGTCTCAAGGTATTTGAACAGGCCTATATCGACTAGGATATCCCTCGCCATATATAAGAGGAGGATAAGAGTTAATCCGATGCTGATATCATTAATATCATTTATCCTCTGCATTATCTCCGCGATCTTACTCTCTAACGGCATGTTGATCTTCGGGGGCCTGCTCGCTCAATTAGCATCGATACTGGACGGTGTGGATGGTGAATTGGCTAGGTTATTCAGGAGGGCGTCTGGATGGGGAGGGTTCATAGATTCTATCTTAGACAGGATATCTGATGTGGCCCTAATCTCAGGCTTATCTCTCTCCCTAGGGCTCATGGATAGCTCTATCTTCTTACTAGCTATAATGGCCTCCGCGAACAGCATTTTAGTTAGTTACGCAGCTCACGGTCTTAAATCACTTAATGCAGATGTAAGGAAGCTCAGGATGATACCCGTAGCTAGGGACGTGAGGATCTTCGCAATATTCTTATCCTGCGCATTCTCAGTTCCTATAGCAGCACTCTTATACATCTCGATGCTTCCCATACCTTACCTACTCGCATCCATTTACATCGCATATAAGTCAGGCAGGAGGGAGGAGGGGAAGATCTTAGAGAAGAGGAAACCACTCCCAGAAGTATCAGAAGAAAGCTCTGAAGCTGCGATCCTCATCAAGGAGATCTTACTAAACAGCTTCAAGATGGGTTTCGCTCTTCTATTAGTCAGGCTCATCTCCCCATCTATCTCAGATATCAGGATATCAATGCAGAACTTCTCAATAGAGAGCGGATTCCTGCTGACGCTACTCGATTTCATCATAATAATATACTTCGGTTACAAGATACTGAACCCCCTCAAGGGGATAATGGATCTTATATCTGAGCTCATCGTTGAGAGAGCTGGGATAACGAGGACTGTATTCTGGAGGATGATCACGGATCTATTCTACGTGATCTTGCTAGCAATACTCTGGATCTACCTACCGAGTCTCGCGAGGCCCCTCTTGGGCGATTGGGCTTACAGAATCCTCTCGATAGCTATAATTATCTTTTTAATAATTTTCCTCTATGATCTAATTAAGCTTATTTATAGAACATTTGAAGATGCCTACGTTAAGATACTTGATAAGATAGTGGGAAGGCTGAGCGGATGATTCTCTACCAGGTCCTCGATTAGCGAATCCTCGCAAACCTCCCTCTTTATTAAGGGGCTCAAAAATGCTACCGAGAGCGTCCGAGCTCTCATGAAGTGTTTCAATTTTCCAGAGGAATCGGACCAAAAAACTTATTACCTAGTAAGGGAAGGGGCGAGCGAGCGGAAATGGATAAGGTAGAGCAGATAGGATTGAATTGGGATAAGTTCGCTCAGAGCGTTGAGGAGGAGCCTCACGAGTTGATAGGCCTCGGGATCGAGGGGATGAAGAGAGTGATCTTGAAGAACCTCGAGCCCCTGGCTAAGTTCCTGGGGATGAAAGCGATATCCTTCGAGTGGGGGAAGTGGTACGCTAGGATGGAGAGGGTTAATCTAGATGAGGATGAATCGGAGCTCAGCATCATAAAGGATAAAGAGCTCTACGTCTCACTCGAGGATGAGAACGGCTGCAGTGTAGTGGTCCTCGCGATAAGGGAAGATGATTCTGGGGAAGTGGATGTATTCACGAGGACATCAGGGGAGGTCCTAGAGATAGTGTTCAGCGGTCGAACTTGCGAGAGCCAAGACGTCCCATGGGATGACGATCTCTGGTGATCATACATCGGAGAGGTAGAACTCAGTCATATTCCCCTTCCTCTTCTCCCTCACTATGCCCTTCCTCTCGAGCACATCCAGATGCCATCTGAGGGATCCCAAGCTTATTCCTAGATCCCTAGATATCTGCCTCATATGAGCCCCTTGATTGACCCTTAAGTACTCCACTATAGCCCTCCTGATGGGGTTCATGAGGACATCCTCTGAAGTTTTAGTTAGTTCTAGGAGGCATCCCGCTCTACCGCTCGGGCAGGTGCCCCGATCTTTAACGTACAACTGATCCTCAGAGATCGCAGAGGTGAAGCCTAGCACTATTCCTCTAGCTAAGCTGCAGCTGACCTTCTTCTCAGGATCCCTAGGGGATTTCACACATATTAACACACCTCTAGGCCTCTCAGCGAGAATTTCAACGCCCTCAGCCAATCCAAGGAACGTGAAGATCTCGGATAACACGCTCCATGAATCTTCCTGAGCTGCTTCTCCCAGTTCCTTCCCCAACTTCTCTCCCAGTCTCAACCCGAAGAGGTAGAGCATGATGTCCCCCTCCTGAGAGGACTCCACTACTCTCATGAAGATAGAGCATGTCTTCCCCAAGACTTCCGCTGGTGTAGCTCCTAATATATCGGTGAGCGCTTTCCTGACTAACCGATCTCTAGGCATCATAACGCTCATTCGCATCCCCCTGATCCGCTTAACACTGCCCTTATGGATATCATCTCATGAATGAACGGGAAATTCATTTAAACATTTCCACCTTAGCCCGCTGAACTTACATGAAAAAGATCTGAACAAAAGATCGGCAAGCTTTATAACCATAGTTATACATCACTATCCCATGACTCCGGGATCATTATTCAGATATGCATCGATAATTCACGTGATTATAGCGGCTTTGCTCACGTCATAGCATACGAACCTCTTGAGATTCCCAGGATAATAGCCGGGGGAAGCGCCGGTATGTGGTACACTATGGGTTACCTCATGTACCTTCATAGCCGGACCACTGGGCAGTCTCTACTTCTCCTCATTATACGGGGAGAGAGTATCTAGACTGGGCGTAATATCATTCATTCTATACACCCTAGGAGTATTCATCGCAACTTTCTCGCTTATCTACGGTGGTTACTATGCTGGTTGGATGATGCATGTGTATCCCGTCCATAACCCCGGTCAGCAGATACCGATTCAACAGATACACTTGTGGCTCGTTAACTTCGTGCTCCCCGCTGGCATAGGGATAGCTCTAGCAGGGATCGGCGCTTTGATCGGGGCTTTAGGCGCGATGATATCGAGGAAGTGATTCATATCTCCACCCCCAATTTTTTATTTTCTCTAAGACGAGTTGTCTTATGGACCTACTGGACTTCCAGAGGGATGAGATAACCTCCTACTACACCTACATGAAGATATCTGATAGGTTGAGTGGGGAGAATCGGGAGTTAATCAAGAAGATAGCCGAAGATGAGCTCAGACACTACGAGATCATAAGGAGATTCACTGGAAGAGATATAAAACCTGATAAAGTGAAGATATTCCTTTACTCAGTCTTATCGATGATCTTCGGGCTCACTTTCATGATTAAATTGATGGAGAGATCTGAAGGGAGGGCTCAGAAGGGATACGAGGAGCTCCTCAGGGTATCGCAGGAGTTCAAGGGGGTGATCGATGATGAGCTCGAGCATGAGGAGAAGTTAGCCAATATGATAAAGGAGGAGAGGGTAGAATACATAGGATCGATGATATTAGGGCTGAGTGATGCTCTAGTTGAGCTTACGGGCTCATTAGCAGGATTTTCCATGGCCCTTCAGAGCTCGAAGTATATAGCAGCTGCGGGCCTCATCACAGGGATAGCAGCGAGCCTCTCCATGTCAGCTTCAGAGTATCTATCTAGGAAATCGGAGTTGAGAGGTAATCCTTTTAGGGGAGCGTTCTATACGGGGATCACTTATATTACAGTCGTGATCTTCTTGATCCTACCGTTCCTCTTAATGGAAGACATATTATCGGCTCTTTTATTGATGCTATCCCTCGCTTCAATAATGATAATACTCTTCTCAGTATACTTAGCGATCATAAGGGAGAGGAGCATAATGAGGTCCGCCTTGGAGATGCTATTCATAAGCTTGGGTGTAGCAGCCCTCTCGTACACCATAGGTATAGCAGCTAGAGGGATCCTGGGACTCAGTATAGATTAAGGTAACTTACTCTCGAATATTATCCTGTTCTTAATCCTCCCAACTCCCTTAACTTCCACCTCCACTACATCACCATGATCCAGGAGCCTCGGGGGGTTAGAGAAAGCGCCCACGCCGGATGGCGTACCAGTAGCCACTATATCGCAAGGCTCTATGGTCATCCCCCTACTCAATATCTCTATTATCTCCCATGGCTTGAATATCATCTCCTTAGAGCTAGCTCTCTGCCTCAGCTCCCCGTTAACGAAAGTGAGTACCTCGAGCTCATCGAAATCCGCACTAACATCTATCCAAGGACCTATTGGGGCGAAGCCATCTATACTCTTCCCCCTAACCCACTGCTTATCTCTCCTCTGTATGTCCCTAGCTGTGACATCATTGAAAGCCATGTAACCGAGTATCGAAGCCTTAGCCTCACGCTCGCTCAACTTCCTTCCCCCTCCCTCATAACGAGTGCTATCTCCCCCTCATAATCGACTTCCTTCGTGTAATCATCGGGCACTGTTACGTCGGAGAAGGGATCGTTGAGCGCTGTCCTAGGCTTCATGAATATTATCGGCTCCTCTGGAGGTTTGCTACCTGTCTCAGCAGCATGCTCAACGTAATTCCTCCCCAAGCAAATTATCTTCGGGGGATTCGATATCGGCCTCAGGATCTCGACTTCCTCCACCTTCATAGTCCTCCCGAACGGCTTATCGGGGAGGCTAATTACTTCATCTATGATCGGAAGCCTTATGAGCTCCTCGAGGGTCAGAGGCAGCTTCTTTCCCATCCTCATAGATAGCTCGCTCGATGGTATCACTTCATCATCGATCATAACTCCGTAATCAAGCGAGCCCTTGTGCTTGAAGCTCAACAGCCTCATAAGGGGATGACGACTCACTCCTTAAATAATTTAGCCATCCTTCCCGGGAGGACAATTAAAAGTGTTTAAGGAGATAGCGGGGATTATGG
>JAVCBY010000053.1:0-1994 GCA_037917625.1 Thermoproteota archaeon | reverse complement strand
CGTCAACCATTGTATGTAATTTTTAGCTAATAGATCCGCTCTCCTGAGCTTCAACGCTTTGACCAAAGATGAGGCATCGAAGAGGTAGGCCATCAGCGTCCCTCCCTATCCTCTCTCACGTGCCTAACGATCCTCTCAACATCTATCGCATCTAGGACGTCTTTCAATCCGTCAAGCCTCAGCATGATCAACTCGAGCTCCCTTCTCTCGACCTCCTCTTCGATCTTCCTCCGCAAGAACTCGGATAGATTGATGCCGAGGCTCTTAGCTCTCTCTACGACCTCCCTCCTCACCTTCGTGGAGACAGTTATATAACTACCCAATGTACCCACCTATAAATAACTACAGCTTAGCTTATAAATGCTGAATGATCGGGGGTGGGTTGAAGCCGCCAATTTGAGAATTTCCATACAAAATATGAGCCAATTGAGATCAAAGATATTACAATTCTGAGAAGTTCGTAATGCAATATAATGAGGGAGCCGACATATGATATTCTGACAGTAAATACTGACCGCATAAGTCACCTCCCAGCACTTACCTTCTTGTAGTAACCTGAGAAACTCTCTAACTACTGCTAATCATTTCGGGGAGCAGACTTTCCACCTCCTCACCTCAGTTAATAACTAATGTCACTCTCCTATACGCGAGCTTATCTTGGGTCCCATCTGACGATCTGCTAGCTTATTAAGTCCTTCAAGCTCTCCTCATAGCGGAAATAGACTGCTATGCCCATGTCCCTGATGAACTTCCTCCTCAGGATGGAACCGAAGAGGACCGCTATTAGGAGGTCCGGTAGCCCCTCTAGAGAACCTTAAGACGCTCTGCTACTGCATCAAGTGGGACCTCGTAATACTTCATCTCCACTGTAACTCCACTCTGTTTAAGAGCTCCTCAACGCACTTGAAGTTTGCATGCTCTGATAGACTTTCTCATCATCCACAACCAGTAACGGTGGACTAGGAGGTTGCGACCCGATCAGAGACTCTAGGTCCTTCACGCAGGCAGCACCCACTCTCTCAGCGATGACTCGCACCAACTCCTGTAAGTAGCGATACTTCATGTATTAGATTTTAAAAATTATAGCAGGAGATGTTAAAAAAGTATCCTCAGTATCAGCGGAACGAGTATTGTTGAGGCCAGCGTGATCACTATCGCGATTAAGGAGGCTTTGAGGATGCCGTAGAGATCGCTTATCCTCGCGTTTATGCCATCCACCCTACTATCTATGTAAGATCTAAGCTCAGTCACTCTCGCATCTACATAAGATTTCAGCTCAGCCTCTAATTTCTCCATGCCTTCCTTAGTTGTCACCCTTAAGGATTCTATATCCTCTTTGGTCGCCCTTCTCAGGGATTCTATGTCTTCCTTAGTCGTCATCCTTAGGGACTCTATATCTTCCTTGGTCGCCTTCCTTAAGGACTCTATATCTTCCTTGGTCGCTCTCCCTAAGGACTCTATATCTTCCTTGGTCGCCCTTCTCAGGGATTCTATATCCTCTTTGGTCGCCATCTCCCTGGATATCGCTAGAAGTAAAGCCCTCCTGAGCTCCCTATTCCTCAGAACCTCTGGTATTAGCTCCTCAGCTAGAGCTTTCCTCAGTTCCTCATCCTTCCTCAGCTCCTCCAATAACTGCTTACCAGTGGACATATCGAGCTAGAAGGGCTCTCACTGTATAAAAAGGTGACTGGGGCCCCGGAACTATTAAAGTATGATAGGAGGGCGTGCTGATTATTTCCTTTAGGTACGCCTCAGGGCCTCCCGCAGCAAGGCCAGTATGATGAGGGAAGCTATGGTCAACGCTATCAATATAGAGTATCCAGAAGAGCTGTATTCCGAAGCTCTCCGCCTTTGATCGATTGTCTGAGTGCTCTCAGATATTCCTGAATTTAACTCAGTTTCCTTCGGGACTGAAGTTAGTTCTTTCACTTCCTCATGGATTTTCGACGCTTCCTCGATAGAGGGAGCCCTCTTTGAATTTTCACTCCTTCCAA
>JAVCBY010000026.1:0-2019 GCA_037917625.1 Thermoproteota archaeon | reverse complement strand
CCCTCGATTCCCTCAATTAGACGATTGACCCATTCTATTAAGCGAGAATTTTCTCATGGGACTTGCTGACCCCTCGCTCTCAGCTATTATAAACATTCTACGGGAGACCCTCTTCAGCCCTAGAAATCAGTAATCCCGAGCCTACTCCGATCTCAGGGAGAGTCCTCCATGGAGTCCACATTATCTCGAATGACTATTTCCAGGCCCACTCCACCTCCTCTATGACTGTCACCATAGAGGTAACTCCTGATAGCGTCCCCGCTGCAGTGTATAGGGTATATCCTCTCCACACCCATCTCCGAGAGCTGAGATACGACTCCCTGAACTTCCTGAAGCGTAGCTCCAGCCATGTGGAAGCCTCCTAGAACTATGTAGGGCCTCACTCCGATGTCCCTCACGGCCTGCCTGACGATATTAACGACGCCGGGATGACTGCAGCCGACTAAGATCGCAAGCCCTCTGTTAGTCTCTATGGCTAAGGCCTCTTCAATCGGGGGGCCGTAGAGTGGTTTGATGACGTAAATCCCTCCAGCTATCTCGAGGGTATCGTTCACTCGGATTGGCCTCAAGCTCCTAACATATCTCGCGAGGCCCTCATCTGGAACATAAACACTAATTCCAGGCTTGATCGAGGCTAATAGCTTCAATCCATTCGTGTGATCTCCATGTGCGTGACTTATTACGACGAAATCTATCTTAGTCAGATCTATGCCTAGCTCCTCAGCGTTCGCCTTCAGGACAGCTGGATCGGGCCCCGTATCGAAGAGCAATCTCGTTTCATTAATCTCAACGTGCACTGAGAGGCCCCAAGCTGTTTTAAGCCCCTGTTTGTAGGGGTTGTTGTCCATGAGGACCACTAAGCGCGTGCTCTCAATGTACTTTTCCGAAGTCTCGGGGATCTTCAATGTATAAACGATTGTGAGGGTGATAATGTTCAAGAGTATTATTAGGAGGAAGATCCAACGCATATGGAAAATTAGGATGCACATTAAATAACCCTTACTTACGATTTCGCTTCAAGAAATCTCTCAGTTAGAGATATCTCACTACAAAATAACGATATAAAGGGATTTCGAAGGATTTGCGCGTGAGGATAATTACAAAACACTCAAGATAAAGTTCCTCGGGCGACTAGAGATCCTTTTCTCCTCGAGGAACTCTGAAATGGTAATGAGTATCTCTTGATAAGATCGATATCGATGCCTTCAGCAGCTTTTCATATTTTCCGGGGCTCTCAGTATTCCCTCCACTAAGATAGTATTATCATTTGAGATCTCGCTTCGGTTTTCCAACAGCTCTGAATACTCAGGACTCTCACCTTCAGGGAGTATTCCACGATTATATCTGTAAACTCTCAGTATCGGTAAAATTATTTAGAGTATCTCAAAATCCGTTGATTAAACGAGAAAAAAGAGGTAATCTAAGGCCTCTGAGAGAGAAGGGATAGTTAATCCTACAATCACCCTAAATATTTTTTTAATAGGGGATCTCTTATCGCTTGTGGACAATAAGGAGGAATCCCTCAGGCTCCTCAGGGAAGCGAAAGAGGACTTTGAGAGAGCGAGAAGATATTATGAGCTGAGGGATTGGGTTACCGTAGTCCACTATGCACAACTTGCGATAGAGAAAGCTGCGAAAGCTGTTATATCATGCTTCGAAGCATATGAGTGGACGCATGACCCATCAGGGCAGATTGAGAGGCTTATTGAGAGGGGATTTCTCGGAGATGAATTTATAAAGATCGCTGAGTATGCGAGAGAGGCAGCTCCTTGGCACGGACGCTCCACTTACGGGGGGCTGAGGGGAGGAGTGTGGAGAAGCCCATCCGAGCTTTGCACAGAGGATATTGCATCTAACTTACTTCATAAATCGGATGAATCAGTGAGAAAGGCTGAGGAGTTCTTGAGGTGGTTCTGGCGTGATGGAGATACTGGATGAGATAAGAGAAGTCGCTTTGAGGAAAGAGGAGATAATCGCAGTGGGTCTATTTGGGTCTCTTGCAAGAGGAGATTACGATGA
>JAVCBY010000031.1:0-2103 GCA_037917625.1 Thermoproteota archaeon | reverse complement strand
GAACGCCCGACGGAATATCCTCTTCCGTGATACTCTCCGAATTATGCTCTCAGCTCGGCGTTGATTCTGAATTCATTGTTTCCCTCCCAGAGACATTCCTAGACGCGATCGAGCGCTTAATAGGGGGTCCAAAGGCCCTGAGGAAAATGGAGTTATTCAAGAGTGATAATTCAACTCTCGAATACTGAGGGTTAATATTTTCTAAGGTGACGAAATTTGTATAAGATTTAGTTATTCCTCCGAAAGCGACATAAGTCCCGTTGTTGAAGAGAAGCAGGTAAGATGGTTCCATATAAGCGCCCCATTCCCTATGGAATAGCCATCCCTCGAACTCCGGAATCCATGATCCCTCGATTATCTCACCATCTATGGATATCCTCGCGCTCTGTCCTTTCTTCGCCTCAATCAACTCGAAGTTCCCGAAGCTAGCCCTATCGCTCAGGTAGTTGACCTCAACGATTTTCCCATTCTCAACTCTGATCAGAAATGGGGGAAGAAAGGATACTCCGTAACCCTTGCTCGCAATAACTGTGGAGTTCCTTTCTAAAACGAAACTCAAATGAGTCCCATTGAATACCACTCTATTGAAAGTACTATTCTGAACGATGAGTGGTGAGGTCCCGTTGGGGCTTATGAAACTTAGGAGCCTCACTGAACAAAGCTTACTGATGGATTCAGGGCCGCTCCCCATGAGGACTATAGCGTCTCCCCCATACCTTATACCATCGGCTGAGATCTGAGCTTGGCTATACAGCAGCAGTATCAATAGCAGGGGCAACAGTTTCCTCATCATGCTCTCCACATCTCACCCCATCATTATCATTTTACGATAATTGTCGTAATTAAGGTCTTCATATTAAGGCAGAATTCTATCGGGATCTCTAGGAAACAGTGAGGCCTCCTTGACACTGCTCAGCTCTAACATCTTCATTAGGAGTCTCTCTATACCTATCGCGAATCCACCATGTGGTGGAGCCCCGTAAGCGAAGAACTTAGTGAACCATTCTAGGCTTCTGGGATCTAGACCCTTTTCCCTTATCTGAGATATCAGGACGTCATATCTGTGCTCTCTCTGCCCTCCAGAACTTAGTTCTAACCCTTTATAAAGAAGGTCCACGCTCCTAGCCCAAGTATCATCTTCCTTCATCACGTAGAAAGGCTTCACCTTGAAGGGGAAGCGATTGACGAAAAAGAAGTCAGAATTATAGTTCTCTCTCACATATTGCCAAAGAATTCTCTCGCTTTCAGTATCATAATCCTCTCCATATTCAATAACTTTCCCATACTCTTCGAGAATGTCGTAAATCTTCGGGAACCTTAGCTCGGGGAACGGTACCTTAGGGACTTCCAGATCCACATTAAGGAGCTCCAGTTCCTTAGACCTCTCCTCAACAACCCTCTTAATCCCTTCCCTTACGATCTGCTCCTCCACCCTCATAGTATCCTGTTCATTCTCTATGAATGCTAATTCTACCGCTAAAGATCTGAACTCACTCAAATGTCTTGGAGTCCTACTCAATTCAGCTCTCCAGTTTGTTCCAAGGTCATAAATTCTCTCAAAACCTCCTAAGATTGTCAATTGCCTGTGAAGTTGGGGGTCTTGCCTTAGATAAGCCTCCTTATCGAAGTAGATGACCTTAAACACCTCGGCTCCACTCTCACTAGCTGCTCCTATGAGCGCTGGAGTGAATACTCTTATGAAACCATTTCTTCTGAGCCAATCCTCCATTCCATCGAGTAAGGAAGACTCTATTTTGAATATCGCCTGAATTTCAGGTCTCCTCAAGTCCAATGGCCTATTATCGAACCTAGTCGGGACTTGAGCCGGCACCTTCCAGTTAGGATCCAGCGGTAGCTGAGGGTTGGCGAGTGAGTGCACGATTATCCTCTCTGGTATGACCTCTCTATCGGCTCCAATTGCTATCTTCTCCTTTACCTCCCTTCCTAGGACCTCTATCACGGATTCTTGAGTTAGATTTTCAGTGAGACCAGAGCCTTACCCATTAATGCTGTGCATGTGAACGTAGTGGGGGGATCGATGAATGAGGAGCAGAGATCCCTAAGAGTGAAGTTAGCTGAGCTCAATAGGAGGTATAAGACCTT
>JAVCBY010000019.1:0-2131 GCA_037917625.1 Thermoproteota archaeon | reverse complement strand
ATACGGCAGGAGAGGGGAGGAGATAGGGGAAGCTGGGCCAGGAGATCCGAAGTACTTACTACTCGAGAACGGAATCGCTGAAAGAATTGGTAATAAATACGTGGTTATTAAGGAATTTAAGAGGGCAAGGGAACCATTAGATGTCAAAAATAGCTGGAGTAAGGTCATCTCGATGAATGAGTCTTCAGTCTTATCCAAAGAGTTCGAGTCCATCAGAATAATTTGGCGATTGACGAAAGGGAAGAGAGCCATAGTTTCCTTCTCGGGAGGTAAGGATAGCTCAGTACTGTTGGAGATCGTGAGGAGGAGTGATATTGATTTCCTGACTTACTTCAACGATACCGGATTGGAGCTCCCCGAGACTATCAGCTTCGTTGAGAGCATCGGTTGCGATATAATCGGGAAGGCTGGCGATTCATTTTGGAGGAGCCTCGATCGCTTCGGCCCACCTGCAAGGGATTACAGGTGGTGCTGCAAAGTGATAAAGTTGATGCCGACATATAGAGCACTCAAGCACCTCAGACCGGGCTTAACTTTAGTGGGTCAGAGGAGGTATGAATCCTCAGCTAGGATGCGTAGCCCTTACCTATGGAGGAACGATTGGCTCCCCGGCTTCTTAACGGCTGCCCCATTGAACGATTGGAGTAACTTGCAGGCATGGCTATACATAAGGATAAGGGGTTTGAGGGTAAATCCACTCTACTTCGAGGGGTTCGAGAGGTTGGGCTGTTACTTATGTCCGGCCTCAAGGCTATCAGATTACGGGAGGTTGAGGGAAAGATACAGCTATCTCTGGGAGAGATGGGAGGAATTCCTGATTAAGTACGCGAGGGAGAGGGGTTACGATACTTGCTGGCTGACCTATGGGATGTGGAGATGGGTGGACCCTCCTGAGAGGATGAGAGGACTCTGCGGAACTGTGAGGGAGAAGCCGATGAAAGCATCTATTCATGGAACATCGATCTCAGTGAATGAAATAGATTCAGAGAGGTTCATTAACCTCTCCCGCACTTCAAGAAGTACCATGAAAGTCTTAAAAAATGTAATTATAAGCGAGGATCCTATTGAAGCCCTTAAAATACTAGCTAGGGCCAATCTGTGTGCGGGATGTGGTGTCTGCTTAGAATACTGTGAGAGAAACGCTATAAAGCTCTCACAGAAGGTCTCAATCGATGATTCTTGTGATAAGTGCGGCCTCTGTAATGAAGTCTGTCCCCTCTCGTCATATTTCGTGAAGTTAATTGATCTCTCATAACTTTATGTTCAGCTTGCTAGCTTCCTCCCTGAGGACAGATTCTATAGCTCCCTTGCCCCTCTTGGCCGGGGGTCCTTGAGCTTGAAGGATCCTAGACTTTTAGCAGTTGAGATAGCTGCAGCATACCTGAGGGAAGTCCCAGATAAGATGCTTAAGGGCTTAGACTTGAGGTATGTGAGCAGTGAGGTCCAGAGGGCAGTTTACAGCTTCTTACCTCTCGAGGAGCTGGAGGCCAGCGGGATGCTCGAAGGAATTGAGAGAATTGGAAGAGACCTCAGGGAGGCGTGGCTTCAAGCTAAAGGATCGTGCCGTTCACCTAATGATTTTCTGAATGCTGCCAGGATTAGATTCGCATCGATAATTTTTTCTGGCCTTAGGAAGAGGATAGACAGGGAGAGGAGGATTTATAGTGGCACTGATTGCTTCTGGGGGACGATAGTCAGATCAGAGGGATTTGATGGTCTTAAAGCATTACTAATTGATGCTAGAGAGAGATACGATGTCGTCACGAATCTGGATGTGAGTGGGAGGGTGGCTTTCGCGATCCTCCCTCCGAGGAGGTTCGATAAGTTCGTGAGCGAGGGGATGTTGATAGAGGCTGAAGGTCAGGGCGACCCCGGTGACCTAGCTAAACCGACTGAGAGGGGCAAGGGAGCTATAGAATCTGTCCTCAGGGAGGAAGCTAGCAAGCTGAACATAAAGTTATGAGAGATCAATTAACTTCACGAAATATGACGAGAGGGGACAGACTTCATTACAGAGGCCGCACTTATCACAAGAATCATCGATTGAGACCTTCTGTGAGAGCTTTATAGCGTTTCTCTCACAGTATTCTAAGCAGACACCACATCCCGCACACAGATTGGCCCTAGCTAG
>JAVCBY010000015.1:0-2217 GCA_037917625.1 Thermoproteota archaeon | reverse complement strand
TAGTTTAAGGGCTTCAATAGTTAAGAATAACCTTGAGATAGGGAGAGTTGATGAGGGAACTTTGATCTCATTGGTGGAGGGGCTCAGGCATGAGGGAGCTGACGGTATATTCATAAGCTGCACTAACTTGCCTACGATAACTGCTATAGACTATTTAGAGAGGAAGATGGGGAAGCCCGTCTTCTCGAGCAACACAGCCACTCTCTGGGCTATGCTCAGGAGGTTAGGGTATAAGGAGCCGATCTCAGGTTACGGAAGGCTCCTCCTCATATAATTTTTTGTTAATTTTATTTACCACAAACTTTTTTATTTTCCTCATCCCTACGCGGGGGTGCTATTATGGAGGAGCTGAGGGTAGTCTGCGTGGGCCTCGGCCCCATAGGTAGAGCTATAGCGAAGGGCTTGCTTGAGAAGAAGGGCATAAAGATAGTCGGGGCTGTGGACGTAGCTCCTGACCTGATCGGGAAGGATCTCGGAGAAGTTCTCGAATTGGACAAGAAGCTGGGAGTGACTGTGAGGGATGACTTAGACAAGCTACTGGATGAGGTGAAGGCTGATATAGCTGTGATAGCTACGAAATCCTACTTACCTGATGTCTACCCTCAGATAGAATCTTGCGTAAAGCATTGCGTCAACGTCATATCCACATGTGAGGAGCTCTCATATCCATACTATCGTTACCCAGAGCTCTCAGCGAAGATAGATAAGTTAGCTAAGGATTATGGTGTCACTGTACTTGGCACTGGGATAAACCCTGGCTATCTGATGGATGCCCTCCCGATAATGCTGACTGGAGCTTGCACTAAAGTGGACAGCATAAAAGTGATAAGGATGATGGACTCTAAGAAGAGGAGGATACCCTATCAGAAGAAGATAGGGACTGGGTTATCGCCTGAAGAGTTCAAGAAGATGATAGAGGAGAAGAAGATAACGGGTCACGTTGGATTGACAGAATCCATAGCTATGATAGCTGCTGCATTGGGCTGGAAGCTGGATGAGATAAAGGAATTCCCACCGGAACCTGTCATAGCTGATAGGGAAGTTCAGGCTTACGTCACAGTCAAGCCAGGTCAGGTAGCGGGACTGAAGAGCGTAGCCCATGGGATAAAGGATGGGAAGCCCGTCATAGTGCTCGAGTTCGTATCCCATGCTTTAGTCGAGGAGGAGCATGATACGGTGATAATAGAGGGCACACCCAGGATAGAGGAGAAGAAGATTGGGGGAGTTCATGGTGACATAGGAACCGTCGCAGTCGTGATAAACATGATACCTAAGGTAATGAATGCCCCTCCAGGCCTCTTCACTATGAAGGACCTGCCCATACCATCGGCCGTAGTTGAGGATATGAGGATATACCTGGACTGAACCCTCCTATTTTTATGGAGGATTAAGATCCTGGCGTTGGAGAGCATCTTCAAGATTTAGGAGGGCGCCCTCGAGTCCGGAGATCAAAGGGACCCCCTCAAGAGGGGCATGTTCACGATAAGGGATCACTTGATGAGAGTTGTTTTTAATGAGTTAGTCATCCAGATCCTCTTAATCTCTATTCTATCGAAATTATCCTCACTGATAATGAGGCTGACCCCACTGCTCCTCATGGCTCCGACATGCGAGGCATCGGAGGGCCTGAGGCTCATTTCATCAACTCCATCGCGTATCTATACTCAACCTCTCCTAAACTTATCAGTGTAACGTATGGCAGGACTGAAGATCCTATGAGCCTATGAAGATCTCGTAAGGAATACCGTATTTCTTACTTATATATTCATCTAAGACCAGCACATCGGTATAAGCTATATCCTGCCAATATATCCAAGTAGAATTCCTCGTATGGGAACATCAGCTCCCTCCTCTCAACAGCGTTGAGGTAGATGAAGAGGGGCGCATCAATGAATACCCTCATCTTCAAACTCCTCCTCCAGATAAACTCCCGCTAGCTCCCCGGACTCTGGCTCCCTCCTCCCTTGAACTTTCTTCAGGTCCTCCAGATGCATCCTCATAGCTTCTCTGGATGTATTATTGATGATACTTTCGATTCTTGAGCTATCGAGCCATCTACTTCCATTGAGAGAGTTAACTCATCCCAATGATCCCTCAAATCATCATTGTAAAGCTCAAGTAAAATTTTTCCTTTGATATCGAGGCCCATTGTAGGAAAACTTTATAAATAAGTGGTGCCGTAAGAGGGGGCATGCGTATGGGCACTGAGTAGAGTCT
>JAVCBY010000006.1:0-2469 GCA_037917625.1 Thermoproteota archaeon | reverse complement strand
GAATTGATTCGCTATTAAAGAGGGTATCGTATACCCTGGGGCGAATATGCAGAAGGATATGTTGAATGCATTCCCTATAACTAAAGTGACCGCGACCGTCTCACTTGAAGCCCTCCCTATGCCTAAGAGGAGCGAGCCGAATATTGCGGGCTTTATGAGGGAGATCATCATCTTATAATACTCATACCTGTTGGCCCCTATCGAGAGTATCGCCTCCCTGTAAATCCAGGGGACGCTCCTATACGCATCTTGTATCAAGCTGTGCATGAAAGGCATTATCATTATAGCCAGTAGAATGCCAGCTGAGAGAATTGAGGCCCCGCTCAATGGCTCACAGGAGAAGAGAGGTATCCAGGGAAGGGCTGAGTGGAGCGGTTTCATTAAGTTCTCCCTGAGGAATGGTATCATTACATCCAATCCCCAGAGCCCGTATAAGACGGTTGGAAGGCCCGCCATGGGATCTGATAGCCTTCAAGAACGCTGGAGCTTACGGCTTCTCGATGGCGAGCAGATATAATCTCAGGCCCCTCCCAGCAGTCGTAGGTATAGAGGGAGGAAGGTTCAGATTATTGAGGCCCAGGGAGGACTTATGTAAAACTATATTCGGTTAGATGAGATTCAGCTCCCTGAGGGTCTCTCGCTTAGGTACTCCCTCCCCATCCCATCCCCTGAGCTCGTAGTAGAGATCGAGGAACTTCTCCTGCTCCTCCTCAGTTATCCTCCTCTCCTCACCATCGTGGATGAATGACTCCTTGAGGAGCCTCCTCGGGAGCCTATCATCCTTCCTCCTCAATCCTAGCCTCACATTGTACATCCTCGTCAGGTTTATTATCCTCCTGGCTGCTCTCATCATATCATCAGCAGTAGCCTCCCTCCCCGTGATCATAGAGTAATACTTAGCCATCTGCTCCCAAGCTATTAAAGTCCTAGTTGAGAACCTGCAGAGGACTAAGGAATCCCCTATAGCTGCGAGTTCCTCTAGGTTCGCTAAGACCTTCGTCTTCTCCATGTCTATCGTCTTCCTGTCCCCTCCCAATCCCCTTGTGTCAGCGTAGTAACCAGTTATCCTGAGGTGGCAAGCCCCTCTGGGGGAGACACCGTAACCTAATATCATGCTCTTCAGGGTCCTCGGATCGTATCCAGCGGGCTCAAGCCCTTTTACATGAATAGCTATTTCCTCCAATCCCAATTCCTTAGATGCTTTAGCTACGCCCTCAGCTAAGATATTTCCTACACCTTCCCTCTTAGCTATCATCTCCGCGAGCTTATATAGGGATTCTGGATCTCCGTAATCTAACTTGAAGCCCGGATCTAGCTTACCCCTCCTATAAGCCTCTATGGCGAAACCGAAAACGTTGCCAAGCGTTATAGTATCCATCCCGAGCCTATCAGCTTGATCGTTGAGCCAGACTATAGCTTTGATATCAGCTATAGCATTGAGACCCCCTATCGCGAATATCGTCTCGTACTCTAGCTCCACTTCGCTCCCAGCGTACTTACCTTCCCTCACTTTACTGTACCTCCCGCATGGAGTGGGGCAGCCGAAGCAAGCCTTAGGACGCACGAAGACCTCCCTCTTTATCGCATCCCAAGCTATGTTCTCCCATCCATCTAAAGAACCCTTAGACCAATAGTAACTGGGGAAGAAACCCCAGAGGTTGGCTAGCTCAACTGCCCCAGGAGTGCCTCTCTCAAAATAAGATTTCAGCTCCTCCTTAGCTCTTGGAACTATCTCCTCCGCTGAGTACTTCCTCACTCCATCTGGATCTTGAGCATCCCACTCCTGCTTATCGTACTCTATTACTATCGCTTTCAGTCTCTTTGATCCCATGACAGCCCCTCCACCGGTCCTGCCAGCTTGCCTCCACTTCTCATTCCCTATAGCAGCGAACTTAACTAAGTTCTCTCCAGCAGGTCCTATTGAGGCTACAGAACATCTCCCATGCTCTCTCTTGAGCTCCTCCTCCGTCTCATATATGTCCTTCCCCCATAAGTGGCTGGCATCCCTCAGCTCAACGCCGTTCTCACTCAGGACTAGGTAAGTCGGTTTATCAGCTTTATTCATGATCACTAGGGCGGTAGTACCTACCCACCTAGTCGCAGCCCCTAAGGTGCCGCCTATCACGGACTCCCCCAGTATGCCCGTTTGAGGCGATTTGAAGACGAAGGTCCCCTTGCCAGAGTATGGTATAGCTGTCCCCGTGAAGGGACCTATCGCGAATATGAGCGGATTCTCCGGTCCGAGAGGGTCCGTTTTCTCATCAGTCATATCGTAAAGGATCTTAGCCCCTAAGCCTTTCCCTCCTATGAAATTCCAAGCTAGATCATCTGGAACTTGCTCACTTCTGACGCTCCTCTTATTGAGATCTATCCAATGAATTAAGCCGTATCCCCTCATGACGACCCAACTTTGGAGGGCTGGATTGATAAAAATTTTGTGCCCCCCTCACCTACCTATCTACATAGAGT
>JAVCBY010000032.1:0-2561 GCA_037917625.1 Thermoproteota archaeon | reverse complement strand
GGGGGGCTCTCTTTATAGATCACCGGACCGAACTCCTTCTGCTTAATACTATAATCGAAGAACCCCCTGCCTGAGCTGATACCTAGCTCCCCTCTCGCTACCTTCTCGCTTATCAGAGGATCAACAGCGTATTCAGGGAGGCCGAACTCCTTAGCTTTCCTCTCTATGATGCCCTTTATTTTATCCAATCCGTACTCATCAGCCATCCTCAGGGGACCCTTCGGAAAGTTCAGCCCCAAGATCACAGCTCTATCTATCTCCTCAGCGGAAGCCACATCGTTCCTGAGGAGCCAAGCAGCTTCATTCACTGCCATGCAGAGCACTTCCATTGGATCGAAATCAGCACCCGGATTAGGTGGAATCTGAGGCCTCCCCTTGCTCCAGTCATAAAATCCATGGCCTGTCTTCGCGCCTAACATCCCCTCACTTACTAGCTCTGACCACTTAGAGCAAGGCTTGAGCTTGAAGCCTCTCCTAACCATAGCATCTATTATATCCTTCATCACATCCAAGCCTATGTAATCGGAGAGCTCGAAAGCCCCCATGGGAAGCCCAGCTCTCCCCTTCAAGGAGCTATCTATGAGGATTATATCCTTCCCTTCCCTCTCAGCTATGAGGCAAGCTTCATTAAGCCATCTGACTAATATCCTATTCACTATGAACCCTGGGACGTCCTTCTTCACTAATATGGGCTCCTTCCCCATAGATTTAGCTAACTCAATCGTCTTCCTCACGGTCTCCTCAGATGTCCTATCGCCCCTTACGACCTCGACAAGCCTCATTAACTGAGGGGGATTGAAGAAGTGCATCCCTACGAATCTATCTGGCCTTGAAGTGACTGATGCTAATTCCGATATAGGTAAGCTACTGGTGTTAGTTGCGAATATCGTGTGAGAAGGAGCTATCCTATCTATCTCCCTGAATATCTCTGCTTTAATATCGAAGACCTCTGGGACAGCTTCTATAACGAAATCAACATCCTTTACGGCCGATTCTAGATCCGTGGTCCCATGTATCCTGCTTAAAACTGACTCCATCTCTTCCTTACTGATTTTTCCCTTCTCCAGGAATTTATTTAGGCTAGCTCTTATCCTCTCTATCCCCTTTTGGACAAATTCATCGCTCACATCCCTTAAGTGAACCTCATAACCTGCCATAGCAGCTACCTGAGCTATCCCATGGCCCATCGTTCCAGCTCCTAAAACCGCTATCCTCATGATATCCCCGAGCCAGAGGGGGGATTTCAAGAAAAATGTTTTCGTTCAAGCGAAGGAAGCTATGAGTTCCTTCTCCCTCACTGTATCTTTCTCCTCGAAGAGATAGAGCTTAGCCATATTGGTGCCTTCCTCGAGGATCGCTACGACTGGGATAACCCTTCCCGTTTCGTCCTCAGCTACACCAGCGTAGATGACCAGAGGGGGCAGTTCATAATCGTATACTCTCCTCACCTCTGTGATATCGAGGTTCCTTATACCTCTGGGAGGATTGGGGAAATCGGTCCAATCGATCACCATCACAACTATCACCGAAGTTTCAGTTGAGTAGTATATTATAATTGTAATTCAACAATTGACGTATTTGATGGGAGCGATTGCGGGGCTCATCGAATGATAGAAAATTTGAATTTTTCATCCGTTACGCTTACCCCAATACTCCTACCCTTGAAATATTTATAAGTAAATCCTCACTCAAAGTCTGGGGAGCGTATGCCCTGCAGTAGAAAGTCCTCAGCTAAGAAGGAAGTTAAGGAGAAAGAGGAGGTAAAGCTAGATGACTTATCTAAAAAGATATTAGATGCGATGAAAAAGTTGGGAAGGCCTGCTAAATGCGGAGAAATTGCGAAGGAGCTGGGAATACCTGTACAACAGGTAACTGGGAAGATGAGATCCCTCGTTAAGTCTGGATTGGTCAAGAAAGCTGAGGAAGGAACATACAAGCTTCCTTAACCTTTTTTCATCGCGTCAAGGAGCGACTTGATATGAAAAGTTTAAGTAGATGCACTTCGCTCACATCAGCCTGACCATGAGCTTCAATGCAGCATGAGGTAGCTATAGCTGGGAACCTTAGGTAGAGGGATCTTATGAGGCTCTACTGGGATTCTCTGGAAAATGTCCCGCTGGTCTCGAGACGCTTGGGGGAAGCCGTTACAGTTCCGATATCCAAGTTCAGCGACCCGAGACCTGCATTCGATTGGGATCTCAAGCTATTGAGAGGGGTCCTTGAGGGTCAATTCGGTGCGGGAGCTTATGAGGATCTTATAATCAATGAAGTAGTCCTCCTGGGCAGAGCACCGTATTTAGACACATCATATGAAGTGATAGTCGATGGAACTGTATTAGGGCATCTTTTCTTTGATATATATGAGTTCAAGTGGTACTTCAGGCCCAATTCCCCTTCTCTAGTGAGGATAGGGCATAGGATCGAGAGGAAGAGTATATACGGCAGGAGAGGGGAGGAGATAGGGGAAGCTGGGCCAGGAGATCCGAAGTACTTACTACTCGAGAACGGAATCGCTGAAAGAATTGGTAATAAATACGTGGTTATTAAGGAATTTAAGAGGG
>JAVCBY010000039.1:0-3074 GCA_037917625.1 Thermoproteota archaeon | reverse complement strand
ACTTGATAGTGAGTTGAGACCTATCCCCTCTCTTTGAGAAATAGATAATCGTATTCATGGAAAATTAGCTAAAGTTATCAGAGGTATGATCTCAGAGGTCTCCCGAGTTCATTAGGTGATTAACGCGAGCGGTATCATCAGATTCTCCGATGATCGTAGCATAAAGGAGCGAATTATCCTTCCATTTTTGAAGGCACTCATTTGAGGTAACTTACCTTCAGCTTAGAGGACCTTTCATAAGCCTCCACTTCATACCGGGAAGATTTTAAGGATGATCTCCCCATGCATAGTGAGTTTGAATGGGCCCTTCAGAGGATGAGAAGAGCAGGAAGATGGCTGATGCTCTGCTCAAAGGATGGAAGATGCTGCCTGAGATCTGTCCGGTCTGCGGAACTCCCTTATTCGAGACCAGCGGAGGGGAAGTCGTTTGCGCTGTCTGCGGCACTAAAGTGATACTAGTGGGGTCGGAGGAGGAGGTCGGGATAGAGGAGCAGAGGCTAAAGCTAGAGAGGGTCATGGGCGCTCTGATGAGGCAGCTGGAGAGGGAGGCTCTCTCCTCAAGTGAGCTGGATGACGAACTCCTATCTAGGATAAACTCCCTCTTGAGCGCTATCGAGAAAGCGACCTCTATATACAGGAACTTAATTCGTCTGGGTAGGAGGCATAGATAAGCTTAGAGCTCATAGAGGATTCCCTAGCTCTCTCAGCTATCCTCCCGACGAGTTCATCGTAACCTATTCTGGACATCCCCTTCAGGAATCTGAGCGATAATAAAGCTCCTCTCTCGATCCCCCTCAAGTGCAGCTCATATATGTCTCTCTTCAAGTAGATAGGCCTCCCCCCCTTTATATAGTAGTATCCCAGGGAAATCCTAAAGCTATATGAGAGGCTCTTAGGGTCATCAGGACCATGTAGTGCCTTAACAACAGATTTCATCACTTCAGAATCTGTCAAAGGGACTAGCTTCCTTCCTTGGTATGATGATACCTCATAAAAGGCAAATCCTCTCTTTAATTCAGAAGATAGGCCGCACCAAAGCTCCATCTCCTCTCTCTGTCCGTTCAATCTGGCTAAACCGAGTAAAAGCATCGATATAGCTTTCCTCTCGTCATCACAACAGAATATGTAGTTCCTGATCAGCAAATGAGATCAACACCTCTTCTAGTAGCATCTTTCAACTTCTCTCTGAGCTTCTTCCTGTACTCGGGCCATGTATAAACTCTGAAAAATGAAGGATCCATACCTAGAAGCCTCTTGAGGACAGGGGATGCTTCAGATAGTTCGAGGGCTCCTTCATCTTTGACTATCTTGGGGAGCTCACCGCCGACGAACTCTATCTTAGGGGCATCTATTATGATGTGCCTCTCTTCTATTCCGCAGAGATTAGATATCCTCTCCTTTACCTCATCTATGAGATCCTGCCTCAAGCGGACCCCCTGCTCCTCCCAAACTAGCTTAAGGAGCTCCCTTCTCATCAACCTCTCAACTATCCATGAGCTCCTCTCATCCCTCCTGATCAATTCCCAAACGGAGTAATCATCTAGCCTCAAGAAATCGCTGGGGTCCTCCCTTATTACGTCAATCCCTAACTTATCTATTATCTCCCTCATGGCAATCTCTAGCATCAACTGAACGCCCCTAGAAGTCTTATGATAATATATAGTCCTGTAGGAGAGGAGCCTCGCCATGAATAGGGACTCAACAGCCTCTAAAGCTCTGAAGTTTATTGCTAGATCTCCTCCAACCTCAACAGCGTTAGAAGCTATCCTATGCACGTCGACAGTGTAGCCCGCTCCAGTGTGGTAGGAGTCCCTAACTATATAATCCATCTTATCTGAATCTATCGAGGAGTTTATAGCTTTAGAGAAGCTCCTCCTCACATGCCTCCCCATTATTAAATCTACTACCTCATTAGGGTCGAAGCCCATCTTCCCCAAAATCTCAGATATCTCAGTGCTCTTTATCAAGAGGGACGTCATCTCCTCATGAGAGATCCCTAGATGCTCCTTAAGGATCCCCTCGAAAGCATGAGAGAAGGGGCCGTGACCCACATCGTGAAGGAGGCCCGCGATCCTCAGGAGGGAAATAGAATCCCTATCTTCAGTGAGGCTCTCTCCCATGACCCCGGCTAGATGCATCACCCCCAATGAGTGCTCGAACCTAGTATTAACCGCACCCGGATAAACGAATTCAGATCCTGGAAGCTGCTTTATCCTCCTTAGCCTTTGTAAGGGGAAAGAATCGACCAGCATCAATTCCTGAGGGCTTATCTTAAGATAGCCATGTATTGGGTCCTTTATCAACTTCCCCTTCGTCAGTGACCCTCCTTCAGATGCCTTAAATAATCCCCAGGGCTCATCAGATCCTTTAGCTCTGAGCTCAAATCACCCTTAACCTCCAGCATTACTATCCATCCCTTTTCATAAGGATCCTCAACTATCTTCTCGAGCCCTATCGGGACCTCGCTACTTCCCTCCTCAACGACACCGCAATCCCTGTTTACCTCAACTATCTCACCGCTAACGGGTGCGTATATCTTCTCAGTGGTCTTACTGCTCTCAACGACTCCTATGACTTCTCCCCTCGCGATAGAGGTGCCCTTCGGCTTAACTTCTAGGAATGTTATATCTCCAAGCTGCTCAATTGCATAAGAGGTTATCCCTACTACGGCTCTATTTTCTGAAATTTTCACCCATTCATGCGTTTTTGTATAAAATCTATCACCTGGTACCTCCATGTTCCCCCTCGATCGAGGGGGAGAACAAGATAAAAAGGTGACTCGGCCCAAGTCGAGCTGGGTACAGGCCCCTCTAAAACATAATGAGGCCGAATGGCGTTTTTACTCTATCACCGTAAACCTGCTTGAGCGTGTTAACGTTATCCTTATTTTTATCGAGCGTAAAGACAAACTTACCAGATGAAGAGCTTATCTCCATCTCGAACTCAGGCTGTGTTTTAGGGTCACCTCTCCTCTCCTTGAGTTTTATCTCACTTATAGCACTGTTCTCTATGCAGAAGTTCCCTGGGGCCTCGGAGAGTATAGCAGAAGGTTCCATGCTCAAGTACCTCTGAAC
>JAVCBY010000001.1:0-3096 GCA_037917625.1 Thermoproteota archaeon | reverse complement strand
ATACTATTTCCCTCATACCTTGGGGGATGTTCACGACTTACGGTGAGATCGCGAAGGTGATAACTACTTCCCCGAGGGCCGTTGGACTTTACGCATCTAAGAACCCCTTCCCGCTCATAGTCCCTTGCCATAGAGTTGTTAGGGGGGACATGAGGATAGGGGGCTACGGTTACGGGGAGGAGTTGAAGGCTAAGCTCCTCATTAAGGAGGGCATTGAGGTGGATCTCACTAGAATGAGAGTGAGCCCCAATAAGCTTATCAGGGCCTCCGATCTGAGACGTATGAGGGAGGTGTTAAGTCATGCCGGCTCAACCTAAACCGGTCTTCGCTTCCGACTTCGGGACCTCATTCTACAAATTCGGTCCTTGGTGGATGATGAAGACCGGCCCGAGTGTTATAGAGAACAGGGGATACTTCCCTAAGATATCCAAGGTCTCGGCTGAGGTCAGGGGAATCAGCTTGAAGGAAGTCGTCGTCGGAGATGAGGTCTCAGAGTATCTGGAGTCTAGAGCTGATTTATCCAGGCTCTATTACCCTATGAGGAATGGAGTTATAGAGAGGGAAGATCAGAGAGGATGGAAGATCGTCAAGGAGCTAGTAAGATACTCCTTACTTAAGCACTATCCTGGAAGAGTCGATACTACTGGCATGCCATTCTCAGGCTTCTTCGTCGTGGCAGCGTTGGCTGCACAAGCTCCGACTTACATGTATGAGAGGCTCTTCGAGATATATCAGGAGGTCAACTCGGAGGAGGGAGGGGGCTTAGTCAGGGCGGTGACGATAATACCTCAGCCCCTAGCAGTCGCTATCGCTGAGAAGGCTGTAACATGCGTAGTAGTGGAGGCCGGTCATGGGAACACGCAGGTCACACCGATAAGCAGGGACGTCATAAGGGCAGCATTAATACCTCTCAATAGAGGAGGGAGCGATTCGGATAAGATAACTGCTCAGATATTGAAAGATTTAGGATACTCAGATCTAGCTAGAGAGGAGAAATTCGTCAGAATATTCAAAGAGATGGCTGGGTTACTCCCACTCGATCTCAACAAAGCTATTGAATGGTCTAAGGATCATCCGGGAGCCCTTCAATCGGTATTCAGGATCCCCGGAACCACTGTGGAGATCGACATGGGGGAGAAGGCCTGGCAGAGATTCTTGATCGGTGAGTTCTTCTTCAACCCGGGTCATGAGATATTCGAGAGCTATTATTCGAGGGGCTTCACCCCACCGAAGGATACACTCATAGGTGGAGAAGTGATCCCAGGTAACGTGACGCTCGCTGAGGCGATCAGGTTCTCAATATCAAAGATGCCTGTTGAACTCCAAACCTCCGTTTCCAGGAGGATAATACTCTCCGGTGGCGCTTTCAATTGGAGCATCCCGAAGGGTTTAGAAGGGATGGCGACGGATTCTCCAACGAAATTGAAGCATATGTTGAGGTCAATAGGCCTAGAAGTTGATCCTAAGATTGTCTCGGATCCTCAATTCAGCGTTTGGAGGGGTTCCATAGTTTACGGAATGGCTGTCAGCGAGGGGATAAGGTGGGATTGGTCGAAGATGGAAGGATGGTATTACTTGAGCTGAGATCCCAGAAGGGACTTGAAGCTCTTAGCGCTATCTAAGCTGAAGTAGGAGTTATTGAAGAGGACGTAATTAACTTCCGTTGCATACTTCCTCAAGTATTCCAGTAGCTTAAGGAGGTCTTCCTCCAAGTACTTATAACTGTAAACTATCTTCCTCCCCTTTCTCGATCCGTGAAGCCTGTAATATCTGAAACTCCCGTGAATAGGTACCTCGTAGAGAGGATCAACTACATGGGTTATTCCTAGGTCCTCTAGGATCCTCCTGAAATCATCCCTCTTCAACCAGCTCTCATCTCTTATTTCCCATCCTATCCTGAGCTCCTCTTTTATGGATTCGAAGAAATCCCTCGAGCGCTATCTGGAGGAAGACAGGAGTTCCTAAGGATGATGACTATGGCTTCCTCAGGCCGACCGGTAAAAATCTTGAGGCATGGGATCGCTTCAGAGAGATCCTGAGAGAGCTAAATTCCGATCTCGTGGTATTTCAGAGCCCTCCTTCTTTCAAAGCGACGGATGAGAATATCAAGAACTCGAGGGATTTCTTCGAATCCATAAAAGAGGAGCTCAGGATAGGATGGGAAATAAGAGATGAGAGCTGGTTGAAGAGGGATGAGAGGAGAGAATACGCTCCCTTCCTATCTGAGCTCCTGGGGAGCGGGGTAATATGGGTCGAGGAGTCGACTGATATGCTCTTAATACTCACTGAAGAGCAAGTTGAGAGGGTGAAGGTGAAGAAGCTGGAGGATCTGATGAGGAAGGAAGTTAAATGCGCCCCAATTAACGCATACAAAAACTTATATGTTGGTCTCAAGCTGAATGGGAGATGCTCTGGCGTGGGGATAATGAAATCCTTCGATCCCCTGAGTGGGAAAGCGGAGGTTCTCACGAGATACGGGGGAGATGTTGATAGTATTGTATTCGGGTTCATCAGGCTCAGTGAGGATGGTGAGGAGCTGGGGGTGAGGGAGGTGGATTCACCTTGAGCTATATAAAGAATTTAGAGGATTTGACTATGAATGGTCTCACGCAAAAGGATAAGAATGCCAGAAGATCGATATTACTCTCATTCGATAAGGCGATAGCATCCGTAGATCCTTATAAATCCGTCTCTAGTAGGATATCGGACGGTTCAATATTCCAGATGAATAAATCCATAGAGCTGAGTGGTTTCGAGGAGATATTCGTTATCGGAGCTGGAAAAGCTAGTGGCATGATGGCGAAAGCTGTTGAAGATAGGATAGAAGGGATATCAGAGGGCTGGGTGAATGTACCGGCTAAAACAGAGAAGTTAGTTAACCTATCGAAGATAAGGTTGAATCCAGCGGGTCATCCCATCCCGGATGAGGGGAGTATCAATGGGGCAAGGGAGATGCTGAGAATACTCTCAAAAGCGGGTGAGAAGGATCTCGTTATAGTGCTGATCTCCGGAGGAGGTTCGGCGCTCATGGAATATCCAATGGAGGGTATAAGCTTGGAAGATTTGAGGGAAATGAACAGGTTACTTGTCCTAAGC
>JAVCBY010000098.1:0-3003 GCA_037917625.1 Thermoproteota archaeon | reverse complement strand
TCCATCCAGCTCTAAGATGAGAATGTCTTCTGCCTCGAGAACCTCCTCCACAGCATCCATGAAGTGAAGGTATGATATATCTGCTTCAGGGTCATATAGCACCTTCACAGGTCGCATCACGGTTTCTAAAGCTCCTCTCTGCTATCCTTCTAGTCTCACGATCTGAGACCTCGAATTCCCTCATCAGATGCCTCGATCGTATCTAAGTTTTTATATCTCCAAATCATGTCTCTCTAGATGACCCTGAAGGAGGAGTTTCTAAAGCTTCTCGAGGAGGATAGGGAGTTCAGACTAGCAGTAGCTGGACTCCTAGGCTATGGTGATATCCTGAAGAGACTCGAGAGACATGACAGGAAGTTCAACAGGATAGTCAGGGAGATAGAGAAGCTAAGGGAGGAATCTAAAAAACTGAGGGAGGACTTCAACGCTGAGATGAGCAAACTGAGGGAGGACTTCAACGCTGAGATGAGCAAACTGAGGGAGGACTTCAACGCTGAGATGAGCAAACTGAGGGAGGACTTCAACACCGAGATCAATAAGCTCAGGGAGGACTTCAACGCTGAGATGAGCAAACTGAGGGAGGACTTCAACACCGAGATCAATAAGCTCAGGGAGGACTTCAACGCTGAGATGAGCAAACTGAGGGAGGACTTCAACAAGCTGGGCATGAAAGTCGAAGTCACTATCGGGAGCATGGGGAGGAGATGGGGGAGGGATCTCGAGATGATGGTGCTCGAGATATTCAAGGAGGCCCTAGAGAGGAGGGGAATTGAGCCAGGAAAGGTTGAGAAGCTGAGGTTCAAGGATAGGGATGGGAGCATGACTGGAGTGAAGGGCAAGGTAGTTGACGTGGACATCTCGGTGAGGGATGAGAAGCTCTACTTGATCGAGGTGAAGTCCACGGCCGATCTCGATCACGTCGATGCTCTCTATGAGAAGATGAGAGCTGTTGAGAAATATCTGAACAGAGAAGTGGATAAAGTATTTTTAGTTGCCGTGAACGTTGATAAGGAGGCTTATGATAGGGCCGGAGAGCTCGGGATAGAGGTGATATGCGGGAACGTGATAGAGTGATTTTTAGAAGTCATAAAATTATTCATTATTATATGGAAGGAGCTCAATTTGTCAAGAAAATTTACGATAGATTGGGTGTAGATTCAGTGACCTTATCCGGGATCTAATGATCCTCTAATGTTAGGAACACAAATACTCATCTCTACGTATCTGGATGGTCAAGAGGAAGCTCACTTTGAGCGTGGATGGTGACTTACTGGATGAGGTTAAGGGGATCGCTGCCATCAGGGGCAGGAGTTTGAGCAGCATCGTTGAGGAATACCTAGAATACTTGGTGTTCGAGAAGTGGGCTGAGGCTCTCGGCAGGGAGCTGGGCTTGGGAGACTTGGAGCTCACAACGAAATCTGAGATCTCGGGAAGCAGGCCTAAAGGGCTGGATGCGGCTTCTGCTGTCAGGGAATTGAGAGAGAGGCGGGTGAAGGATATTGCAGGGAGCTAAAGCTGAGAAGGTGCACTACTTGGATACGAGTGCTTTAATTAAGAACGTGGAGGAGCCGGGCAGTGAAATCATCGATGAGATTTACAGGGATGCATACAAGGGCGTTGAGAGGCTTTCGTTCTCTTACTGGAACATCGCCGAAGCTGCGGTAGTCTTAGATAAGTACGAGAGGAAGCTGGGGCTTGATGCCAGAAAGCTGCTGAGGGACATGTTGAAGGAGTCCTCAACTCTCTCCAAGTTACGAAGGCTCATAGTTGTCAGCATGAGCCCCTTAATCCTGCGGGCTTCCTCAAAGCTAGTGCCGAAGCATCACATATATGTGGCGGATGCCCTCCAAGTGGCATCGGCTAAGAGCATTAATAGCTGCACGTTCGTCACTGGAGATGAGGAACTGGTGAGAGTGGCTGAAGCTGAGGTTGAATATACTTTATGCAGGCGAAAGTTGAGTGAAATAGAGGGGCATCAAGCGGTATGGAAAGAGCAGGAAAGGGGCAGAGCCAAGGTTTTAGGCCTGGCTCCTCATACTCGCTCAGTAGATCTTCCCAGAGGGAATCGATGAGCTGTGCCCGATCCTCAGACATCGAAGCATTTAAGTGGATGAGGAGACTAGCACCCAAAAACACCTTCATCGAACTCCTCCGGATCACTTCGGTAAGATCACATAGCTCACCTTTGTCTCCTCCTTCTTAGCTTCATTCATTCCAGTGTTTCTTCAATGCTCAGAGCTCTCGTTATCACGAGCTCCTTGCCCTTAACCTCGACTGAAACGTAAAGTTCTCCTTATAATTAAACATCGATACACTGAATTCGGGCGTGCGGGTTCCCGTTAATTCTCATCTCCTAAGGCTTTTAATAACCTTCGAGAAGTCTCCTTACTGTATTATGAACGTAATCCGCTTGGCTTAATGCTTCCTCAGCATCCTCCTCATAGTAGAGCTCATCCGGAGGCGTTCCGCTCTCCTCATCTCCATACATAGATGGCTCCCTCTCCCTTCTGAGCTTCCTGGATGCAATTGAGAGCATCTTTATCTCCCTCTGAAACCATTCTGGGAACCTGCTCGATTCCCTTCTTAATACGGGTCCGACATCATGCCACTTAGGAGGCTCAACTCCTACAATCCTGAGGGCAGCCTTCAGCAATAGTTCCACAGCTTCCTGACATTGTCTCACTACATAAGGGTAGTTCCCCTCCTCAAAGGCCTCTTTAGCGTGTCTCAACCTCTCCTCAGCCTGCTTAACATATGATTTAGCCATCTCAATGTTGTTCAAATCTCTATCACCTCCCCGAACTTATAATCCCTCTTCAACCTCCAGTACCACTTCTTCCCTAGCCTAACTCTCTCAGCGCCCAGTTCTTCAAGCCTTCTCCTCAATTTTCCCAGTATTCCTGAGAAGAAGCCGTCCTTATCGAAGAGGATCACGGCATCATCCACCATATCGAGGTAGAGGGGTCTGATCTTCGAGGCCTCCTCAGGTGTCATGAGGATGGG
>JAVCBY010000056.1:0-32067 GCA_037917625.1 Thermoproteota archaeon | reverse complement strand
TCATAGCGATTATTTTGCTCTCCACATTTCTCGCATACTTATTTAAGGGACCACTGCTATCACATAAATACCTAATTTTATCCACTATTGTTCCCCTTCTATCATTCATCATGACGAATGGAGATCAAAATAATCGCTATGATAAATAATATGGCCTCTCTTTTCCCGGGGAGCGAGAAAAGATCTTTACTCCTTCTTTTGGCTACATCTATAGCTGAATTATTACTCACTTCTGTAACACCACTCACACGTTGATAAAAAACTTTTTATTCGAATACCGGTCGATGTGGATGGAGTCACGTGCTCCATGGGAATGTTGGGAGGTGTTAGTTTATGCCGAGGGTGAAGGGTGTAACTGCTAAGGAGATAGAGATACTGAGGAAACTGGTCGAAAACGGGAGAGTAACTTTCACTCAGATATCTAGAGATCTCGGCATGAGCCCGGCGGGTGTTATGAAGAAGGTGAGGAAGCTCGAGGACCTCGGTATCATAAAGGGATACACAGCGCTCGTCGACCACGCGAAGCTAGGTAAGGGCAGTAAATATATAATCTTACTCGAGGTTGAGCCAGGGAAGCATAATGAAGTAGCCAAGAAGATAGCATCTATGCTCGAGGATAACATCTTAGAGGTCCATGAGATAACAGGACAATTTGATATAATCGTCAAAGTGATCGCGGGAAGTCAGCAGGAGCTCAATGATGTCCTGAGGAAGATACAGTTGATACCTGGCGTCAGGGATACGAACACATCTCTTATCTTAGATACTACGAAGGAGAGACCATCGATAGTACCATCCGAGATACCGGGGATAACTAAGAAGGGCTCATAACTCCACCCAAGTGTTGCTCAATGCGGAAGCCTCAACACCCATTTTTTTAAGGATCTTAGCGAATCCCTCCGCGTAACCATATACAGTGTATACTTTACTTGAGTTTGAGAGCTCTACAATGGTCAATAAATCATAAAAATCAGCGTGAGCGCTTAATGGAAAATCGCATTCCCTTTTAGAGAGGATAGCCCATCCTGTTACTCTTGCAGCGTTATCATAAGCTTTATGCGTTATATGTACGTCTTTATGAGTATCTACTTCATATTTCAGTTCTAAAACATCGTAGGCCTCGCTCACATCAGCAATCCTCTTGGATACAGATACCTCTAAGTTAGTATATCTATTCAATATAGCGATAACTTCCTGAGATTTCCCAATTAAATAAGCGCTTAAAATAGGAGATCTGCCGTTCATTACCTCTTTAATGACCCATTTTGATAATCTGGCTCTCGTAACTTCTGGGTCTGGAAATCTAAATTTAGGAAGGCCGTAAGTGGCCTCTATTATCAATACATCCGCTTTAGGTATCCTCGCGGGGGATTCAACCGTGAGGCCGCCGTGGAGGTTCACGTCCCCCGTGTAAAACAGAGAGATGTTCCCACAGTTTATCAGGAAGCCAGAGGATCCGTATATATGGCCCGCAGGGAATGTGTATATTTCAAGATTCCCTATACTAATGCCTTCATTGAAATACAGTATCCTATAATGCCCTCCGTAGAGCCTTCTCAGTATCGAGGCCGTTCCAACGCTAGCGTAAATATCAGTTTTAACATAACCTACGTTCCTAGGGACATGATCTGAATGAGCATGTGATATCAGAGCTGGAATCCCCTCAATGGCCCTCTTTGGATCTATCAGTATCCTTTCTCCGCACTCTATTTCGATGCCATTGCCGTATCTGAACCTCATCACATCGAGCTCACGATTGGAAGAATTTATTTTTATCGAGGGCATAGCCTCGGGGGTCATCATGCCTAAGGTGAAGAAGAGGGAGAAGGGGTTCATGCCGATGTCAGTAGCTGGAATACTCTCATTCAGTACGGATGAGGCTGGAGGATTCAAAGTACCGAAGTGGTTCCCCATTCTCCTATCAGTAGCCACTGGAATTGCCGTAATAGCTCTAAATCTAATTTAAAAGGTAATGAGGGATGAGGATAAAAGAAGCCCAGGGACTAATCAGGGAGATCTATGGAGAGAGAGATTCGAAGAGAGGAATACTAGGAACTGCTCTCCATTTAGGAGAGGAAGTTGGAGAGCTTTTTAGAGCTATAAGGAGCAATCAATCAGATAATACTAAGGATGAGCTAGCAGATGTGTTGGCCTGGCTCCTGAGTGTCTCAGAACTTCTCTCAATTGATCTGGAGGATGCGTTCGCTAGTAGGTATGGTGGGGGCTGTCCGAAGTGTGGGAAGATCCCGTGCACATGCCCGGAGGTTTGAAGATGAATTTCATAAATGTGAGCCCCGGAGATGCCCTACTCCATGCGAAGAGAATAGCTGAGAAAATAGTAGAGTCCGAGTACGAACCGGAATTGATAGTAGCAATATTGAGGGGAGGGGTCGTACTGGCTAGGTTGCTAAGCGACCTCCTCGGTATCAGGGAGATAAAGGTGATGAGAGTCGTTCACTACGATGCTTTAGAATCTAAGAGGGTGGCTGAGATAGTTGAACCGATAAACTGCAGGCTGGATGGTATGAAAGTACTGCTTGTCGATGATGTAGCTGATACGGGGGAGAGCCTCATCGTAGCTAGGGACCATCTGCTTGAGAGAGGCGCTTCTGAGGTCAAGATAGCTACGATGCATTACAAACCCTGGAGCAAGCTTAAGCCGGATTATTATTCCGAGGAGACGGAGGCCTGGGTGGTCTATTTCTGGGAATATGCAGAAACAGTTAAATACTTTTTGAGGAAATTCCAAGATAAAGGTGAAAATTTCATATTTGAGCTCATCAAGAAGGCCAAGATACCGGAGGACATAGTTAAGTGGGTGATCGAGAGTGAAGGGGGTGTACGATAAGGTCATAGAGTTATCCAGTAGGAGGGGCTTCTTCTGGCCATCCTCAAAGGAGGTATATTCAAACGCCCCAGCTGGTTTCTACACGTATGGTCCTCTAGGCGTCAGGATGAAGGAGAAGATAATAGTGCTCTGGAGGAAGGAGATATTAATCAAGGAGGGAGTTAATGAGATCGAGACGCCAAACGTACTTCCAATAGAGGTTTTTGAGGCGTCAGGCCACTTAGAGCACTTCTTCGATAAGCTCATAGAATGCAGGAGGTGTCACTCGAAATTCAGAATCGACAAGCTATTAGAAGAAGCTTTAGGAATAGAAGAGAATCTTGAAGGTCTTTCTGACGATCAACTCTTGAAAATAGTCCTAGAAAATAGCCTTAGGTGCCCTAACTGTGGGGCGTTTGAGTGGGGTGATCTGAGAAACTTCAATCTGATGTTCAAACTCGCTGTAGGGGCTGAGGCCTCGAAGCCCAATGCTGCTCTTAGACCTGAGACAACGCAGGGTAGCGTTGTCGAATTCAGGAAGACATTCACAGTCATGAGGGGGAAGCTCCCCTTCGCTCTAGGTCAAGTTGGAAGAGTTTTCAGGAATGAGATCTCCCCTAGGAGAGCGCTTATCAGAATGAGAGAGTTTCAACAGCTTGAGGTACAGATATTCTTCGATCCGGAGAATCCAGATGAGCTATACAGGGAGAGACTCGAACCCTTCTTGGATTATAAGCTCAGGTTCCTCAGGAGGGAGGACAGGGAATCCGGAAGGATAGTGGAGATACCAGCTAGAGAAGCCCTAATGAGTGGATACACAGTTAATAGTCTCATAACTTACTGGCTAGTCGTCTATCAGAGGTTCTTCAATGAGACTCTGGGCTTCCCTCTCGAGAGGTTGAGATACAGGGAATTGGTGGAAGGTGAGAAAGCCCATTACTCGCACGTCCACTGGGATTTGGAGGCTTATACTGAGGATCTAGGATGGATCGAGCTCGTAAATAATGCTTATAGGACCGACTATGACCTCTCTGGACATATGCGAGTCTCAGGAATTGACCTGAGGATAACGATCCCAGAAAGCGATAGGAAGGTCCTACCTCACATGTATGAGCCATCTATAGGCATAGATAGAGTTATTCTCCATGAGCTGATGCTCGCATATAGGGAGGATGGAGATAGGGTATGGCTTCAGCTCCCCAGGAACATAGCCCCTATAGAGGTAGGGGTATTCCCGCTCCTCAAGAGGGATGGGTTACCGGAGAGAGCGAGGGAGATCTATCGCGATCTCATAAATGAAGGTATAATCGCATTTTATGATGACTCTGGAACCATTGGAAGGAGGTATAGGAGGATGGATGAGATAGGAACTCCTCTATGCGTTACCATCGATTATCAGACGTTGGAGGATGATACAGTCACTTTGAGGGATAGGGATACGATGATGCAAGTTAGAGTGAGGAGGGAAGACCTCTCAATGAAGATAAGAAAATTCCTTAATAGCGATCTAAGTATACATGAAATATAATTATTTAGGGCAAACAGGACAATTTTTACTTTTACTTACGCTAATATGGGTAAATTCCATATCTCTTAGGTCACCTAATAGGAGCTTTCCCGCGAGGGAAGGTCCTAACCCCGCAATATATTTTACCGCTTCCGCAGCGGCTATTGAAGCTACTAAAGCGGGCGTCATCCCGATGACTGGGACGGGACCTGAGTCCTCAACGTTAGGGAAGATGCACCTGAGGCATGCGGTCTTCCCGGGGATTATGAAAGAGATCGCGAAATTGAAGCCGTTGATAGCGGAATAAACGAATGGTATATCATTTTCAATGCAGAAATCGTTTATTATATACCTAGTTCTGAAATTATCCGAGGCATCCATGACGAGGTCTACGCCACCTAGGAGCCTGGGGGCGTTCTCCTCAGTCAACCTCTCAGTTATCCCCTCCACATGTATCTCAGAGTTCCTCCTCCTCAGTTCCCTCTCGGCGACGAGGGCCTTCGGGAGCCCTAAATCTTCCTCCCCATAAAGTACTTGTCTGTGTAAATTATCGAGGCTCACTGAATCCCCATCTATTATCCTTAGATTGACGCCCGCGGAGGCTAAGTAGAGGGATAGGGGCGATCCTATGCCCCCAGCTCCAACTATGGCGACGAGGGAGCTACTCAGCTTCGCTTGCCCTTCCTCACCTATCAGAGGGAGCTGCCTCGCGTATCGTAACATCCTCCACCCACCTCAGATAATCTTCACCAGAGATCTCTATTGGTATCACGAGAATCTCCGGTACTTCATATGGATGCTCCTTCCTTAAAAAATCGAGGAGCTCCTGAACACGTTCCTGATGAGTCTTTATTAGGAGGAGTATCTCCTCGGCCCTCTCGATATCCCCTTTCCACCAGTACTTACTAGTTATGGGGAACATTGAGACACAGCTGGCGAGTTTCCGCTTCAATATCTTATCTGAGAGCTCCTCAGCCTGTTTCAAGCTCTCGACAGTGGTCATAACTACCCTGAGCATCCGATCACCTACTCGAAGTACCTCTCCAAGATGATTTCCCCCTTTGGGGCTATATCCACTATTCTCCTCCAGAGGGGGAATGCCACGTTATATACAGAAGCCTTCCCGACAACTGCAAATTTTGTTCCATTGTGCGAATGGCCGTGGACAGATATATCGATAAGCCCCTCGTCCATGTAAGCTTCGAAGCCCCTATGACCCAAATACCCCCACGCTCTTGGACTCTCGCCCCTCAGAGTCCTTGTCGTTGTGGCGTAATGAGTTAGTAAAATGGAGATATTCACCTTATCTCTCAGTTCCTTAAGCATCTCGCCCAGTATTCTAACTCTATCCTTATATATCTCCTCTATCTTTGGTATCTTCCTCCTTTGCCAAGTCGTTGGGAGCTCAAGGCTCCCCCTCGATCCCACTATACCGATGCTAACCCCCTCAATCTCTAAAATAACGCTCTCATCGTCAAGAAATAGAACTTCCGGATTATCGCTCCTCAAAGTCCCCTTGAGATCGTCGAATTCATCGTTCCCGAAGACCGCTACGATCTTAGCCCCTGTGCTAGATAAAGTATCGACGACTTCGCCGTAGTACTCTACCTTCCCTCTATCAATTATATCTCCCGCTAGTAGAATGAGATCAGCTTCCTCAAATTCACTCGCAGCATCCTTCAGCTCTCTTAGGAATATCGGGGCATGTACATCGGAGAGTCCAAGTATCCTCATTTCTATCCCTCGCGCTATACCACTCTCGGGTTTTTACTTTAACTACCATGATATCATATGAGGAAGGGAAAGGTCCGCTCGGTATTAGAGTCGATGATATGGGATACTAGGAACAGGAGGGAAGATTATAGGATAGTTTTCAGGGATAGAGGGATGCCCAATGATATCAACGAAGTTAGAGGAGATGAGATAGAGGTAAGATCAGATAGGATCATCCTAAAGGATGGAAGGGAGATACCGCATCATAGAATAATAGCTATCTGGAGGGGGAATGAGCTCCTCTATGTCAGCCTTCATGAAAGATGACTATATAACTCCTGAGCCTATTAGAGTATCATATTTCCAGCTAACGGCAGCAATAAGTTCCTATTTCCCTGAGAAGTGATTTTAGTGCATTCTTCAAGAGCTACAGCTTATACGGCGAATTTAGAATAGCATTTTTAAAGTGAAAGTCCCGATTCCTGATATGAGGATGAGTTATAGGGACATTATGATCCTAGGTATTTTAATAGCACTATCGGGGGAAATGATAAGCTTTTACACAGAATATGTGCTCTTAGTGAAGCCTTGTCTCTCATGTTACATCCTGAGGTACAGTTATCTCACTCTTATTCCAGTACAAGCAATATCAATATTCAAGAGAAAAATTGGAATTATTGCTACAGCAATCGCAGTATTTATAATAATTATTTCATCTTATGGCCTGTTAGGTTACATGAATTACGTCGCTAACCCATGTGTCGAAGCATGCCCCTTCGGGGAGGATATAGAGGTAGGATTCAGGCTCTTCTCCCTCTCGCTGATCGGAGGGATCGTGGAACTTGCGCTAATGCTCTTAGCTATAAGACGCATGAGGGAAGTCACAGGTATTAGTACTTCTAGGAGTTCCATGGAGTAGGAAGAGGAGCGAAATGTATATATAGGGTCATCGAGCCCTGCGCCTCGGTGAAGATCTTGCCAGAGATCGCTTGCCCGGTATGTGGTTACGAATTTTACCTAGATGAGGATGATTACGAGGGAGAGCTGCAGTGCCCAAACTGCGGTACGCTGCTTGACGTCAGGATAGAGAGAGGCGAGTTGAAGGACGTTATCCCACTGGAGGAAGGCCTAGAGGAGGAAGAATGGCTAGAGGACGAGGACTTCTGGGAGGAGGGTGAGGAAGAGACCTTCTGGGAGGAGGAAGAGGAGTTCTAAACTTTAACTTTTAATACCATCTTCCGTTATTTTTCTGAAATAAAAAGGGTGTTAGAAGCCGGCTCTCTTCAAGAGGAGCTCCCACTCTCTATCAACCCACTCTTGGAACTTCTCGATCATCCATTTATTCTCTGGCCTTAACATATGTCTGAATCTCGCTTGGAGCTTTAAGTATTCCTCTACAGGCTTCTTCCTATCTGGATTCCTCGCTATAGCTAATGTAGGACCAGTTAACTTGTATTGACCATTCTCGACCTCATATAGAGGGAAGACGCATGTCTCAACAGCCAACTTCATGATCTTGATCGTCTCAGATGTCTCATTACCCCATCCGAGAGGACACGTCGAGAAAGCATGAATGAAAGCAGGCCCTTCAGCCTCGAATCCCTTCCTAAGCTTGATTATCGCATCGTTCCAGTACGCTGAGGATATTGTTGCAGCGTATGGTATCCTGTGGGCAACCATTATGTCTACTATCGGCTTCTTGAACCGTATTTTACCCTTTATGACGCTGCCAACTGGTGTGGTAGTCGTCCTAGCTCCAAATGGAGTGCCTCCTGACCTTTGGATACCAGTGTTCATGTAAGCCTCGTTATCGTATAGGACGTAGAGGATCCTATCACCCCTTTCGAAGGCTCCTGATATTGCTTGAAGCCCTATATCATAAGTCCCTCCGTCCCCTCCGAGGACGACAACATCATAGTCTAACTCAACATCAGGATCATTCTGGAATCTCTTCGACCTGAAAAGCTTCTTCCTAGCGGCTTCAACACCAGAGCCCACAGCAGCCGCATTTTCGAAAGCATTGTGAGCCCAAGGGACGTTCCAGGAAGTGTATGGGAATATAGTGGTCGCGACCTCAACGCAGCCAGTCGCTGTGATCCAAACTATGGGCTTCCTCGCGGCCATAGCTATCTGCCTTATTATGATTCCCGCTCCGCAACCCGCACAAAGCCTATGCCCGGACTCTATAGGCCTTGTCTGAAGCTCCCTCCTAGCTAACTCCTTTATATCGGGCTTCCAAGCGGACATCACTCCCTCACCCCCACATATCTTATCACAGGTGACTCCGGCTCCTCCCTAGCGGAGAGAAGCTCTTCAAAGATTTTAGCTATAAGTCTGCGCGGAAGATCCCTTCCTCCCAGTCCATATATGTAATCATGTACTATAGGCCTGGATCTTGACCTATACAGTGAAGATCTTACCTCTGTGAAGAGAGGACCTCCTTCGCCTCCGAAGCTTATGCATCTATCTAGGACGCCGACTGCGTGGAACTTTGAGAGCTCCTTCCTGATCATATCCGCTGGGAATGGTCTGAATACCCTGAGCCTAATCGCACCGACCTTCTTCCCTTCCGCCCTAAGCTCATCCACTACCTTCCTCACTACACTCATCGTTGAGGAGAGCCCGAAGATCACTACATCCGCATCCTCAGTCCTGTAGGGGATCATGAAGACGGGCTCGTAAGACCTCCCGCTGATCTCCCCATACTCCCTATGGACCCTCTCTATCACTGGGAAAGTCTCCTTCATAGCCTCATTCTGCTGGACTTTGTGCTCGAAGTAATAGTCATAGAGGTCAAGTGGACCGAAGGTTATCGGGTACTTGGGGTTGAGCATCAACGGTATCTCCTTCTCACCATGAATCCTAGGTAACTTTATCCTGGGGATCTTCCTCACGCCTACGAAGTCCGAGACGACTTCGTCCAGGAGCACTATAACATTCTGGAGTGTATGAGAGATTGTGAATCCATCTAGGGTAACCATCACGGGAAATAGTGCTTGTTCGGCAATTTTGAAAGCCATTATCGTGTTATCATATGTTTCTTGGGCATCTTCACTGTATATCTGTATCCAACCAGAGTCTCTAGCTCCCATCGTATCGCTGTGGTCATTATGTATGTTTATTGGTGCGCTCAAAGCCCTATTTACGACAGCCATCACAACAGGAACTCTAGTTGATGCTGTAATGTACAAAATTTCCCACATTAACGCTAAACCATTTGCTGCAGTTGCTGTGAATGCTCTAGCGCCAGCTAAAGCCGCTCCCCATGCTGCACTCAATGCGCTGTGCTCGCTCTCTACGTGTATGAATTCGGCATCCATCTCACCATTGTTGACGAATTCAGATATCCTCTCAACTATTATTGTCTGAGGGGTTATTGGGTAGGCTGAAACTACATCAACATTGCTCTGCTTCACGGCCCATGCGACCGCTTCATCACCATTGAGCGCCATCATAGTTCCCTTAACCTGCTTCAACATACCGAACACCCCCTCAAACCCTCACCATCTGGATAGCTTTGGTGGGACATTCAACCTCGCAAATGCCGCATCCCTTACAATGATCGAGGTCGGGCACCGGGACGCTTTCTCCATCCCACCTATAGACGCTATCTGGGCAGTACATCCAGCAAAGGCCGCATTTTATACATTTACTCTCATCGATTTTCGGCTGAAATACAGCCCATTCGCCTGTCGGATACTCCTTCGCGCTTATAAAGGCAACAGCGCCTATTGGAAGATCCTTCCAACCAACTAAGCTGGAGCTCAAGCCTTAATCACCTCCCTCGCGCGATCAACGGAGGCCTCCTTCATCGCCCTCTTCAATGCGTTTATGTTCTTCTGGGCCACATCACCGGACCATCTCCACCTTATCCCTTCTTCAAGGTACTCGACCGACAGTAAGTTCGTGGCCGCTAAGAGTAATCCAAGCATCGTAGTATTAGGAGAGGCCCTCCCAATTTCCTCTAATGCTATAGTTGTTGCATCCACGCTCCAGACTTCGAATTCGTCTGAGATACTTAATTGCGATCTGATAGATGAAGGATCGCTCTCAGAATTGAGTAATAGCTTACCGCCAGGCTTCAATCCTTCTATGAGCGAGGGAACATACTTAGGATTCACTAAGCTAGGATCTATGACGATGACTATATCGGGCTCATATATAGGTCCTCTCTCGACTATGGGCTCATCATCTATCCTATTGAATGCTGTAACAGGACCACCTAGCCTCTCAGGTCCGAATTGAGGGAAAGATTGTGCATATTTTCCAGCTTTTATCGCGGCATAAGCGAGAACGGCAGAACCACTCCAAACACCTTGGCCCCCTCTTCCGTGCCATCTTATCTCTATCAGAGGGACATCACCCCGTTATAAGGGAAGGTTATAAGGTAAAAAGATATCTGATCACTCTCCTCAAAAATACTTTTATATATTCTTAATCTTTATATGAATTTGTAAGTGTAATTGCCCTTTACATGATAAATTTAGAAGCATGATACGTAGTATAAAAAATAAACAGATCTTTTTTATGAATCTCAAAGATATAGAAAAAAATAGATTAACTAACTGGATATTCAATATCTCTTGGAGCGAAATGAATTAGCATATGCGATAAACTCTACGTGAAGGAGTTCTCTAGAGGTTATATCGCGGATAAGTCCATCTATAGGAGAAGCTCTTAGAGAGCGCCCCATATTAAGTATGATAGATAGCGCAGATCTCTAAAGGGATCCTGATCCAATGATGAAGCACCTGAACTAAGATCAGGCATCTTAAAGGTCATCAATCAATCGATCACGAATTTTTAAATAGATCCAATTCATCTCGAGTCGGTGGAAGTATGCCATCGAAGAAGGAGAGTATAATAGATGAACAAACAGCTGCTCAGCTTAGAGCCAGGTTTGAATCGGAGATGGTTAGACCCGTTGAAATTCTCTTGTTAAAGGGGCTCGGGAATGAGGAATACTCTGAGTGGACGGAGAGCTTACTCTTAGAGCTGGGGGACTTGTCAGATATGATAGAAGTGAGGGTAATAGATGTCAAAATAGATCCGGAAGCCCTGGAGGAATTCAACGTCACTAGGACTCCGACAATACTTCTAGATCCTAGGAAAGGTTACAAGATAAGATATATAGGTGCCCCACTGGGATATGAGGCTTGGGCTTTCGTCGAAACGATCATATTACTCAGTAGGGATGAGAGCGGATTGAGTGAGAGGACCAAGGAAATTCTGAACTTTATCCGTCAATTTGATCATTTAAACGATGTACATATAATGACCTTTGTCACACCAACTTGTCCATACTGCCCCTACCAGGTCCTTCTCGCGAACAAATTCGCTATAGAATTGAGGGGGATCTTAGAGGCTGATTGCATAGAGGCATACGAGAATCCCGATTTAGCTGATAATTATCAAGTCTCAGCAGTTCCTCATAACGTCATATTACTGAGGGAAGATGGAGATGAGGTGATCTTGGATACCTCAGTGGGCTCACAACCTGAGGAGAAATACGCGATGGATCTGCTCAGATCACTGAGGTCTAAGTATGGAAAGTGAGTTACTCTTAACGAATGATGATGGAGTTCACTCAGCTCCATTCAGAGCTTTTTGGATAGCTTTATTGGAGGCGAAAATAGGTAAGGTAACTGTAGTCGTCCCTGAGCATGAGATGAGTGCTGCCGGCAAGGGAATAACTTTACATAAACCCCTGAGGATAAGGAAGTTGCCAGTCAAGGTCGGTGGGTTCGGCTATAGGGAGGCTTTCACAGTCAGTGGAACCCCTGGTGATGCTGTGACGGTCGCTTTAAAATTCATAATGAATTCAACGCCTGATATAGTCGTATCTGGGATAAATATAGGCGATAATATAACATTGGATAATATATTCACGAGTGGTACAATAGCTGCCGCCTTGCAGGCCTCTATAATGGGCATAAAGTCCTCAGCCTTCAGCGTCGAGATCCCAGGGGGGCAGTTAAGTAGACCAGTGGATAGGTTTCTCACGCATGCGAGGATAGCAGCGAGGATAACTGATTGGATCCTCAGGAGGGGGATGCCAGAAGGTGTGGATCTTCTGAACGTAAATTTCCCCTATAGGATCTCCCAAGATACTCCTATAAGGATAACGAGATTAGCTAGAGCGAAGTACGAGAACTATGTGCTTGAGAGGATGGACACGAGGGGAAATCCTTATTATTGGCTCGGCGGAAACCCTGTTCCAGTGACTGAGAAAGATAGAGGGACAGATCTTTATGCTCTGACAGTGGAGAGAGCTATTTCCATAACACCCATAACGTTAAAGATGGATGTAGATCTTCTAAATTGTGATGAAGTCAACAGAAAAAGGAGGAGGGCGCTTGAGGAACTCGAGTTGCTCGTTGAGTATCTGAAGGAGTCCTTGAGTGGGACTTAAACGTTGAGAAGGACGAGCCCTCCGCTGACAATATCTCTCACAAGTTCTCCTTCAAGCTCGAAGATCTTGATCTCAGCAGTTCCACCTACATAACCTTCGATCAAGTGGCCCGCTGAAGTTCTCCTCTCATTCCCCAGTACTACGTGTATATGAGCGAATGGCCTACCATCCTTCATGCTCACATTTCCTATTAATGAGGCGAGTTCCATAGGTTCCTCTAGATCCATATACCTATAGCTCTGAGTTTCTGTATCGAAAAAAGCTATCCTGCTTCTCGAAAGAAGTCCCAGTCCAATTATAATTGCTGCTTTAATGCCACTCTCCTCGCACGCTCTCAAAATTTCGCTCAAGACTTCCTTCCCCTGATCCACCCTGAGTATGTGAACCCTCTTGAGTTCAAAGGACCTCAATCAACCACCTCCCCTTATGGGATATATTAGGGGGATGTTGCCGCCCGCGATTACTATAGTGGCATTAGATTTAGAGATATCCTTCAGCCCCTCCATGTACACGAGGAGTGAGGCTATCTCATCTGACTTAGCTCCCTTCTTAACGAGTATATCAACGATTTCAGAGGTGGCATTTATCAGTATGAGTCTGGATTTTGCTTCTCCTTCAGCTTCTAAGACCTTGGCAGTAGCGCTAGCGTTAGCTAGGATGAGCGTCCTGTTCCTCTCAAAGTATGCAGCTATCATCCTCTGCTGAGAGGTCAGCTTCTCCTGTATTGCCTTCAGGAACTCATCAGGCAGCCTTATGTTCCTGATATAAACTTCATCCAATATTATGCCTCCTCCAGTCGTGGGATCCTTGCTCAGAGAAGACTGAAGGGCCTCGAAGATCTCAACACCTATCTTCCCCCTGGCCAAAGGAACCTCTGCTGCCTCATAATTCGATACAACATCTCTGCAAACCTGCCTTATTGCTGGGACTATAAGCTTGTCCTCATAATCTATAGCAGGATAATTCCTCACGAGGACTGGTAAGGAGCTTGGGGAGATGTGCCACCTCACAGTGATATCGATCCAAGCTTGTAAGCCATCTTTGGTGAGAGTTTCCACAGCCGGATAATCTCCTATGGAGCTACCGTAACCGTAACTCGTTGCATTCACATCAGTCCACATGTGTAAGACATCCGTAGCTATGTAAACCTGCTTGACGGATTGCCAAGGCATCTTAAGTGCTACCCTAGGTCCTACGATAGGATCCGAGATCTTCCCGGTTAGAGGGTCTACTGTAACAGCTGCGTAGCCTAGATCCACAACGTATACGCTGAGGTAAGATAGAAGCAAAATTATCAAGATTATGAAAACAATCATAAAAACTTTAGGGCTAGGTCTCCCCCTAATGGGTATCTCAGGGGCGTACACCGGGATCTCATCATCCCTCCTCGGCATCTCACTCACCTTTAGCCGTGATATGGGAGCCCTTTCTCTTCCTCCTTGTAAATTTCAGTCTCCGGGAGCTTCATTTCCTCTTTCATCACTTCAGCAGCTATTTCAGCTTCCCTTTCCAGCTTTTCCAAGTCTATCTTGAATTTGAAAAGCTTTGAAAGGGCTTCTAATACCATTTTAGATGCCTTTGGATCTGGGAACGCTCCATTTGTCGTTCCTAAGAGGCAAGCACTCGTTAAACCCTTGAGATCCGCTAGCCCCACTAACAGGCCAGCAGCACCAGTCACATAACCTCCGGTCAGCGGCTTAACTCCGACCTCGTTGAGCCTCCTCATGAACTCCTCATCGTTCGAGCAAGCGAATACGCCTTTAACCTCAGGGGAACCGGGGACGTAGCCTCCCATCGTTATGACTATTTTAACGCCTAACTGAATTGCGTAATCCAAGACGAGCTCTCCTATCTCATACTGGCCGAAAATAGTTGGTTGGACCTCTGAAGTTAGAATTATGAGATCCAAGTTATCTCCTTTAGCTAAATAAAGATCGTAACTTGGAGGTACGATGTCCTCCTCCTCAATCCTAACGCCCGAGGATCCATCGGGCAAGGGCAGGTAATCACTATATATGACAGCAATCTTCTCGGACTCTAAGGATTCTATCAGATAGCTTGCTGCTATTTTACCGACTAGGCCAAGCCCAGGGACTCCCTGCACCAAAACGGGATTCTTAGGCCTCACATCCTTCAGCTTGATCAACTCAATGTATCCCAAGCCTACACCTCCTCTCATGGAGGATCCGCTTGAACGCTTTAAAAATAAAAACCATATCGATACCAATATGGATTACGTAGTCATAGGTCATGGTACCGCGGGTCAGACTGCGGCAGCGGTTCTGAAGAAAGTAGATCCAGAATCGAATGTTACTGTGATTGAGAAGGGGATCCATGTGGCGATACATCCTTGTTCGCTTCCCATGGTGCTTAGCGGGAAGCTCTCACCTCAGGATATTGAGGAGAGAGTTCCCAGGGGCAAGGTAGATATATTGCTGAGAAGCGAGGCTAAGAAGATAGATAGAGAGAGGAAAATTGTATACTTTATCAGGGATGGAACGCAAGAATCCATACACTATGATAAACTGATCTTAGCAACTGGTCTAAGTCCGATAATACCTAAGATCGAGGGTATGGACCTGGAGGGGGTCGGTACCGTTTGGAACTTGGAGACTGTGAGCGAACTGCTCAAGTATTTAGGGAATAAGGTAGTGGTGGTAGGAGGAAGCGCGACGGGCATAGAGGTAGCATCCGAGCTAGCTAGCACCGGAAGGGATGTCACGCTGATAGAGGCTATGGAGCAACTGATGCCGGGGAAGGTAGATCCGCCTATATCATCAATGGTGATGAATTCTTTAAACGATCTAGGCGTCAAGGTGATGCTTAAAGCACCCATGGAAAGGCTGGAGGGATCCGGGGGCAAGTTAACGCATGTAGTGACGCCTAAGGGGAGGATAGAGGCTGATACTGCGATAATCGTGATAGGGGCTAAGCCTAACGTAGAGGTAGCTCTGAACTCTGGGCTAGTGATAGGGGAGACTGGAGGGGTGAAGGTAGACGAGTACATGTTCACATCTGATCAGGACATATTGGCAGCAGGAGATGTCGCTGAAGTTAAGGATTTCGTCTCAGGAAAGCCTACACTTACAGGCTTAGCTTCAACAGCATTAGTTCAAGGCAGGATTGCCGCCGAGAACGCTGCCGGTGGGAAAACTAGATACTTAGGGGCGTTATCACCATTCCTCGTATCAGTAGGGGACTATCTCTTCGGAGGCGTAGGCCTATCTGCGACGAGAGCGGATTCTCTTAAGATGGAGTATAAGGCATTCAGGTTCTCAGGTTCCGACTTACCGAAGTATATGCCGGGGAAGGATAACACTGTCATCTGGTTGATCACGGATAGGAAGGGTAAGCTTTTAGGAGGTCAGGTCTTCGGGAGGAGGGGGGTCAGAGAAAGGATCCTCTTCCTAACAGCAGCCATATATGCTGGATTCAGTGTGGAAGATATAAGGATAATGGAATTCGCGTACCAACCGGAGGTCTGCGATGTCCTAGAACCTATCGCTATAGCTGCTGAAGGGATGTTCAGGAAATATTTACTCAAATCTGAGGACTAATTAGTATCCAAAATTTTTTCAATAACTGCTCTGGGATCCTCTAACTCCTCCATGAGGGGCTTAGTATCCACTACATAAGAGTCGGGATCCTTGAGGATCATCCTAATTATACTGATCGCCTCCTCTAATGAATTTGCCCTCCATATCGGGAATCCCATATCCTTAAGGAAGTCATTGACATAAAGCTTTACGTCCAAGGGGAAGGTGCAGAGAGAAGGCGTCCCGAGCAGGGCTGCCTCCCTCGCCATGGTACCGCCTCCGGTCACGACTAAGACGATTCTACTGAAGAGTTCAAGAGTATCTACTGTATTGTCTAAAATAGTAACTTTTTTGCCATATTTCTCCTCGATCATTATAGATTGTTTCTCATATCTCGGCTTTATGATGACATCGGCCCCCATCTCTATGACCTCATCCACGAGCCTCATCGTGAACCCCTCTCTCCCCAGCATGTAGGATGCTCCACTCTCCTCAGGCCTAATGAAGACTTTAAACTCCCTTTTCGAATCCCTAAAATCATATAATCTATCTTTAACCCAGGCCACTTCATCAACTCCCCTATATGGAACTAGGGATTCCTTAGAAGCACCAAGCCTTATCATATCATCCTCTGGGATCGCTTCTGGGTAGATTACCTTCCAGGAGAGGGGGAGAGTGAGTCTCCCGACGTGGTAGGAATGAGGAGAATCGTTCATCGTTATCGATCTGATTGAGAGGCCATAAGCCACTCTTACAGCCTCAGGAGAGGAAAAAGATATTAGAAAGTCCGGTCTGTAATCGTAGACGAACTCAGAGAGAAGCCTCACCCTCTCAGCATAAGATATGAGCTTCTTCTTCAGGTCGCCAATGGAATAATCCCCTATCTGAATGAAATTTACATTGAGTTCCCTCAGAATATCCACAGATTCACTATATCCCTTCACTGTTATCACGTATTCCCTTCCCAGTCTTTTAGCGATCGATGACATGAGCCTAGCTTGCTTCGGCGTTATTACATCGAACCAGATCCTCATTTATGCTCTCCCTTCAATGATTCCAATGTCTTCTCAAGGAATTGGAGACCTTTCTCGAGCAACTTGATCCCAGATTCAGTTATCTCATAGTAATTCCTCATCTTGCCAGTATCCTCCCCTCTCCTGACTGAAATCCTCACATACCCCTTAGCTTTCAGCGATCTCATGACCATGTAAGCGGTCACTCTAGCGGGCTTCCAACCGAACCTCTCCTCTATGAGCTTCCCGATCTCATAAGGATAAGCAGGTCTCTCCTTGAGTATTGAGAGTACGTAAATCCAAAGGTTCTCTTTAGTTAGCTTCTCCTCCAACCTCTGCAGGGGGGCTGGCGCCCTAGCCGACGTACTCCGCTGAGCCAACTTCCTCACCCTGGAATCCTTGTTCCTCTCTCAACCTCCTCTCGATTTCCTTCAGTATCTCACTCTTTATCTTATCTATCTCCTCTATCTGCCTATCGAGCGACTCGAAGTCCAAACCCAATGAGAAAACCGAGTCTAGGGATAATAGGACGCTTTTAGCGGCTCTAGGATCCGGAGAGTAGTCTGGGGATACACCACTCAGCACTAGACTCTTGATCCCCCTTATCTTAGCCACCCCGAGAACGGAACCAGCCAGACCAACTACGACCTTTATTAGATCTTCTTTTACAGCATTAGCCTTTAAAAATACATCTAAAAGCTCATTATCCGTTCCAAAGGCGATGACTTTACCGGCAGCGCTCTCCTCAACGAAACCCGTTATCACTATCATCCTCTTGACGCCTAGGCCCGAGAGGATCCTTATGATCTCATTCGCTATTTCCATAGCGCCCCAAGCTAGAGGTTGTACATCGCTGGTCACCAGTATGAGGGGAGGGTCCCTCAACTGGAATATCGATACTGAGGGCAGGAGGAACTTGCCGTCCTCTGTCACGGAGATGCCGACCATGTTGTTCGGGAAGACTAGGTACTCCGAGTATATCCTCACTATAGGTATCGCGTTCTTCTCCCTCACCAAATACGTTATCACTTGTTCCCCAACATTAGCTACTCCTGGGAATCCGATTATCGCTATCTCAGCGCCTAGAGGCTTTGACAATTCTATAATTTTCATCCATCCCATTAGTCAGACCCATTCATGAGCGCGGGTTGATTATTAAATTGAATCGTTGCCGATGCGACCTATGAGGAGGGTGATCCTGCTCATAATAGACGGCTTAGGTGATAGGCCATCCCCATCCCTTAAGTGGCTGACCCCCCTTCAGGCAGCGGAGATACCTAATATGGACCTAATGGCAGCGAAGGGACTCTTAGGCATGCAGTATCCGATAGCCCCCGGGATCCCCCCGGGTAGCGACTCGAGTCACCTCTCCATATTCGGGTACGATCTAAATAGGGAATATCCAGGTAGAGGGGTATTCGAAGCTCTGAGCGAAGGGGTAGTGAGCGATGGAGTGATATTTAGGGCTAATTTCTCCACAGTGAGGGAGGAAAATGGAAAGCTCGTGGTCGTAGATAGGAGAGCTGGAAGGATAGAGGGAGAAGATGCATTTTCATTGGCATCCGAATTGAAGGAGTTATATTTATTGAATGGGGAAGTTAAGGCTAAATTTTTACATACATTAGAGCATAGAGGGTTCCTCATTTTAGAAGGGGATGGATTATCGAGCTTAGTTACCGATGTAGATCCCCATGAGGAGGGCTACTACGTCTTGGAACCAGAGCCTATCGATGAGAAGGCAGTTAAAACTGCTGAAGCAGTGAGAGAATTTCTCCTCCTCTCTTACAGGATATTGAAGGATCATGAGGTGAACAGAAAGAGGATAGCTGAAGGCAAATTACCAGCTAACTTCATACTCCTAAGAGGAGCTTCATCTCCTCCTAAACTTGAGCCATTCTCCTCAAGATGGGGATTTAAGCCAGCTGCTGTAGCAGCGGGTCCCATGTACAAGGGGATCGCTAGGGCTCTGGGATTTGAGGTATTCCATCCATCAGGTGCGACGGGCCTCCCGGATTCGGATTTCTCCTCTAAGGTAAGGAAAGCTTTAGATCTTATAGAGGAATTCGATTTCATTTACGTCCATATGAAAGGGACGGATGTCGCTTCTCATAATAAAGATCCTGAGCAGAAGGTCAGGGTCCTGGAGAGGATAGACCTAGCTTTAGAACCCCTCACGGATCCACCGGAGGACCTTCTAGTTGTCATAACGGGGGATCATGCGACTCCCTGTTCCCTCGGTAAGCATTCTGGAGATCCCGTGCCCGTTCTGTTCTACGGGAAGGGGCTTCCTAGGGACGATTCATCGAACTTCCATGAATTGGACGCTCAGGTCGGTGGCTTGGGATGGTTCACTGGATCCAGCATGATGAGGCTGATATTGAATTACTCCGATAGGGCCCTCGAGTACGGGCTGAGGCCCTTCCCGAGGCCCAGGAATTACGTACCTAAGATTGAAATGCTGAATCCTTTAAGGCTTTAAGGCCATCTAGTCTAATATTCTTATCTTTGATCCCCATAAGACGGAAAGCCTCTTTTCTAAGTTGGCATACTTTACAGATATCGGAAGTAGTGGGCTCCCCACATGATGAACATCTCCTCAAGTTAACATCGACCTTCATCTTGGATGAGAGGTTCTCAAGGAATAAGAAAGCTCTAAGCTTTGCTCCTGGATTAGAATCTTCTATAAGATCTATTTCCCTCCTTATACTTATCCTCATCCCTTGGGCCATGGGACATTTACCCAAGTGAGCTGGGATTCCAAGGGCTACCACGAGACTAGCTATCTCTCTCTCATAGACGTATCTCAATGGTCTAACCCTAGGAATGAGACCTTCCTCATACTTCCTCTCGTGCCTCATCGTCTTCACCAATGCATCAGCGTCTCCCCTAACTAAGTTCATTATTGAAGTCTGAACTAAGTCGTCCAGATTGTGACCAGTAACTAGAACCGTCGCGCCTATCTCTCTCGCTACTGCATTCAATATCTGCCTCCTTAAAACGCCACAATAAGTGCAAGCATTTCTCTTCCAATCCTTCGGTATCGCTAGCCTTAGATCCTCCACGGAGAACCCGAGAATATCCCTCATCTGGATGATCAAATGTTTGACTTGCAACCTCTCGGTTAACTTCCTCGCTAGCTTTATAGAGGATCTCCTGTAGAGGGTCCCCTCATCCACTGTCACCGAGATCACCTTCAAATCGAACTCTCTCATCTCGTCAGAGAACTCCTTAGTCAAGAGGAGTGCTAATGAACTATCCTTCCCTCCGGAATGCGCCACCATTACCTTATCTCCGGGGCGAAGCTCCTTCTTCATCACGGACCAAGCCCTCCTTTTGATCGAATTCTTCAAGCAACTGGCGCATAAAGAAGCTCCAGTCATGTAATTAGTATAGATAGCTTCCTCAGATCCGCAGATATCACAGAGCCTCATGATCTCACCGCAATTTTAGACCATAAGCGCGGGCACCTCCGATAATCGGTCTCTGAGTTAATAGAGAGTCCTTCGAGGCAAGAGCTTAAAGCATTGGGAATGAAGAGGGGAGCCTTAGGGATGTCAGCAGCTCCGACGCTTCCATGAAAAAGGCATTTCTTCGGAAATTCTGACATTTAATCACCTTGATCCATCGACAGGGCTCTCATGGAGTGTTATCCTGAGCCACGTCACTAAGTCATCATCCTCAAGGTAACTATCATCAGAACGCGGCTCACCATTGACCAGAAGAAGGATCTCCCATTTATTGAACCCCAGAATCTTATAGAGATCAGATAACTGAGTATTTGCCGGTAGCACCTTTTCCTCTCCCCCTATAGAAACTTTTATAGTCTTCCTCATGATACCCCTCGATTCATATGTACCTGTCTAAAAAGGCGATTATTAATGGTGTCAGCTTCGAGGGTGAGGCCGTAGTCCTAGGGGAGACGATAATAGGTAAGGGATCCGTGATAGGGTTCTACTCAGTGATAGGATACCCGACGCTGCCCAAAGTGAGGGGTAAAGAGGTGAGTATGGAGGAGTACGACCGCTTGAGTGAGGGGGCTAAGATAGGGGAGGGATGCTTCATAAGGAGTCATTCAATCATCTACGAGAGGGTGACTTTGGGGAACGGCGTTCAAACAGGGCATTCGGTCCTGATAAGGGAGGATTCCAGTATAGGGGATCGCACTCTGATAGGGACGCATTCTATCGTGGATGGTAGGGTTAAGATAGGGAGGGAGGTGAGCATCCAGAGTGGAGTCTATATACCTCCGATGAGCGAGATAGGAGATAGAGTCTTCCTAGCACCATTCGTGGTGATCACGAACGATAAATATCCACCTAGCAGAAGACTGTTAGGGGTCAAGATAGAGGACGATGCCATAATAGGTGCGAATTCCGTGTTAGTCTCTGGTGTGAAGATAGGAGAGGGGGCTGTGGTAGCTTCAGGGGCTGTCGTGACTAGAGACGTCCAGCCTAGGAAGGTCGTCATGGGAGTTCCCGCGAGAGTCGTCGGAACTAGGGAGGAGTATGATAAGAAGAGGAGAGAATATGAAGGGATCTAGACGTCCTCAATACCACCCTGAGTTATAGCTACCTCGACAGTACCCTCTGGGAGATATGGGCTCTTGACGAGCTTTACAACTCTTCTGTCCTTCTTCCCTCTCTTTATGTAGAGTCTCGCTGTTACCCCATGCCCCAGAACATGGCCTCCTGCCGGCTTATTTGGGTCGCCGAAGAATGCTGTAGGATCCGCGACGACTTGATTCGTGACTATAACAGCCATATTATATCCTAATGCGAGTCTGAGGAGTTTGTGCAGGTATTTATTGAGCTTCTGCTGTCTCTCCGCTAGGGTCTCTCTGCCAACGTACTCCCCCCTGAAGTGGCTTATCAAGGAATCCACTATTATGAGGCCAATATCCTTCTCCTTTATATAGGATTCCGCTCTCTCAGTCACTATCATCTGGTGATCACTCGTGAAAGCCCTCGCATAAAGTATATTCCTCAAAGTGGATTCTGGGTCGAGCTTGAACCTTTCAGCTATTTGTAATATCCTCTCTGGCCTGAAAGTGCCCTCCGTATCTATGTACATAGCTCCTCTACCGAGTCCACCCTTCTCCTCAGCTAACTGCACAGTAACAGCCATTTGGTGGCAGAATTGCGTCTTCCCAGATCCATAGGGACCATATATCTCAGTTATAGATTGAGTCTCGACTCCCCCTCCCAGTAGCTCATCTAGAGCTCTCGATCCTGTTGTTATCCTCTGAACAGCTTTCCTCTGTTGGTAAAAGTCATAGGCCGACATGACATCTATGCTAAGCTTACTCCTCGCGGCCTGTATTATCTTTTGGGCAACAGTCTCACTTATCCCAGCGTATACAGCGAGTTCCGATGGGGTTGACATCGCTATGGACTCTAGGCTAGTGAAACCAGCTTCCACTAACCTCTTAGCGGTTGCGGGTCCAACCCCCTCAAGCTCGGTCAGATCATAGTCCCCAGAGATATCGACCTCCTCATAGTAATCCTCATTCTCCTCCTCAAACTCATCCTCAGGAGGCTCCTCCACTCTAACCTTTCTCCTCGGGATGCACCATCACCTTCCGAGGAGAGCTGAATCAGCGAGTATATAATCTTTGATGAAGTTAAGTGAGCTCACCGCTTAACCTTCACTAGCATATGCTCCCCCTACCATGAAATCCTCGGTTTCGGATCCCTCAGAGGTCTCCTCTGTACTTCTCGTACCCTTCCAGAGGTAAGATCCTAAGGCTAAGGAAGGTAACGTTATCAGAAGTCCCTCGGGCGGTAGATTTACCATTATTAAAATTCCCGAAAATGCTAAGATTAAGTAAAAGATGGATAAAACCCTAATGGCGAATCCCTTGTTTAAGAGAACGCCTAAGGCTAATGCTACTAGGATGAGCCCGACTAAAATACCTACATACGATAACTGAGTTTTCATACTAAAAACTACTGAAAAGTAGATCAAAATCGTGGAGATCAAAGCTGTTATTACTCCAGAAATTAGAATCCCTGGCTTTAATTTCAAGCGAAACCGCCTCCCTTCAAGGCTGAAGCTACCGTGGGCACGACGCTGGCCCTCGATCCAGACCATTCGAGTGTGTCAGCTGCCACTATAATATCGGCTCCCGCTCCCAATATCCTCTCCAGGGAACCAGGGACCATTACTGGGTGAACGAAAGCAGCTATGAGGAGTCTGGCGCCCATCATCTTAGCTGATCTGATGGCATTAGCCATTGTTCCCCCTGTGGAGACTATATCATCAACTAAGATAACATCCCTCCCCTCGAGCTTGAGTTCCTTAACTAGAGTCCTTATCTCCCCAGAGCTAACATCCCTCTCCTTCCCGAATGAATCGAATTCCTCCGTTCCGTAGTACTCAGCCAGCTCCTTAGCCCAGTTTATGCTCTCGGTATCTGGTCCGAGGATGAAGGGATCCCTCAGGGGGATTCTCTTGAGCTCCTTAGCGAGGGATTCGAACCCGCTTAAGTTATAGAAGCCGGTCCTGTTGAAAATCGTCTTAACATCGCTCACTCTGTGGAGATGGGCTGTGATCGTGAAGACATCATCAACACCAGAATCCTCCAAGAGCTCAGCTACGTATTTTGAGGAGAGTGGCTCTCCCTCCCTGAATATAGCGTCTTGCCTGGAGTAGGGGAAATAGGGCATCAATAAGTATATTGATTTAGCTCCCATATGCTCCTTTAGGTTCCTTAATGTGAAGAGTATCTCAATTAGATAGCTGTTCGGCTGGCAACTTCCAGCTTTCATCCTCATGGAGAGTAAGACGTCTTCCCCATTCACGTTTCCTAGAACTCTGGGGCATACCTCCCCATCTGGGAATACTCTCCTCTCAATCGGCACGAGCTTCGTCTCGAGTCTCCTTGAAAGTTCAATGTTGAATTCATCTTCCGGACCCACTACTAGCATACGGGCTACTCAACGCTTAGCAGTTAAAAATTAAGCGGTGGAGTGAGGCATGATGTTAGTAGCATTCGAGGGGATAGATGGGGCTGGGAAGACGACCCAGAGCAGAAGATTGCTCGATAAGCTGAGGGAACTCAATGTAGAAGCAACTTACACTAAGGAGCCCACTGATGGGGAGATAGGGAAGATACTGAAGAGAGCGCTTAAAGGGGAAATAGAGCTGGATCAGAAGACGATAGCCCTTCTCTTCGCAGCGGATAGGATCGAGCATATGAGAAGTTTGAAAATGAATGGAATAATAATCATGGATAGGTATTTGCTATCGTCACTAGCTTATCAGGGAGCTTTCCTCCCCATCCAATGGATAAATGAGCTCAATAGATGGGCTAGATTACCGGATATAGTTTTTTACCTCGACATAAGTCCCGATATTGCCATCAATAGAATCGATGATAAGGCGATATATCATTCATTGGATTTCCTAAATATTGTGAGGGAGAACTATCTTAAGCTCATCAAGGCGGAGCCTTGGAAGTCTATAACGTACTTAATAGATGCTGAGAGGGGCGAGGAGGAGATCTCAGAGGAAATTCTTAATATATTGCTCAGCAAATTGGGGGAGAGAGGATGAAGTTTGTAGCTATAGGCAACGCGAATGTCGATATAAAGATATTCTTAGAGGCCATACCTAGGCAGGATGAATCGTTAGAGGCCTTAGCTATAACTATTAGTGCTGGAGGGGCAGCCTCAAACTTCGCCATGGCAGCAGCTAAGATCGGCATCGAATCTTACGTAATCGCATCACTCGGGGACGATGAACTCGGTAAATTCTACTTGGATGCATTGAGGAGGGGAAATGTAAACACATCATACGTGAAAATAGTAGAAGGTGTTAGGACGGGCCTCGCACTAATACTTAACGTGCTAGGTGAGGATAGGAGGATGATACAGAGCTCAGGGGCGAATGAGGAGCTCTCACCTTCAGATATTCTGGAGAGGAAGCAACTCATATTTTCGGCTGACGAAGTCCATATGGCGAGCGTTAGGCCTGAGATAGCCGAATCCGTCCTAGAGATGAGGGGAGCTTCTTGGGATCCGGGAATGAGGATGATCTTGAGGTACAAGCGTGAGATCTGGTCACTCCTCGGTAAGGCTGGAAAAATTTTCCTGAACGAGAGAGAAGCTCAAGAGCTCTCAGGGGAGAGGGATCCTATAGATTGTGCCGCTAAAATAGCGAGAGAAGGACCTAAAGAAGTGGTGATAAAGATGGGATCTAAAGGTTCCTTAGCTTACGTGGATGGCGAGACCCATCGCGTAGAAGCTATCCCAGTCAAAGTAGTAGACACGACTGGAGCTGGCGATATATTCGCAGCAGTATACCTCAAGGCCAGGAGGAGAGGATTCTCAATAGACGATTGTCTGAAGCTTGCGAACGCTGCCTCAACGATAAAGGTCTCGAGGCCAAGCGGTATGGATAGCATGCCAACTTGGGACGAGATACAGATGATGAAACTAATATTCTATGGGAAATGAAGGTGATGAAATGGGGAATGAGGGGGAAATTCCTAAGATTGAGAAGAAGAATATAATACTCATCCTAATAGGATTAGCTCTGACGATACCCCTTCTCATCACTTTCGACTTCAAATCAGCTGTGGAAAGGATAGCTGCGATCGGCATCGTACCTATAATCCTGGCTTTCGCTTCAATACACATAGGAGTCCTCTTCTATATCTTGGGATGGTATTTCCTCTTAGGGAGGCGAGTATCATTCAGGGAGACCTTCTTGATAGGATGGGTGAGCCTTTTCGTGAACTTATTGATCCCAACGGTCTCTACAAGTGGAGAAATAGCTAGAGTATATCTAGTGAGTAAGAGAAACGGTATAAGCCCAGCTGAAGCCCTCTCCTCTATAATAGTTCACAGAATAGTCATGATAGTTCCTTTCATAGTTAGCATAACTCTTGGCTTCTCCTATTTGATGAGCTTCGCTTTCAAGGGCGATGCGACTGTTATATTACTGCCGATAATCCTGCTGACCTTGACCTTCTACATAATATACAAGATCAGCCTGAGGGAGGATTACATAGAGGGAGCGATCTCAATATTAGAGAGGGTCCTCAAGAGGAACTTAGAGAGTGGCAGGAGGATGGCAAAGGAATATGTCTCCTCCTTCAAGTATTTGATATCGAATAAGCTCCTCCTCTCGATCACGATGGTATGTGCTTTCCTCAACTGGCTCTTCGATATGTTCCCTATCTTCATCTATTTTCACGCGTTAGGACATAACCTGGACCCTCTTTTGGGCATACTCATCTACTCAGTGTCTATAATACTCATCCTGATTCCCATAGGGATCCCGGGGAATATAGGCGTTAGGGAATGGGTGATGACAGCACTACTAACGATAATAGGACTGAGCAGTGGGGAGGCGCTCGCGATAACACTAACGTCATCTACGATAACTGTGTTCCTAAATGAACTTCTCTTCGGGCTCTTAGCCTATGTGATCCTACTCTCCTCCCCCAACCCAAGCAAAAGTTTTAATTAAATATTTGTGATGACATGGAGGGATCCCGTGCCTAGGTTCGCATCTAGGATGAGTAGCCTGGGTGTTGAGGGAGCTTTCATAGTCCTAGCAAAGGCCAGGGAGCTGGAGAGAGAGGGGAAGCATATAGTACATCTGGAGATAGGGGAGCCGGGATACAATCCACCTAAGCATGTGGTGGAGGCGACGAAGAAAGCAATAGAGGATGGTATGACAAAATACACTCCATCAGCTGGGATCTATGAGCTGAGGGAAGCTATAGCTGAGAGAGTTTCCGAAACTAGAGGAATAGAGATTAAGCCTGAAAATGTCGTAGTTACTACAGGTGCCAAACTCGCGATATTCGGTGCTCTTATGTCATTCATAGATCCTGGGGATGAAGTGATAATCCCTATGCCAGCCTATCCGACTTACGAAAGTGTGACTAAGTTTATAGGAGGTGTTGTGAGACCTGTAGCCCTGAAGGAGGAGAGAGGTTTCTCTCCAAACATAGATGACATAATTAAGGAGGTTTCGAGTAGGACGAAGGCTATAGTGATAAACACACCCTCCAACCCAACTGGAGTTATCTACAGTAGGAGAGATCTGGAGGAGATAGTCAAGCTAGCGAGGGAGAGGGACATCTTAGTGATATCTGATGAGATCTACGAGGATATAATATTTGATGGTAGGAAGCATGAAAGCATACTATCGATCCCGGGGGCTGAAGAGGTATCCATAATGATAAGCGGATTCAGCAAGACGTGGGCTATGACAGGCTACAGATTAGGATACGCAGTCGGAAGGAAGGAGTTCGTGGACAAGATAGCTCAAGTGCAACTCAATACATCTTCCTGTCCCGCTCATTTCGCTCAAGTCGCAGCTATACATGCTATAAGGGGGCCTCAGGAGGAAGTATATGAGATGGTTAGGGATTACGAGAGGAAGAGGGATGTTATATACGACGAGATATCTAAGATAAAGGGATTCAGCATGCTCAAACCAGCAGGAACATTTTATGCATTTCCAAACATAAAGAGGACTGGATTTTCATCGGATGAGCTCGCAGATAGACTTTTACGCGAAGCTGGAGTAGCTCTTCTCTCGGGAACTGCTTTCGGGGGTGCTGGTGAGGGATACCTGAGGATCTCCTTCGCGGGTCCCATGGAGGATATAAGAGAGGGAGTTAGAAGGATAAGAGAATATATCTCATCATTATAGATCCAATATTTCAATTTTTTTCTCTTCAGTGTCCACAGTAGCGATAGTCCTCCTTCCAGTCAACTTACCGCAGGCCTCCCCAGGGTTCACGATGAAGGTCCCGTTTACTTCCTCGACATGGACCTCGTGAGTATGTCCGTAGAGTACGAAATCGAACCTCCCGCTTCTAGCTAGAGATATCGCGACAAACTTCGTCAGATCTTTCTCCCCGAATCCGTGAAAAATTAGTAATTTCTTTCCATTGATTTCGAGCTCAACGGGGCTGGGATGATAGATACCCCCCTCACTAGTGCTCATGAGCGCTACCAACACTTCCGAATCATTATTACCTCTGAGGATCCTGAATGGTATTCCTGAGTTTAGAATTGGAATTAGCGCGAATGGAGAGATGAGATCTCCCAGATGAATCACTTCATCAACACCTATCCTCTGAAAGATCTCCATAGCTCTTTCAATGGATTCTATATCATCATGAGAGTCCGAAATCACCCCTATGAGCATATCATCACCTACAGCCCTTCCATCTAAATACTAAAAACATCACTCAAGGGCCCTGAGGGCTTCCAGTAGGTAATCCCTCCCTTCAGGTGTCGAGAATAGGGGGATATCCCAATCGACTTCAGGTATTCTTCTAATAACTTTCCCTGATTCATAAGTTTTTTCCTCATACCTCTTCCTGACGATAACACCTCTCCTCTGCCAGGAGGGTACTGTGACAATGTTTATCCCTAATTTAGTGAAAATGATATCGTGGAGGCTATCTGCCTTCCTATTCCTCAATTCCTTGGCAGCATCCTCCCTTTTCATCCCCGATCTCTCCAAGGCAAATAGTGCATAAGAATTGAGGGCATTCCTCCATGCCTCAGATTGCCTCCAGCTGAGGTAACCGAGGATCTCATCCAAATCCCTTAAAATGATTATTCTTGCATCAAAACACACTGGATATTTCAAAATCATTGAGACAATGGCTGAGGAGTGAGAGGGAATCACACTTAGGAGTTTCTCAACCCTCCCGTTCCACGGGATCGGTGGATATATGAGAAATGAGATCTCGTCAGAGAAAGCGAAGGATAATGCTAGAGGAAATCCCATCCTCATCAAAGAGAGAGGAGCCTGAATAAGCGCTTCTATTAATCTCCGGTCGAATGGTCTCTCTAATCCAAGCTCATCCGCTACCTTGTGGAACCTCCAGCCATCTATCCTCACCATCACTGGAGCATCAGAAGGAACTCTCAATCCTGAGAAGATCTCCCTCTCCTTCCAATCAACGCTTTTAATAGGCGCACCCATCGATAAACCTCCATGGATCCGAGTGGTGTTCAATGAGCTATGCGTTTTTCTCATATGAAAGGGATTCACTAGGATTCAAAATTAATATCATTCGCTTAGCCTCGATATGTTCTCAGCGACCTCAAGTACTGCAGATTCAACGTCATCTTTGGCGGTTTCCACTGTTATTATTCCTCTGGCTTCCACCAATTCCTTCAGTTTTGAGTCAAATTTCTTAGCGATGAGGACCTCGCAATCCCTCAATATCTCGAGGACGGAGGCAGTGCTCTTACTCTCCCTCCTCGTATTAACTCTCATCTCTATTTTTGTAGGGCTCCTTCCTAAAATATCATATATCGCGAAGAATTTTGCACTATGGAAGAGCTTATCATGTAAGCTCTTACCATCATCTGTAGCGACGGCCACCCTAATCGGCAAACCATCCCATCCTCCCAGAGCATCCTAGCAAGACACCGCCCAAGAAGATATAATGTTTTCAGGCCCTTCCCAATATACTATTTAACCTATCCTTGAAACTCATGAGCACAGAAACCATCCTCTCGGAGTCTACTATCATCGACAGGAAACCCTTTCCCCCGAAAGCAGACCATTCCGGATCCCCTCTGAGTAATCCAATGGCCTCGGAGTATAAGTCGATATAATGCGGGGCTGAGATGTAAACGAGACCAAGTGGGGGATCATAAAAGAATGTCATCGCTACATCTACGAATCTTCTGGCCTCTATTGAGAGCACAAATCTTTGATGAGGCTCATCGACTTCCCAGATGCCAACAGAACCATCGAGGAGGAAGGGTTCGCTTAAGGAGTCCCTGACCTTAGCCTCGACTTCAGGTACCTTCGACCTCAATACGCTCGCAGTTACAGAGCTCCCTCTTATAAACCACCAAGGATCCTCCGCCGACTCCTGAAGGGAGGAGATAGCCATCATTATCCACTCCTCCCCCTCGAAGGATGCTGCCGATAGCATCCTCTGGATGAGATCTATACTTGCCTCTTCAACTAAGTCAGGCCAGTAAAGCTGAGATCTCTCTTTAACGGATTCGCATATCTTAGAAGTGCACTTATTCCTAAAGCCGGATACTGCTATCCATGAGAGGTACTCATTATCTCTCCCGATCTGTGAGGAGATCATGTAGAGCAAGAGGCTAGTGCAAATACCCCCGTAGTCAAGTCTCACCCTGAGGGCATCCTGCGGTAGATTCGAAGATCCATGATCGATGGCAATTAGCCCCTTGAATAGTTCCTTCGCGACGGAGATAGGTCCAGGACCATGAGGCGGGAGCTCTAAAAAGATCAAGTGATCGAACTTCCCTATTAAGCGCTCGATCGCGTCTAGGAATGTCTCTGGGAGGGAAACAATGAATTCAGAATCAACGCCGAGCTGAGAGCATAATTCGGAGAGTATCACGGAAGAGGATATTCCGTCGGGCGTTGGTGGTAGTATTATCGCGACCCTCTCACTATTCTTAAGGCACTCCTCTACAGTGATTGCAGCTCTCTTAGCCCAGCTCTCTACTTCCAAGTTGCACGCCTCTTCCTCAGCCTTCTATAGATGAGTAGGAGGGACGAGAAGCCAGCTCCTATTATGAAATACATCAGAAAGTTGATTAGACTACTCATGTAACCATAAACTCTCTCCTCTAAGCTCGAAAGGATATTCTCAGCTTCTCTCAGCGATTTCTCAGCATCGGAATAAATACCCTTATTGATCAGATTCTCGCTCTCTCTCAATAAACTGCTGACTTTATCGAGGAGCTCACGATCAGAAGATTCTAGACTGCTGGATGCCTCAGTTAAGGTCTTATACCTCCTATTGAGCTCAGCTAACTTCGCTCTTAGGGATCTCTCCTCCTCATTCATCGATCCCCCCACTACGTTCACATGCACAGCATTAATGGGTAAGGCTCTGGTCTCATTGAATATCGCGAAACTGGGTAAAGTAAAATTACCGGTTGAGTTGAAGCTCAATACGATCCTCACATCAGCTGGGGCTAATACGCTCACCTTATTTCCTCTAACAGCTCCTTGCGATTCAATTATAGAGGTACCTCTGGGAAAATCTATAGTAACTTCACCGCTCACACCCTCAACCCTTAACCTCAATTCGATGCTCTCACCTACTCTCACGCTCGTCTCATTGACCTCTGCGTAGATGATCCCCTCCACATTACCGATGGGTACCTTAACCTCCTTAACCGCGGTCCTATAGGTTGAATAGCCCTTAGGTAGGTAATGGGCTGATATCAATATCTGAGATGGTCCCACACTTTTAGCCCTGAAGGAGAACTCCAATCTTATAACTTCCCCCCTGCTTATGTTCAGTAGTAACTTGGAGGTATCCGAAATTGGGTCCATTCCCGCTGAGCTAACGTTCACTAGTAGCTTCTCCAATGGGATTGCGGAGCTCAAACTGAGGGAGAGTCTGACATCATCCCCGACATTCGGGATCTCCGGAGATACGAATGCCAAGATCGATAAAGTCTCAGAGGTCGAGATTATCCTGATATTCTGCAGAGATAGGGAGTAACTCCTATTCACCGAGTCACTTAAGTTCAGCTGGATGCTCCCAAGGTACTCTCCAGTCGGGATGTCCAAGGGCAGGCCTATCGTGACGGATGATTTAGGAGGTACTTGATAATAAATTGGAAAATTAAGCGGAATTTTTTCAGATTTACTTCCTAATAAATCCATCTTAACGCTAGAAATTTGTGAGAGTAGATCACCAAAGTTATAAATCTTTAATGAGAGAGATCCCCTTCCGCCTAAGAGGTAAACTTCGGTCGAATTCAGGAGGTATGCCGCATACGTTGACAGGATCTTTATCCCTCTCCTTAATCCGAAGATACCATCATTTGTCGTTACAGTAACGAATAAGTCATTCATAACTTCTCTTTCAGTTGTAGGAGCTCTAATTTCAACTCTCATCGGTATACTGATGTTCCTCAGGACGATCGAGGAATCTCCGAAAACTATAGAGATTTCCCTTGATCCTTGAGGCGGGATCACGAGGATTCGAAATGAGCTCCCGCTCATCACCTCGCTCGGTGAATCTATGTTGAGAGCAATACTGAAGTTGGGATCAAAGTAAAAATTATTTC
>JAVCBY010000114.1:0-3261 GCA_037917625.1 Thermoproteota archaeon | reverse complement strand
AGGGAATAATTGGGAAGAAAGAGGGATGAATATAACAAATGGTGGATGGAATCAGCGAGTAACATAACGAGCTTGTTCTGAGTTTTGGATGAGGGCCCAAATTCATTTTTCGTAAGGGTCTTCATGAATAGAGGGTGGAATCTCAAGATTATGATTTTTCCACGACTTAGAAACAAAGCTGATCTCAGATATTTACGGAGGCATGGGAGCACTGGGGCGAGGCTTCTCTGGATTATTCGAGAGCCGTTTTCGCGGGGTAGCATAGTAAGGGAGTTTTGGAGAGAATATTAAGCTAATGATGAATCCCAATCTAATTCTTAAGACTTTAGCTTCCTAGCAGCGAGTGGATCATGCGAGGACTTAATCTTTTTAAATAAGTGGATCTGTCTATAGCTAGGATGGCCGCGTTCGAGGAGAGAGTTAGAGATCCCATCACCGGGCTCCCAGTCGAGCTTTTTGCTTGGGAGGAGGTCGAGAAGGAACTTAGACCAGTTAAGATAAGATATGAGAGGAGAAAGGGGAAGGATGTCACGATAATAGAGAACTTGCCGTTCTCAGATGAGAACATATGGAACTTTCTCAAGGAAACGAAGAGAATTCTGGCGTGCGGAGGAACATACAAGGACGGATATGTCCTTCTCCAAGGGGACCATAGGCATAAGGTCGCTAAATTGCTCATGGAGAAGTGGGGTATACCAAGTGATCAGATAGAAGTGGAGTGATAGTTCAACAGGGCTCGTGGACGCTTATCCGCGATCTCCACTGGTATTCCTAGGGTACTTAGTGAACCCTCTGACCTCACCCTTGGGTATCTCAGAGGCTCTAAGACCCCTTGAATCAAGTTGACCCTGTAACGTTACGTGACTCCCTATCCTATCAGGCCCTTCCGCTCTTCACTAAATAGCGTTCATGGAGGAGAAGATCACACCCTCTCCGAGATCTCAGGGGATATCTCACTCTTGTATGGGGATCGCTTCTGAATGGACTAGGAGATCCCTCATCCCTCTAGCTTATTAGATGAGCGTACTGGTCACAGAAGTTGATGAAGCATTTATCACCCTGGTCCCGAGACCTTAGCTCTTATCCTAATAGAGCCCCCATAATATGAACCTGCAGGTTCTATGTCCTTTCCAACGCCTTCTAACCCCTTTAGAGCGTCTTCTATCGTGAAGGCTATCCCTGTTTGCCTTAGGGATTTCTTAACTTCCCCTCTCTCGATCAGAAAAGCTGTTTCAGCCATCCCACTGAATTCGCCCGTAGCTAGATTGGGGGTATCACCCGTGTATAACACGAGTATCCCCCTATTAACATCCATGAGCTCTTCTTCACTCATCTCTAGTTTAGGAGCTTGCAAGATGACGTTATTAGCTGAGATAGAGGGGGCTCTCTTATAATCCCTGGAGGCATTTCCCGTGCTCTCCTTCCCATCCCTCTTAGCAGCGTACCAATTATATATGGGGCTCCTGAAGATACCGTTATCGATCACAGCAGTCCTGCCCTTAGGGATGCCTTCATCATCGAAACTAGAGCTTCCTATGAGCCAAGGGATCCTCCCATCATCGATCAAACTTACCTCCTCCCTAGCCACTTGAGCATTCAACCTACCGGTCAGAAAGCTCCTCCCATACTGTAAATTCTCAGCATTAGCAGCTTCATCTACTATGAAGGGGATTATTCCATGGAGAGATTTCGGCTTAAATATTACTGGAAGTTCCTCAACGCCTATTTTCATGGAATCCAAGCTCTTTATAGCTATCTCCCCCGTTTCCCTCCCCAATCTCCCTGGATTCAATGAATCGAGTTTCCTACCTTCTGAGAAATTGAATCCAGACCCTCTTCTATCCCCATCCTTCGCTGAGACCTCTAGGAATATGTGATAGGATGTCCTGCTCTCCTCAACATCCACTCCCCTCGAGCTGAATATGCATACCTCGCTGTAGATGAGATCGAACATACCGGATACTGAAACTACGCTAGGTGATACCTTGGCTGCCTCTATCGACTCCATGAAGAGGGATGAGGCATCCTCTACCTCAGCGTCCCTTATCTTGGGATCGAGGATGGAGTCCATTAAACTCACTTCATGAGGATCGGGGAGGGAGTGGAAGTTAGGATCCTCAGGAGATGCTCTAGCATTAATGGAAGCCCTCTTTCCAACGAATTGTCCATCTATAGGATTAGTTGCGAAAGCTATCCCTAATTTCTTACCTATTATGGCTCTAACACCTAGTCCAGTTTCTCTAATGCTGCTCGCAGTCTTCAATACTCCTTTCTCTACGCTCAATAATATCCTCCTCATGCTTATTTCGAATCCCTCTGCCTCCTCCGCTCCATTCTTTATCGCGGATCTCACAGCTTCCTCAACTAGCATGAGCTCACCTCCCACCGAATACGATGCCACTCACCATTACATGCGGAGAGCCCGTGGTCACTGGGACCCATTGGCTCTTCTTCCCGCAACTCCCGGGATCGTGAAGGACATCCTTCCCGATTGCCTCCACATCATGCAGAACTTCGAGGGTCATACCAGTAATAGCTACCTCTCTGAGCCTCTTTTTAAGCTCCCCTCTCTCTATTAGCCACCCTCCTCTCAGCTTTGAACATGAACTGACCCTTGGCGGGATCAGTATATCCATAGAGGGACCCTATTGCGTAAATCCCCTCTTTAACCTCGGAGAGCATCTCCTCGAAGCTCCAGTCCCCTGCCTCTATGAAGGTATTGGACATCCTAACCTCAGGTGGATTGCCGAAATCCATGGACCTCGCATTCCCTGTCGGCTCAACTCCAAGTTTCTTAGATACCTCCAAATTCGTCAAATATCCTGAGAGGATCCCCTTCTTCACAATGTACTTCCTCCTAGCTTCAGTCCCCTCATCATCGTACTTATAGCTCCCATAGAGCCCCTCCATAGTGGGATCGTCTACTACATTTATCGAGGACGCACCGACAGGCTTGCCCATCATTCCAGTTAGTATGCTCTCATCGTTCAGTACGGCATCCCCCTCAGCGGCGTGACCGAATGCCTCATGTATGAACACACCAGCTAATTTAGGATCTAAAATAGCTCTATGCTCCCCTGGAGGCGCTGGAACTGCTGATAGGGCTTCTACAGCTCTCTTCGCAGCTTTCTCCGCTACATCAACCCCCTCAACTATCTCAATTCCGCCCAATCCTCCCTTAGATTCGAAAGCGGCTTCAGTAACTCCGGATTCATGGGCGAATATGTAAGAAGAGATCCTGACCCTCGAGATCTTCTGCCT
>JAVCBY010000079.1:0-3585 GCA_037917625.1 Thermoproteota archaeon | reverse complement strand
CTGAAGTTAGCGAGTTGGTTCGATCAACTCTTCAAGGCGATAATCTTGCCCATAATGTATCAGATAGGCTTAACGGGAGATGCTGCTAATGCGATAGCTTTCACAATAGAGCTAATTATATTCATAGTGCTACTGGAGAAAGCAGCCGGTGTCATAAAATGGGTCCTCTTAGCTCTCCTCATACTCCTAGTTATAGGGGCTCTCTACCCTTACTTAGGGGCGTAAGGTTTAATCTATCCCTCCCCTAGTCTAGGGGGTCCGCGTTGAGGGCTGTAGTTATACGCAAGCACGGAGGTCCTGAAGTTTTAGAATTCGAGGAGGAGTATTCAGATCCTAAGGTAGGCCCTAATGATGTTCTAGTTGAGGTTAAAGCTGTCGCTATGAACCATCTTGACATCTGGGTGAGGAAAGGCGTCAGAGGAGCTACTCTACCTAGAATACTGGGCTCAGATATCTCCGGTATCGTGAGGGAAGTTGGTAGTGGTGTGAGCGATGTCAAGATAGGGGAGGAGGTCATAGTCTCCCCCGGTTATGGTTGCGGGGAGTGCGAGTACTGCTTGAGCGGTAGGGAGAGCATGTGCAAGCAGTATAAGATGCCGGGGTATCACGTAGATGGTGGTTACGCTGAGCTCACATCACATCCGGAGAGAGCGATACTCCGGAAGCCAGCCAATCTAAGTTTCGAAGAAGCCGCATCTATCCCTCTAGTCTTCTTGACATCTTGGCACATGCTCAGGACTCTCGCTGATGTCAGGGAGGACGAGTGGGTCCTCATCTGGGGTGCTGGGAGCGGCGTAGGCATATCATCAATACAGATAGCGAAGCTCCTTGGAGCTAAAGTCATAACTACTGTCGGGGATGATTGGAAAGTGGAGAGGGCTTATGATATAGGGGCTGATCACGTGATAAATAGGAAGAAGGAGGATGTCATCGCTAGAGTGAAGGAGCTCACTGGGGAGGGGGTTGATGTCGTGATAGACTCAGTGGGTAGCGAGACCTGGATGAGCAGTCTCAAGTGCTTAAGGGTAGGGGGCAGGATGGTCAGCGTGGGAGCTACTTCTGGGGAGCAAGCGAATATAGATGTGAGATACGTGTTCTCGAGACAGCTTAGAATATTAGGCTCTTACATGGGGAGCAGAGCCGAACTAATTGAAGTACTTAAGCTCTTCGAGAAAGGGAAGCTCAGGCCAGTCATAGACTCTATATTCAAGCTTGAGGAAGCTAGGAAGGCTCATGAGAGAATGGAAAGAGGAGAGATGTTTGGAAAGATAGTGATCTTACCGAGGTGATCCCTTGTTCGATGTAGAAGAATTCTGGAAGTTCGATCTTAGGGTAGGGAGGGTCCTGGCAGCTGAGAGGATAGCGGGCTCTAAGAAGTTAATAAAGCTGGAGGTCGATTTCGGGGGCGAGAAAAGGAATATAGTTACGGGGATAGCTGACCAAGTTGATCCCGAAATCCTGATTGGGAAAAAGATGATATTCGTCCTAAACTTGAAGCCTAAGAAGTTGATGGGAGTTGAGAGTCAAGGGATGCTCTTACTGGCTGAGGAGGAAGGAGGGAGGGTGCACTTAATAGAGGTGCAAGATGAGGTCCCCGTAGGCACTAAGGTGTGGTGATCAAAGCGAGCCCGCTGACTCGAGCGCTTTCCTAACTTCTTCCCTTTAAAGGTTGGAATGACATCCTAGCGAACCTCGGGCCTCTCTCTTATCGATTAGTCCGTCCCCATTGAGTTTCAGGAATGAGAGGGCCCCCGCTATAATTCCCTTTGTAGGAATAAGCCGCGATATATCGAGAGCCGTGAACTCATTTAAACTTTCTTCATCGGTCGGTAGAGAGCTTCGAGTTCCTGAAGCCTTTTAGGGTTGAGCAGGTGTATGTTTACCCTAGGATCATCAGTGAGGTTCCTTACCGTGGAGACATACCACTCGAAGGAATATCTCTCTGGAATCGCATCCGATACTATGAGGATGTCTAAGTCCGATGAGAGCGTATGCTCACCCCTCGCGTAACTGCCAACGATGTAGATCTCGCAACTACCTAGCATCCTTATTGCTATTTCCTTGATTTCCTTAGCTATATCTTCGGCTCTCTTAAAGAACTCCTCGTTACGCTGGAGGATCTCGAAGTACCTCCTCATTCAATCATCCCCATGAGCCTCTCTGCTAACTGAAGGGCTCTCTCCACGACCGCCTTGGTATACTCAACATCCGTGTACCTAGATGCTATGTAGGCCAGCTCTATCTCCCGAATTAGATCGACGTTCTCTCTATAAAAGGCCATCAGTCCATCATCTCCTGTCAGCTCGAAGAGCAACTTGAGGCTGTGGGTCCTAGGGAAGTCGCCGAATCTCCTGGCTAGGAGGTATTTAAGAGCGAGTTGGACAGCCTGCTCCACGAAGAGCATGGCGAAAGCATAGTCTTCTTTCTTAAAACTTTCTTTAGCCTCTTCAAGGAACTTTAAAGCGTTTCTCTTGAGGAAATTCATCAATATCTGGAGGGACATTGCTTTAAATAGCTTCGCTCCAGTGTTGCATAATTATTGGTGATTTCACTTTTAGGGGGAAGTCTCCACGGGGAGAATTAGTAGATGAAAGCTCATCCCGAAGACCCAAAGCACCCCTAACTTTCCATAGGACCTGATTCCACAGGATCTTCATATTCCAGGACAACGGGCACACCAAGATATATGAGTAAATCTTAGAGTAGCTGAAGAGCTCCTCTATGTACTCAAAGACCTCAAATCACTCCATAGTCCTCTCCCTTTACCATCCACAGCATAGAATAAACGTCCTATGGCCGAGATCTTCGTGGAAGCCTCGGTAGGTTTGGGGAGGGCCGAGTGGTCATCTGAGAGGGCTCTGGGAGGCGCTTAGGAAGAAGGGCCTCAAAGCCTCTTAAGGAGGGAGCTGACCAAGAGGCAGGAGAGCTGCTGAGGGCCAGAGAGGAAGTACGACTTCCCGAAAAGTGATCCTCTCGGAACTAGCGGAGAGGCTTGACAAGTCTTACTTTCGGAGGCACTGATGAAGGTGGAGAGTAAGCTCCCGAAGCCCTGCTCCATCACAGCTGAATGGCTTCTCCCGTTTTGGATCTCAGGTATTCCTTGATGTAGCCCTAGAATCGCTCCAAATAATCTAATTTCGTTTTTAGGAACTCTAAAAGTCTGTTCAAGTCGAGCTCGCTGTATTGATGGACTAGGATGTTCCTGAAACCAGCCATCTGAGCCAATCGAGTGGAGAAGTCCCTCGGAATTACTCCTATCTCTCCCAGCCTCAAGAAGGCCTCTCTGTAAGTTTCAGGCATTTTAGCTCCTTCCTCGGAGATTATCATCTCGCTTACGTCTATCGCAGCCTCTATAGCTACCTGAAAGTTCCTCTCAATGGCACTTCTTAGCTCATAGTTACTCTGGAGGTCTTCCAAGGTGATGTCCCTTCTACTCTTCAAATAATTCAGTGAGATCTCGAGGTATTTCAACTTCTCAGAGATCTTCTCCCTGAAGAACATTTCTCTCACCTAGAGAGGGTCATTTCGGCCCTCCTTAGATCGTAATATCTCCTATCCAAGTAAGTCCTCAGGGTGCGATAGATG
>JAVCBY010000088.1:0-3941 GCA_037917625.1 Thermoproteota archaeon | reverse complement strand
ATCTCCAGGGGACTTGAGCTGAGGGGGAGGACGTAAGGGTGAGAGTTAGAAGAGCTAGGGCTAAGAGACTCTGCGCCATATTGCTGGACTCCAGCGGTAGCATGGCTGCGATGAAGAGGATAGGGATAGCGAAAGGAGTGGCTATGAACTTCATAAAAAATGCTTACGTGAAGAGAGATGAGCTAGCACTCATCTGCTTCAAGGGGGCTAAGAGCGAAGTACTGGTCCATCCGACCAGAAGGTACAGTGAGGTCCTGAGGCTTTTGGATGAGGTGAGGACGGGTGGAAGGACGCCCCTCCCCTCAGCTCTACAGGATCTAGTAGTTATGGCGAGGACCTTCAAGGAGAAGTACAGAAATGCTGCTGTGAAGGGGATCCTGGTGACCGATGGGAGGGCGAATGTGCCGCTCGGAGGGGATATAAGGGAGGAAATAGAGGGGCTCTGCAAAAAGCTGAAGAGGATTGGTGTAAAGCTAGAGATATATGATACGAGGCCCTTAGGGGTGATGGATTCAGCCCCCTCCTTCATCGATACGATAGCGGAATTGACGGATGCCGAGGTTTACAGGATCTGAGGTGTTTAGCTATGTCATCAGCCTCAAGCTTCGTCCTGCTTGAGCGAGCTCGAGTTCAGTTGATGAATTTTGAAGTGGGGGGATCTCATGAATAAGCAGAAGATTACCATGGTCAGTTATCAATTCAGGTCATGCCTTCTAGATGCCGTTAAGAGGGTCAATGAGGTAGTGGGGGGGATCCTCGACTTCAGGTTTTACAACACTTACGATGTCGATGAGGGACTCGTCGATATCGGGAAGTTCGTGGAGGATTTGAGGAGTTCTCAAGTAGTTCTACTCGATGTCAGGGGAGGTGATAGGGTAAGTGAGATAGTCCGTGAGGAGCTCACCCCTCTAAAAAATACGGTGATCGTTCTCGTCGGAGGCTCCCCTGAGATAATTAACCTCACGAGGCTCGGGAGCTTCTCCTTCAAGAGCTTCACAGAATTGAAGGAGAAACCCTTGCTCGGAAAACTCTTTAGGAAGAGCAGGATGGATTACGGAGCTATCTTGAGGATGCGAGAGAGGTTCGAGGAACTGGGCAGTAAGATGCCCATCGGATTACTCAAGCACGCTAGGAATTATTCCCTACTACTTAAGTATTACGATACGCCAAGCATGGAAAACTATTATGCTATGCTCCTCCTCTTGCTAAAAGAATATTGTAAAGTTAGGGTGAATGTTGAAATACCTGAGCCCGTCGTCCTACCGAGCATGGGGATCAAGGACTTCAAAACGGATGAGATCTTCACGGACATCCGGCAATATCTCCAAAATTATAATTTCAGAGACCGTCCGAAAGTAGGTATATTATTCTATGGGGGTCACCACTATGATCAATCTTATCCTGCAGCTATGCTTTTAGCTGAAAAAATTGAAAGCTATGGGCTCGGAGTGATACCTGTCTTTTGCTCGGATTTGAGGTACTATCTAGCTATTGAGAAGTACTTCTTCGCCAATGGGGAACCCCTCATCGAAGCTTTGATCGATGTCCTCTGGTTCAGGCTGGCTGGTGGACCCATAGGTGGTGATCACAATATCACGAGGAGGGTTCTCTCAGAGCTGGATGTACCGCTCTTACATGGGATTCACTTATCGTCGAGGACCGTCGAGGAGTGGCTCGACTCGAAGCAGGGTATAGCTCCCGTTGAGATAGTCACGACAGTAATATTACCGGAGCTAGATGGGAGGAACGAGCCAATAGTCACGCATGCTGTCAGGAAGAAAGCAGTCAATGGGGCCATTATCGAGGAATACGTCGCTATAGAGGATCGAGTAGAGAGATTAGCTCAGAGAGCTATCAAATGGGTCAATTTGAGGGAGAAGAGCAATGATCAGAAGAAAGTTGCGATAATACTCTATGACTATCCACCTGGAGAGGAGAATATCGGAAAATCCGCTTATTTGGATGTTTTCGAGAGTTTATCAAGGTTGCTTAAGGCCCTGAGGGAGGAGGGATATGCCGTCACGATTACTCCATCTGGTGAAGAGCTAAGGGACCTCTTCATCTCGAAGGGTATCGTGAACTCCGGGAAGTGGATCCAAACGCGATCGAGATTGGAGGGGATGCTCAAAGTCCCCATCGATAAGTACGTAGAGTGGCTCGGAGAGATGCCTGAGAGAGCAGTAAGACGAATTCTAGATGAGTGGGGTCCTCCACCGGGTGAAATAAACGTTCAAGGGGATTCTTTGCTTATCCCAGGCTTTATTCTCGGTAATATTTTCATTGGGCTTCAACCGCCCCGCGGTATGCATGAGGATCCATCGAAGATATACCACGATAAGGATTTACCGCCTCACCATCAGTACGTAGCCTTCTACAAGTGGATCTCGAATGAGTTTCATGCGGATGCCATCATACACCTCGGAACTCACGGCACATTGGAGTTTCTACCTGGGAAGGAGGTTGGCTTATCATCTGAGTGCTTCCCAGATGTGCTTATAGCTGATATCCCGAACATATACGTTTATCACGCTGTCAACCCTTCGGAATCCTCGATAGCGAAGAGGCGAAGCTATGCTGTCATAATAAACCATGCGAGTCCCCCTGTGATGGTCAGCGATCTACATGGTGACTTTCAGGAGATCGAGAGGTTGATTATTGAGTACTTCGATGCTCAACAGTATGGCCGGGAGGCCAGCGAGATCGCTGAGAGGATCCTCAATAAAGCTAGTAAGTATGGATTGGGATCGAGTGTAGAGGAGGTTTACGATAGAATAGAGGAGTATAAGCGTTCACTTATACCTAAGGGATTGCACGTACTCGGGGCTCGGGAAGGTGCTCTCAACTCTCCTCTTCGAGGGTGAGGTCGATTTGAGCGTGAACGGGACGATGAAAGTTAAGGCGTTCATACCAGGTGAAGTTTCCGAGGTTAAGAAGATAAAGCTCTAACTCAGAGGAAAACTTCTCAGAAGTTGGACAAGCAGGATGACTCCGCCTCCTAAGTCATTTAAAGCGCATCACGAAATCCGGGGGTCTGAAATCAGCTTGAGGACTCCAGCATGCGAGGGGCTTTTAAAGTTCGAGACCCTGAAGCATTTCTCCATCGATCGCATTAGTTGACCTGTCATCAATCACTCTCTTCCTCGAGCATCCCCTCGATCCTTAAGTACTCATCTTCCAGCTTCTCAATCATTTCCCTGCTCGCCTTCCAGTACCCCCTCTTCGAGGCCTCGAGAAGCCTCCCAATTATCTTTTGGAACGCCCATATGTTAGTATTTTTCATCTTCTCCGCCCTCTCAGAGTTGAATACGATATTCTCAGCGACACTCTCCCACATCCAGTCCTCGATCCCTCCGAGAGTTGCCGATAGTCCGAGCATGTACTCAACTCTGTCAGCGATCTTAGCTACGCCATTGTGACCCCGCTCGATCATGGAGTCCAACCACTTCGGATTGATTGTCCTCGTCACGATGCCTCTCCTCACAGCTTCTCTCGCTTCTTCCACTTTAATGATCTCCCTCGTAGTATCCGCCACTAGGACCATCGGACGCTGCCCACTCCTGCTCTCGACGGTTTTCGTGAGCCCTCCGAGGAACTCATAGTAGTGATCTAAATCAGTGATTTCATAATCTATGGTGTCCCTCACTTGAGTTACGAGTTCTACATTCGAAAATAAGGAGTCTATGAGCCCTTTAGATTCCACGCATCTAGCTCTCTCCCCATAAGCGAACTTCATACTTTCGATGTACGCGTTCACGAGCTCAGCTTCGCTTCTCCATTGTGATGACTCTATGAGTGCCGTCAAGCTCGTGGCGTACTGACCCTCTGGCGGCCCGAAAATCCTAAACTTCGCATTTTCCCCGTATAAATCGGACATCCTCTTAACATTAGCCCTCACGAAGTTCATATCATCTGGTTCCTCGAGCTCAGCGACTGTTCTGAAG
>JAVCBY010000060.1:0-4052 GCA_037917625.1 Thermoproteota archaeon | reverse complement strand
TCATCTCAGGATACCTCTCTGATAGGATCGGTAGGAATCTCATGATGGCCCTTGGCTATCTCTCAGCAAGTATAGGGCTTCTCCTCATTTCCTTAGCAAGGGATCTCCTCTCCTTCTCTTTAGCTTTGATTATAAACGTTATCTTCTCATCATCACCCGCATCGCAAGCTCTACTCTTCGATTTGACTAGTGAGGAAGCCAGGGGTAAGGTCAACGCTATGAATGGTCTCGTAGAGGGGAGCATCTCCGGAACTATGTCAGCCTTAGGCGGATTTATTTATGGGTTCTCAGCCCCCTTCCTCTTCTCATCAGCCTCTTTACTACTAATACCGCTCATAATAGGGTCCTTGAAGCTCCCGAAGGGTAAGATAGCTCAAGTAAGATGATCAGCAGGAACATCCTGACTCTCCAGATCCGTAAACTAGCATATTATCCTCATATAATTTCTTCCAACAGTCAGCACAGATCCAAATTCCTCCTCTCTCCTTATGATGGGCCCAAAGTAAGCTCACGCCCCTCCTCCCGCATATAGCGCACTCATCCATTTCGATCCCCTTAAGATTGATATTTATTTAAAAATCTAAAAGAAGTCCTCTAAGCTCATCTGATGAGCTTTCATCCTAAGGAGCCTCGAATTATTCATCCATACTTTTATAGGGAGGGAGAGCCAGCTCCTAACCATTTTAAGGCATTCATCTAAGCTAGATAGTACCTCGGGCCTTCCCCTCAGGATGTTCCTAACGCTCTCCCTCACGTTCCAAACGCCTATAGGTATATAGCCTGGGTAAGCTTCCCTGAGTATTAGGACGGATGCTTGCCTGCCTATCCTCATGAGCTCCTCAGAGACAGCAAGCCTGCCAGCGTAGTAACAACCTCCCATGCTAGCGTACTCATGCCTACCCCGGAAGGGCTCGAAGTCGCCCGCTATAGCTAGGGAATCCGTGATTATGCCTGGGAACCAGGCTTCTATCGATTCGTAACTCCATGGACCCGGCATCATTATTATAGCCCACCTATTGTTCAAGTACTCCCCCAAGTATAACCTATATTCCCCCATCTCCTATCCGTGCAGATATCATCCCTCTTCGCCCCTAAGAAGCTCATAGCTATCTCGAGGAGGAGGAGTAGGAAATCTGAGTTAGCTGAGCTATTTGGGGCTGAATCAATGACTATTGAGGAGGCTTTGAACTTAAAGGGGGAGTTTGATCTAGTTATAGAGGCATCAGGATCCCCTGATGGTCTTGAAATAGCTCTGAACCTCACTAGACCCAGGGGCACGATATTCGCTAAATCCACGCACGGTAAGGAGGTATCATTCGATTATACGCGAGCTGTAGTCAACGAGATAACTATACTGGGGAGTAGATGCGGCCCCTTCGATGCAGCTATAGAGCTGCTCAAGAAGGGGAAGGTGAGAGTGGATGAGTTAGTCACATCCACTTACAAGCTGGATGATGGAGTGGAGGCCTTCAAAAGGGCATTCGATCCCGATGAACTGAAGATACAGTTAGAACCATGAGTTCAATAGAGGAAGATATGATTTATCCCTCTGATCCTCTCAGATAGGGAGGCCTTGATCTTCCTATAATAGACGCTGAGATCCCCCTGGCTCATATCTCCCATCCTTATGCCAGGCTTCCCCCTGAATCTATCGAAGTAAATGAGATCAGAGAGATCCTTTACCTCCCTAACTAAAGCCATTATGTCTTCTAAAGCTGTCCCAGGTATTATAGGTCCTATGAATGTGAAAGTCCTAATCCCAGCTTCCTTGAGCCTCTGAAGAGTATATATCCTATCCTTCACGCTCGGAGCTCTAGGCTCTAAGATCTTCCTGAGTTCATCATCTAAAGTAATTATCGTGAGGCCCACATTGATATCGCTGAACCCACTTATGATATCTAGATCCCTCAGGACTAAATTAGACTTAGTCTGTATTATTACGGGCCAATCTTCCTCATATAATAGCTTCAGTACCCCCCTAGTTATGGAGAAGGATGATTCAGCTGGCTGATAAGCATCAGTGAGCGAGGACATGTAAACTATCCCTCTAGCCTTCCTAATTAACTCCCTCTTTAGGAGCTCAACAGCGTTCAGCTTAGCGTAAACGTAGCTCCCCCAAGCCCCTGAATATCCCATCCTCCTCGTGTAATATTGAGCGTAGCAGTAGGAACATGCATGACTGCAGCCTACGTAGGGATTCAAGCAGTAATCTCCGATAGAGCTCTTATTCAGTATGCTCTTAGCCTTTATCCCTTCCATCACGATTTTATACTTCGAGTTCACAAAAACTTAACCCATGAAGGAACTGAAGATATTATCGAGCGACTTCAAAGTAAGGGAGATAAGGAAGCTGGAGCTGATATCTGAGGGATTACCTGAGCATTCTCTCGATTTAAAGGAGATATCCGGTTCCTCACCCCCTGAGATCTTCGTGGGGAGGTCCGGATACCCTAAGGTGTATGTCGGTCCCCTCATACCTCCCTTCCATGGGGATTCCAGGCATTTAGCTATGCCAGAGACGTGGTTCGGGAAGGGGCTCGATGAGATAATAGGGATGAGGATCCAGTTAGTGAGGGGGAAAGTTAAAGTAGATGTCGAGAGGGCTCAAAGTAGGCTAGTCGAGGAAATGAGAGAGGCTATGCTCTCAGAGAACTCCGTTCAAACAGAAGCTAAGTTGAAAAATAAGCCGAGAGGTTACCTCCTCTCGGAGGATTCTCAGCCCTTCGGACCCTCAGCCTTCCTGGAGGAGCTGAGGATGGAGCCGGGCAGGGCGGATCCCAGGATAGAGAGGCTCTACTATGATAGGGATGCTTCTGCATCCGAAGCAATTGAGGAGCTCTACTCATCGGGGCTCCCGGTCTCTAGGATACAGCAGAGCTTGAGCGCTGGGCTCTTAGGCAGGAGGAGGAAGTTCGTCCCAACTAGATGGGCGATAACAGCTGTGGATGATCAAGTATCGAGGCACCTGATCGATAGGATAAGGGATCTACAGGAGATGGGGGAATATAGGTTATACTTGGGGGAGTACTTGAACAATAGGTGGGCTATAATAATGATGCCGGGTCCATGGAGTTACGAATCGATAGAAGCCTGGTTCCCAGGCATAATCACGGATTCCCTAGCTATAGCGGGCGACTTCGAGCCCTTCCGGGGTAGGCATGAGTACGCTAGCATGGGAGGTTGTTACTACGCTGGCAGGCTTGCTGTCTCTGAGGAGCTCATGAGGATAGGCAGGCAAGCATCCGTCCTAATACTCAGGGAAGCTTACCCAGGCTATATACCTATAGGCGTTTGGAACGTGAGGGAGAGCGTTAGGAACATCCTGAGGGGAAGGCCCGAGGTACTATCTAGCTTAGATGAATGCCTTAAAATGGTTAGGAGCTGGCTCTCCCTCCCTATAAAAGTATGGATGAATAATTCGAGGCTCCTTAGGATGAAAGCTCATCAGATGAGCTTAGAGGACTTCTTTTAGATTTTTAAATAAATATCAATCTTAAGGGGATCGAAATGGATGAGTGCGCTATATGCGGGAGGAGGGGCGTGAGCTTACTTTGGGCCCATCATAAGGAGAGAGGAGGAATTTGGATCTGTGCTGACTGTTGGAAGAAATTATATGAGGATAATATGCTAGTTTACGGATCTGGAGAGTCAGGATGTTCCTGCTGATCATCTTACTTGAGCTATCTTACCCTTCGGGAGCTTCAAGGACCCTATTATGAGCGGTATTAGTAGTAAAGAGGCTGATGAGAAGAGGAAGGGGGCTGAGAACCCATAAATAAATCCGCCTAAGGCTGACATAGTTCCGGAGATGCTCCCCTCTACGAGACCATTCATAGCGTTGACCTTACCCCTGGCTTCCTCACTAGTCAAATCGAAGAGTAGAGCTTGCGATGCGGGTGATGATGAGAAGATAACGTTTATAATCAAAGCTAAAGAGAAGGAGAGGAGATCCCTTGCTAAGGAAATGAGGAGAAGCCCTATACTTGCTGAGAGATAGCCAAGGGCCATCATGAGATTCCTACCGATCCTATCAGAGAGGTATCCTGAGATGA
>JAVCBY010000067.1:0-4053 GCA_037917625.1 Thermoproteota archaeon | reverse complement strand
GAACCTAGCTAACCCCGATTCCTCGAGCTTCCTACTCCCCCTACCTATTATCACGAGTATGAAATCATATATATCCGCTTTAGCGAAGGAAGTCGCGATATCCCTCGGATTACCGAACTCGATCCTATAAGTCACCTCTAGGCCCATCCCCCTAAGCCTAGATGCTATCCTGCTGAGTAGCCTCTGAGCGTTCATCCCCTCCTCCTCCACTTCCTTCGAGCTGAGCCCCGTAGGATCTATTATTGAGGTTAGATGGACCTTATATCTACCCTTGAGAGCGTGCGCTATATCCTCAGCTACATCCTCATCCTCATAAGGTCTTATGAACGCTATAACGCTCTTCCTATACTCAGCTGGTCCCATCTCATTAGCTGATACCCTCCCTATGATCGGTAAGCCAGCTAACTTCCTGTAGCTCACATACGTTATGATGCCTATGAGGAGCCAGAGAAAGGCTAAGGACCTCCCGATCTTGTGCAGCAAGACTACTATGCTGAGGAGAACCCCAACTGACAGAAGCCCTATCGTTGCAACTAAATTTATCTCCCTTCCCCCTATCCTCAGGTCCCCCGGGACTCTCCAAGGCCTATAAGCATCTCTATCTACCTTCCTCAACTTGGGAAGGGAGAGGTGGACTAAAAGATATGAGATGAGACCAGCGACTGTATAAACGTCAGCTATCCTCTCTAACTCCCCCAGGAAACTCATAAAAATCGCTATGACCCCCGAGAATATTATAGCTCTGACGGGAGTTCTACTTCCTCTACTAACTTTAGAAAGATTTTCCGGAATAAGCCTGAATTTTCCCATTGAATAGAGTACCCTAGATACCCCTACCACACCAGTATTTGAGGAAGCAAGTGTTATCGCGAAACCCGTGAATGCTACAAAGATAGAGGCATAACTCCCTATTAAAGGGACCGATTCCACTATGATAACCATTGACATCTCCCTGTGCATTGCAGGCGCCTCCCAACCAGCTGCTCCTAGGGAAGCTATGGAAATGCCTATGGCGAAGATGAGGACGGAAATCGCTGAGAGCTTCGTCGCTACCGGGATCCACTTATATGGTCTCTTTATCTCCTCCGATGCTTGAGCTATGGACTCTATCCCTATGAAGGAGCTCATAGCGAGTGTAGTACCATATAAGAAGTTCTGGAACTTCAAATCGAGCCCAGGTATGTAAGAGACATCCTCATGGATGCCCGGGGCTCCGAACTCGCCTAAGTTTCTTAAAAGCCCCGATGGATCTTGTAATATGAGGAATAAACCGGAGCCAAGTATGAAGGCCTCGACAGCGAGACCTATCGCTACTAGGACCTCAGTGAAGATCGTAGATTCCCTTATCCCTATGATATTGATGATGAGGAGGAAAAGTATTAAGATTGTGGTCGTTAAGACTAACCCGCTGAGACTCAAGGGACCCATCCTAATGGAGAGTTCCCTTATGAAGGGGAAGAGGAAAGATAGGTATCCAGAAGAGGAGAAAGCGAAGAGAGATATATCAACGATATAGCTCAATATGAGGAACCATCCAGCTAGGAAGCCCATATGATCCCCTAATCCTCTAGCAGCGAATATCTGGGCCCCTCCAGCTAGGGGATACGTTGAGCTGAGCTCCGCATATGCGAAGCAGATCGTTACGTAGACTATAGCAGCTATGAGGAATGAGAGAGGCGCTGCTCCTGCTGAGAATAGGAATACTATACCCATCGCCATGTATATATCGGCGCCGACATCAGCATAGCCCATAGAGAAAGCGCCGAAGAGCCCAATTTCCCTCTTCAGTGTGACTTCATCCTGTTTAGATGCTCCCTTTCCCACCCGAGCCCACCCTTTTCAGCCCACTGCAACTGAGCTCAATTATTAACCTTCCTCCCTCCAATGCTCCTCGAGAGGGCTCTCGCTCCGACCATGCCTCAATCAAATTTATCTAGATAAAGAGAAATTTAAGATAATTCAATAATATAATAATTACATGTTTAAAGAATTTTCATTTTCACCGTATTAATTTTTAGAATTTCGTGAAGTTACCAAAAATCTTTTATTTTAGAAGCTCGAGTGCATGGGGGGTCAGTATGGGCGTGAAGGACAGGATATTGGAGGAGTTGAAATCGGGCCCTAAGTCCGTAGAGGAGTTAGTTAAGGCTACAGGAGCTAAAATAGGTATAGTTAAGGGTCAATTGACGAGACTAGAGAAAGCAGGGAAGGTAGAGAAGACAAGTGATGGAAAATACAAGCTAAAATGAATTCTATTTTTTAGAAGTACTCAGCTACCTTAAGTCGAATGACAGTTTCCATAAGATTCACGAGATCAAATTCCTGCTTATCACGATTATCGGAGTCCTATACCTCTCTGAGAGTTTCTCTATTGAGATCCTAGCTATTACTTTCCTTAGGGTTCCCCCGAATGTCCCCCTGACTAAGAGGAGCATATCATGGCCCTGCAGACATTCCTCTATACCCGTGAGGATGCTCCTGGAGAGCACAACTCTAACTTTGGCCTTCATCCCTCCCCTCTCAAGCTGTTCAGCTAACTCCTTCAACTTACTTTCCCATTCAGCTATCTCCTCTGAGAAAGCTTCCTCATCTAGAGGGGCTGTCATGGGAATTCTGACGACGTGCAATAATGTTACTTCAACATCGGAGATACCGATAGTCCCAGATATGAGGGCTCTAAGCTTATCTGGGGAGAACCCCTCTGTGACCGGGAATAATATCCTCTTAGGATTCCCGCTCACTCCTCTGAGATCCTCCCTCCTCTCTTATGAGTATGGAGCACGACGAAGCTATTAGTCCCCCTGACCCCCTTTAGGTCCATTAACTTCCTGAGAACCTTACTCCTGAACTCCTCGATAGAATCGACCTCTATCACAGCTACTATATCGTAATCACCCGTCACCTCGTAGAGATCGAGGACCTCATCCAGCTCCATCAACCTCTCAACTACATTATCGAGCTCTCCCAAGTGAGTATATATATTCAGGATCACTAGCATGATTATCCGCTCCCTCATTATCTTAAAAAGCTTCTATCATCTCATAGCCCTCACTATCGGTATTATCAGAGCTATAGAGAGAGCTATATGCGAGGGGAGCCATGAGCTCGCTCCTGACATAGAGAGTATGGGGAGGAAGCTGCTTATGTATGGAATATATGATGTGGATCCTATCTCCAGGGGCTCCTCCCCCGCTAGATGATAGAGGAGCAATGAGAGTGAGGAGACTATGAACCAACCTAAGTAGTTAGTGAGCGGTACTCCGAACCACTCACCCCCTGCCTCCCATAACCAAACGCCTCCCTCAACCATCACGGGATCTAACGCCATGTCCAAGAGGACCATCAGTGAAGAAGCAGTTAAGATCCTGTACCTAGGGGAGATGTAGAGGGAAGCTAAGTAACATGTGTAAACGTAAATGCCCCATGCTATTATCACCGGTATGGGAACCCCTTGAAGGGTGAAGCCCTCGAAAGCTAGGTAGCGGTAACTCCCGAAGGGTAAGGAATAGTTCAAGCCTATGAACTCGAAGATAAATCCTACTATGGATCCGGATATTGGGAGGAGAATTATCCTCCTCACTCTAGTGCTCATGAGCAATATAGATAGAGAAAATAGGATTAACATCAAGAAGTCAGCCGTTCCCCTAGCTCCAATTCTCCCTAAGATCGCGTTGACCATATAACTGAGCGAGAGGAGGAGAATTGAGGCCTCAACTACCCTTCCCATAAGAGCACCTCCCAACATTTTACTTATTATCTTTGCACGAACTATATTAACTCATCTTCTCATCTTTATGACTAGATCCACTCTCTTCATCAACTCCTCCACTAGAGCTCTCTCCCTCTCATTCAATCCGCTCCCCTTATCGTCGAAATCCCTTCCATAATAAGCATTTCCTATAAAAGTCTTAGAGGAATTGATGCATTTCAGTAAGAGGTCCGGATCCCCTGAGTGCAGGTAGATAGTTAAGTCATTTATTACGAGAGCATCCGTTGGTCTTGAGAGGAAAGAAATTAGGATAGGTCTTATCTTCTCCTCATTATCCTTAGCTA
>JAVCBY010000083.1:0-3978 GCA_037917625.1 Thermoproteota archaeon | reverse complement strand
AATGAGAATATCTGACTACCTATGTGAACGTGGAACCCCAGGGCATGCATATCAGTTTTGAGGGAATTGAAGAGAGCAAGCGCTTCCTCAGGAGGTAAACCGAACTTGCTCCTCTTCCCTCCGGTCACTAATCCTGGGTGAGCTCCAGCCCCTATGCCTGGATTGACCCTGATCATAACTCTAGCTCTCCCCATGCTCCTCATCGCATTCGCTTGCGAATGACTCTCAATCGAGATTACTGCGCCGAAGTTCATAGCCTCTATCAAATCCCCCTTAGATGGGCTGGGGCCCACTAAGACCGTCTTCTCCGGAGGTACTCCAGAAAGTTTAGCCAAAATCACGCCGAAGGCAGATGGGACAGTAGCTCCTGAACCGAGTTTAGCTAAAAGTTTGACGAGCTCCGGCTCATGATTCGCCTTATAGGCGTATGCTATGACATGAGGGCATTTCAGGGCTTTATCGAGCCTCAAAAAGTTCTCCTTCACTCTGTCTAGATCTATCACGTACGTAGGTGTACCGAAGAGATCAGCTATCTCATCAAGGTCAACTCCATTTATCCTCAAACTATCACCTTGAGACCAAATTAGGACATCCTCAATACTTCTTCCGCTATCAGGACAGCGTGATCAGCGATCCTCTCCAAGTACCTGAGTATTAGAGTATTAGCCACCGCGCAGATAGCTCTCTTCTCCTCGCCCTTTATCACCCCCATCAGGTAGCTGTTATAGGCGTCGTCCACCCCATCATCCATCTCTATTACCTCCTTGGCCAGATCCCTGCTGCCCTCTTCAACAGCCCTCAGGGCTTCCTTGACCATTTTCTCCGTCAGTTCAGCTGTCTCAATGAGCCTGGAAATATTACAATCTCCTAAATTCCCAAAGAGAACGAGTACTTGAGCTATGTTCCTAGTGTACCTCCCCAACCTTAGCAAGCCGTAGGATATCTCGAGTAGGGAGATAAGTTTCCTGAGATCAGCTCCCATGGGCTGGAATCTAGCTAAGACCTCGCTGACCTTCGCTCTTACTTGATCGTGGGAGAATGAGAGTATCTCAGCCCCCCTCTCTATCTCCTTTAAAGCTTCTCCTGGATTCCTCCTGCCGAGGAAGGTATCTATACATCCTCTCATCAGTTGGAGTGAGAGCTCGCTCGATTTAGCTATCTCATAAAACAATAATTTGATCTCCTTATCGAGCAGGGCTGACATCTTACATCGGGCTAAGCTGATATATCCATATATAACTTTTTCCTCGTCAAGTATCCTTTGAGTATATATGTCCTGTGAAATTATTTATCTTCCAAAAATTCTCCCAGTTATACTGAAGGCTTGCCCTCAGGGAGCTGCGATCCCCTCAACGAGCCATTAAGCCTTCGAGCATCATAACTTTTATAATCCGAGGGGATGGGAGGGAGGTGATAACCTGAGATCCTGGAGGCTGATCCTCCCCGCTGCATTGATGATAAGCCTGATGCTCTTAGGGGCGATCATTTACCTCATCCCACAACCCGGGGCTAGTGAGGAATGGCCCCTCCCACCTGAGAGCCTCCCCTTCGCGAATCTGACCTCTAGACTGAACTCCACATCTTTCTCAAACTACGGATTCTTCTTACTTGGTTACCAACCTATCTTCAGCTTGGGATCGGGGTTCGATTTCCCAGTTGGGAGTAACGCATACCTTTACTCCGCCGGTTATGGGAATGATACTTACCTCCTCCTAGTCGTAGCTAAGCTTCCGAGTGCTCAGAGCTCGTTGCAATTCGGGGCTAGAGCTGTAAATCAATTGAGGGAGGAGCTCCCACCCGAGAAGATTAAGTACTTATTCACGGATGAGATGGGCTTCCTCTCCTACAGTGAGGAGAATCAGAGTTTATCCTTATGGTACGGGAGATCTTGGTTCTTCGAGGCTCTGGCATCGGGCCCCAGGTCGGAGGATTCAATAAACTCCGTGAAGAAGCTGATAAATAGTTGTAGAGGATGACCCATGAAAGTTTATCAGGTGTTCGGGGAAGAATGTTAGATGGCTGAAGGCTGCCCGGATGGAGCGCCCCATCGTGTCAGGGCGAAGCTCCAAGTTAAGCTTGAGGGAGGAGCAGTGAGATGTCTCGCTTGCCCCAGGAAATGCTTGATCCCAGAGGGGAGATATGGTTTATGCAGATCCAAGGTAAATGTTAGAGGTGTGCTCTGCGAGGTCAATTATGGGATGATTAGCAGCGTAGCCCTCGACCCAATAGAGAAGAAGCCTCTCTTTCACTTCATGCCCGGGAGCAGGACTTACAGCATAGGTACCGTGGGTTGCAATTTGTTCTGCGATCACTGCCAGAACTGGATTATAAGCCAGTCCGACCCTGAGAAGTTCCCAGATCTCGCGTACTTACCCCCTGAGGAAGCCGTGAGGGAGGCTATAAGCTATGGAGCTCAGAGCATAGCTTTCACATATAATGAGCCCACGATAGTTAGCATGGAATGGGTAGTTGAGACAGCTGAGCTCGCTAAAATAGAGGGGCTCGCCACCATCAGTGTGACTAATGGATACTGGAGCGAGGAGGCTAGGGATAGGCTCATACCGATCATAGATGCAGCTAACGTAGATGTTAAGGCATTCACAGATGAATTCTACAGGAAGGTAGCGAAGGTCCCCTTCTTGAAGCCGATCTTGGATACTGTGATAGAGTTGAAGAGAGCTGGGAAGCATGTGGAACTCACTTACTTGATAATACCGGGGTACAACGATAGGGAGGATGAGATAAGATCCTTCTCCAGATGGGTCGCGGAGGAAGTGAGTGATGATACTCCTGTCCACTTCTCCAGGTTCTTCCCCCATTACAAGATGAAGCACCTACCTCCGACACCCATCCAGACTATGAAGAGGGCCCTCTCGATAGCTAAGGAGGAGGGCCTGAAGTACGTTTACTCTGGGAACGTCCCTGGGGATCCGGGTGAGAATACTTACTGCCCTAAGTGCGGGACCCTCCTCATAAGGAGGTACGGGTTCTACGTAGAGAGATGCAATTTAACGGATAGTAGATGCCCTGAATGCGGCGAGGTGATACCTATAGTCGGTAGATGCTCTAAGAGCGGATTTTTCTGAGGTTAGATTATGAGGATCCTTCAGGTATGCCACCGCTTCCCCCCTCACCCAGGTGGCATTGAGTATCATGTGAAGAGGCTCTCTAAGTTCCTCTCATCCAGAGGTCACGAGGTGACTGTTCTCACGACTCATAAAGGACCTAGTAGGACGGAGGAAAATGAGTATAGGGTCGTGAGGCTCAGATCATTCTTAGAACCTTTGAGAAATCCCATACCCCTTGAGCTCCCATTTCGCTTCAGGGAGATGGCTGAAAGTTTCGATCTGATACACATGCACTCCGTCTATACTTTCACGACCCTCCTCTCCTATCCTTTCGCGAGGAGGGAGAGGGTAGTGATAACGCTCCACGGGAGGGCTTCTTACAGGGGGTTCGCATCCCTATTAGCTGAATTGCATGAGAGGACATCCTTCAGATTGCTCAGGGGGGCTGCTGCATTCATAGCGTTGAATGAAGTCGATAAGGAGCTCATGGTGAACAGGGGCATAGATGAGAGTAAGATAAGGGTGATCCCCAATTTCATAGATCTGGAGGAGATAGATTCCTCAGCTAGATCATCGAAGCCAGCTAAGAGGGAAGGTGACGTGCAACTACTCTTCGTGGGCGGATTGACCGAGGCTAAGAACCTAGATTCCCTGCTCATGGACCTGAGGGGGGTGGATGGAGCTTCCCTGTGGATCGTGGGTGATGGGCCCATGAGGGGGAAGCTCATGAAACTGGCTGAGGGGATGAGAGTCAGGTTCCTCGGGAGGATGGATATGAGGGGCTGGATGCCCTATGCCCTGAGCTCAGATGCTATAATACTGCCATCTAGGAGCGAGGGTTTCCCGACGATAGTCCTGGAAGCTATGGCCCTAGGGAAGCCAGTCATACTCTCGGATATAGAAGTCCATA
>JAVCBY010000023.1:0-4489 GCA_037917625.1 Thermoproteota archaeon | reverse complement strand
AAAGCAGTCCTCTGAAATCCAGTAGTATTACTACCATCGACCACTATCTTCCTCATCACGTGTATCTCATCGACGGGCTTCATCCTCAGCATCAAGGCCACTTGAATGGATATTTCGAGAGCATCATCATTCAAAGGGTGAGGCGGGGCCTCATCTATCTCCACTTCGCATGTCGTATCGAAGTATATCCCATAGAGGAAATTCCTCTTCCTTAAGGATTCGAATCTAGCCGCTGGATCTATCATCCCAAGCTCACTGTAAGAAACGCTAAGGTTCCTACTTATCCAGGAGTGCGGCTCTTCTTCTCTCAGGGTCGAAGGGCAGTTGCAGAATAATTTATGAGAATCGAGCCTCTGATGTATCTCTAATCCCACCTTCAATCCGACATCCCTGTAGAAGCTGTCCTCCAAGAGATCACCTCCAGCAAGGGGGGAACATGTTGAGCCCTAGATGTGCTCCCAATTCCCCAGCGAGGTTCGTTAACATGAGATCTCTCACCTCATCTAAATCATGAGTGTGCCCTAAGACGAACATGAGCTTCACTAATGCTACTTCTGGCAGCATGTCCATTGCAGGTATGACTCCTGCCTCAAGGAGCCTCCTTCCGGTCTCATAAACCTTCAAATCTACCCTTCCATACAGACATTGGGAGGAGATGACGACAGGGATCCCTTTCCTGATTAGATCCCTGATCTCAGGTATGATTTGCTTTGGGACATGGCCGAGCCCAGTTCCAGCGATCACCATACCCCTGAAGATCCCCTCCAAGGAGCTCAGGAAACCCTGCGGAATCCCAGGCCACACTTGAATTAAGGCGACCCTCTCATCAATTCTATCATCGAGATGTACTCCGCTAGTCCCCTCCTTCCTCCTCCTGAAGTTCTGTGAGATCAACTCAATATGCTCCCTACTTATCCTAGCTAACGGGAGATCGTTCACTGGGAGGAAAGCATCCCTCCTGGATGTATGCATCTTCCTAGCCCTCACCCCTCTCAAAGCATAAGCATGATCATCCGAGGGACTGGAATGCATCACCATAACGGACTCAGCTATAGGTCCTTGAGCGGCTAGCCTCGTCGCTGCTATCATATTAAGTACAGCATCTGTTGATGGCCTATCCACAGACCTCTGCGATCCCACGAAGACCACGGGTTTATCTAGATCTCTCAACATGAATGCTAAAGCTGATGCAGTGAAATGCATCGTATCTGTGCCATGAGCTACGATTACCCCCTCAGCTCCCCCCCTTAGCTCTGATTCCACTGCCTTAGCGATCTCCCTCCAATGCTTAGGGGTTAGGTTCTCACTGAACTCCGCGAAGAGTTGAACGTACTTCAAATTAGCTATATCAGCGAGCTCTGGAATAAGATCGAGGAGTTCTTCAGGTCTCTCGTGAGCTATGACACCTCCCGTTGAGTAATCGACCCTAGAGGTTATAGTTCCTCCTGTAACGACCACCGAAACCCGAGGAAGATCTTCTCTATAACTTAACTCCGGTAATATCCTCTCCTTCCTCCTCGATCCCTTAGAAATGAGTTCTATCTCAGCCCCCTCTAAGCTGATGCCTATGTTGTATCCACTATCTAGCTTAATTATGATGTGCTCATCGTCAAGTATCTCAGGCCTTGGGATTAGTATCCCCTCGTAAACATCTCCTCCCCTCTTAACCCTTATCCTATCGAAATCCTCGAGCCCAAGACTTGAGAGGATCTCTCTAGCTTTACCTATATAATGGAGCATCTCGATGTGCTACAATGGAAGTTAAAAAATTTGGTGTGAGAACAGCTCCCCTATGATATGGAGTTCAACTCCTATAGCCTCGGATTGCCTAACGCTGTGACGGATGGAGTAATATAAACACGATTCCATCCGGCCCTGAGCTCCTATGAAAAAGGGGAAGGGGGCGGAAGTTAACAGCGGTAACTTCATTTCTTTAGTAGGGGCCTGAACTTATAGGCATATGCGATTATCCCGGACTCACCGCTGACCCTCACTTTCCTTAGCACCATCTCAACTTCCATACCCTCAGTCACTTGAGAGGGTTCGACGTCCGTTAACTGACTCATCAACTTAGTTCCATCCTCCAGCTCAATTAAAGCCACTATGTAAGGTGTGTAGTACTCATATCCTCTGGGAGCATTCCATATAACGGAATAATTGATCACCTTTCCCCTCCTCGGGAGCTGCTTGGTTACTATTTCCCTGGATCCACAAACAGGGCATATTTCTTCCTTAGGAAGCATCGTGTGGCCGCAGCTCTTACATAAGCCCCCTTCCAGCCTATACCTAGCTGGCAATTCCCTCCAGTGGGCTGGGACACTCGACCAGTAAGCCCACATACTCACACCCCCTCAACTAAATGAACCACGGAATTGCATCCCACTCCGCCGATGCTGAGGACCAGAGCCCTTCTAGCACCACTGACCTGCCATCCTTGAGCCCTTCCTGTAAGCTGGAGGTAAGCTTCAGCTAACTGATAAACTCCAGTTGCTCCTATAGGATCTCCTCTTGCCTTAGATCCGCCCTCTGGGTTTATGGGAACTGATCCGCTCCTCTTAGCCTCCCCATCCATGAAAAGCTTGTAAGCTTTACCTCTCTCAGCTAGACCTAGCTCCTCCGTAGCTATGTAGCCCATCACACTCGAGTACTCCCCTATTATGTAGAAATCGGGCTTGAAGCCATTCAACTTCGAAGTAGCCCTATTAAGTGCCATTCTAATTGATGGCATCTCCAAGACCGATTTCCTACTATATAACGATATTCTATCGGTAGCCTGGCCGAATGAAGATATCTTAATGCTTCCATTTGGACCCTCATTCTTCTCCGAGAGTACTATCGCAGCGGCGCCATCAGAGGGGCCGGGGACGTCCATCATGCTTATCGGCTCGGCTACTAGGGGGGAGGACATGTAAGCTTCAAGATTTATCTTAAATCTATACTGAGCGTGCGGTGTATCTACAGCATTTTCATGCATTAAGACCGGGAAATAGGAGAAATCTTCCCTTTTGATCCCATATTTCCTCAAATACTCCCTCATGAGCAGAGCGTGGAGGGAGTCGAGGGTAGCCCCGTGGAATGCCTCGTACTCAGAGTCTATGAGTGTCGATAGAGCAGCATTAGAATCCTCTAGGGAGGTATAATCCGTCATCTTCTCAACTCCAACGACTAAAACTCTCTGTGCTTCCCCGCTTTTTATCAGTGAATTCGCTACAATGACCGCAGCTGCTCCAGAGGCATTAGCAGCCTCGACCTTCAATGCGGGCACTCCCTTAAGGTTCAACCGTGATGCTACATAAGATCCGAGGTTCTCTTGACCATTCACCACTCCTGAGAGGGAATTAGCTATTACGACGTAATCCACTGAAACTCCTCCTGCGTCATCTATCGCTAATATTGATGCTTCAGCGGCTAAATTCCTCAATGACTTCTCCCAATAATCCCCAACCTTCAAAATGCCCGTACCTATGATGTATGTCATGATCATCACCTCAGTACCCGCTGAAATCGTGTAACATCTTTATCATTCTTCTGAATCTAGCGTAAATAGCGTAATCTATGTATTCCTTCCTCGAGACATAATCCATCGTCTTAGGCGCGAGATCCTGGGCAGCCTCGATAACATCGCGGACCTCTATGTGGAAGGCGTCACTACCGGCACCGGATCCGAAGGAGACTAAAAGTATCCTCTGCCCTGGCCTCGCTTGATCCAGAACTGCGGCGAGGCCGACTAGCGCTGAGCCGGAGTAAGTATTGCCTATATAGGGGGTTATGAGCCCAGGTTTTATCTTTTCAGGTGTGAAGCCCAACCTAGCTCCTACTCTAAGCGGGAACTTGCCATTGGGTTGATGGAATATAGCATAATCATAATCATCAGGTCCAGTCCCCATTAAGTTCATCAGCTCCCTCGCAGCTGATATTATGTGCTTGAAGTAAGCCGGTTCTCCTGTGAAAGCTCTCGTGTGAGCTGGATAATGCTCATGCTGCCTCCTCCAGAAATCGGGCGTATCGGTCACATAGGATATGGACGCCTCTATAATAGCTACAGAATCATCAGCAGGCCCCAAAATATATGCTGCGCCTCCAGCAGATGCTGTATACTCTAGGGCATCTCCAGGGGCTCCTTGTGCGGTATCAGCCCCCACTGCTAGCCCATAATCTATCATTCCGGACCCTACTAACCCTATCACTGATTGAATGGCTTCCGTCCCCGCCTTACATGCGAACTCATAATCAGCGCCTGTAGTAAGTCTTTTCGGCCCCCCAGCGCCTAAGGCCTCTGCGAGCATCGTCGCTGTCGTTTTAACGGCATAAGGCTTCGATTCTGTGCCGACATATACAGCCCTGAGCTTCGAGGGATCTATCCTAGCCCTCCTCAGAGCATTCAAGGACGCTTCGTATGCTATAGTGAAAGTATCCTCATCTAATCCGGGTACGCTCTTCTCCTCAACCATTATGCCCGCTGCATACCGCTTCCATTCCCTTCCCCATC
>JAVCBY010000004.1:0-4683 GCA_037917625.1 Thermoproteota archaeon | reverse complement strand
CCTCTCCTCAAGCCTCGCAAATCTCTCCTCTAAATCCGCAAATCTCTCCTCAAGCCTAACTACTCTCTCCTCCAAGTTCGCAAATCTTTCTTCGAGCCTCGCAAATCTCTCCTCTAAATCCGCAAATCTCTCCTCAAGCCTAACTACTCTCTCCTCCAAGTTCGCAAATCTTTCTTCGAGCCTCGCAAACCTCTCCTCCAAGTTCGCAAATCTCTCCTCAAGCCTAACTACTCTCTCCTCGATGGAGGTTATCCTATCCAATATCTCGCTATAACCGAGCATCCCAGCTACAGCATATCTGAACTCCTCATCCTCCTTCAGCGATCTCAGGAACTTCCTCTTCTCCTCAGGCGAGAGCCCCATCGGAAATTCAGGAAGCTTTAATTTAAAAGGTTTAGTGTAGTGGGAAATCCACTAAAAGCCCTAATGAGGGATTAGTTTCATACCGTCGCTATACGCGGAGTTGACCCTGGAGAGTTAACTTGATATATTGGATGGATAATCCATCCATTATGCTCGAGCTCCTCTCCCTGATCGAGGGATACTTAGATAGGGACGATAACAGCAGGCATAACGCCAACCTCATATATTCCCTCCCCTCCCTAGCCGGGATCCTCTCCGGATATGTCCAGAGGGAATTCTACCTGAGTAAAGTCCTCACAGAGGAGCAGAGGCTCCTTCATGAGGAGGGATGGTGGTACCATCATCAGATGGCTCAGCTTAGTCCTTACTGCGCTGGTTTCTCCGCCCTGGATATAATGAGGCATGGTCTTCAATCCAGAAACCCATTCAGCGTCAAGTCTAGGCCCCCTCGCCATCTCAGGACATTCCTCGATCAAGCAGCTAACTTCATACTCAAGATAAGTCAAGAGGTATCAGGAGCCGTAGCCCTCAATGACCTGACTTCAGTGGCAGCCGCTTACGTTTGGTATGAGAGGGAGGTGCTAGGGAGGGAATTGGGATATGAAGACATTAAGAATGCCTTCCAATCTTTCGTTTATAATGTTAACTTGGAGGAGAGAGTAGTTAGGCTTGAGGAGAGATTTGCGGATTTAGAGGAGAGATTTGCGAGGCTTGAGGAGAGGTTCGCGAACTTGGAAGAGAGAGTAGTTAGGCTTGAGGAGGAAATGGCTTCCTTCAGACGCTTAATCGTGGTCATCGCCCATAGGTTTGGGGTGATATCCGAAGAGTCTTTCAGAGAGGGAATGAAGTACGTCGTTGAGGAAGTCCTAGGGACCGCGAAAGTCTCTAAGTTACTTTTGAGGGATGAGAGGGGCTTAGTTTACGGGCATCCATCGACAGTGGATATCGATGTCCTAGTGAGGGATGAGGAGCATATAATCATAGAGGTGAAATCGAGGGTATCGAAAGGTGACGTGGCCGAGATCAGCAGGATAGGAAGGTTATACGAGGAGAAAGAAGGTGCGAAGCCCAGGCTCCTCATAATCGGTGGATTCGTGGACAGAGGAGCTGCTGAGCTAGCTAAGGACTTAGGGGTGGAGATAAGAGGCGTCATTGAGGATCTATAGCTTTCATCATTCGATCCTAAAGCTCCTAGAGAAGCGATCGATCTTCTCGACAACAAGGTGAATGTACTGCGCCAAGAATCCAGCGCCAAGAATCCACGAACGTACTATGAGAATTTTAATGCTGTGAATCTCGTTTTAAAAATCGTCGCTCTTCTCATTTTGATTGTCCTATCTGGCTGAGGAGAGGAAGAGATTCCTGGGATCGCTATCAGGAAGCGCGAGGAGGATCTAGAGAGGATGGTCCTCGAGATATTCAGAGAGCCCCTTGAGAGGGGGAGCCAGTCATAAACTCAGATTTATCGGGGATGAAGGATAAGGGGATCGGAGGTAAGTTAGTCGATTGAGTGTCTTAAGTAAGAGATAAAAACTCCACTTGATCGAAGTGAAGCCCAGAGCTGAGATTATATCGATGCTCCATAAGGATTTATAAGATGTTATTGTAAAGCATACAGAGTGTACGATGTCACAAACAATCAGAGTGTCGAAGTATACGAAGTTTTTGCTCACGAAATTTGCAGCTAGATTGCAGGAGAAATTTGGAAGAAGAGTAGATTTCGATGAAGCTATTAGGTATTTGTTGAGCTTGAGAGAGAAATCCTGATTTATTGAGGGAATTCCTCGGCTCCGCTCCTGGAGTCTCTGCTGAGGAGTTATATGAGGAGAGGAGAGCCGATGAGGAGAGGGAAAGGAGGAGGTATCGTGTTTGACACAAGCGTTCTCGTGGAGATGGCATCTGGCTCAGAGCTGGGCAAGTTAGCCTACGAGATTATAACTGAGGGAGAGTTTAATGTGATCACGACCGAACTATAACCGAGCTCAAATATCCTATGCAGGAAAAGTTGGAATAGCTCCTTAAATGCTATAAGCAAATTACTACGCTCCGGATACGTGGAAGTGATACCGATAGACTTAATTGAGGACCATGCAGCCTTATTAAAGTGTGAGAGAGCTATATCTCTAGCTGATTGTTTTACGATAAGTGCGGGAGAGGAGCTCGGCATGGACACAGTCTTCGCAAAGCATGAGGAGCTAGACAGGGAGTTGAGTAAGAAGCCGTTTAAAACGAGGATATTGTTCTTAGAAGATAATCTTGGAGGGGATATGTTATGATTGGCAATTCCCCGTCACGAAAATGAACTATAATATCAGAATCTCTGAGTAAAGGCCCTTGGAATCACGGTATGATGTTAATTTTGGGGAGAATCGCCGGGAGGCGATCAGGAGGACGTGACCTCTGTTAATTTTTAAGCTATTTAAGAACGGATCTATACGAATGCTGCCTCATCTTCCATAGACCTCACTCCACATCTCCTCGAATTCGCTCTCATACTTTCTAGCTACCTCAGGATCCCATATAATTATTAAGTTCTCATCGTTCTTCTTATCAGCTGCTTCGGTGTAATTGAAGCTACCCGTAGCTACTACTCTGCCATCCACAACTAAAAACTTATTGTGCATTGAGTAAGGATTCTTATCCAATTCAACTTCTATTCCAGCTGGTTTGAGCCTCCCATATTGGCTGTAACTCGTTACCTGATCGCTCTCTAATATCACTCTGACTTTGAGGCCCCTCTCCTTAGCTCTTATCATTGCATCAGCTATCTCTTTATGAGTGAAGGAGTAGACAGCAACATCCACGCTCTCATTGGCTCTATCGATTAAGGAAATTATTGCTTTACTGCAGGAGTCCTCAGGACAGAGGTAAACATTTATCTGAGCGTTCTGAGGATGAACTTTCGGATTTATGACTATATATGCTAGAGCGATTAAGAGTATCACTATTAGAGCTCGCGATACCCTCATCTCCTTTTTATCCATTACATCAATATAAACACGGTGAGGGTACTCAAGCCCTTCGACCCCTGGAGGAGTGAACTCTGCACGTGTCCGAGGAAGTACTCCCTGCATCCTTATACTGGTTGCACGCACTTCTGTCTCTACTGCTATGCTACATCTTACGTAGGCAGGAGGATCAGTAAGCCCAAGCGTGACTTCATTAAAATGCTCAAGAAGGACATATATGAGGCCGATCCGAGGATCCCAGTCGAGCTATCGACTAGTAGCGATCCTTATACACCGGAAGAAGCGGTCTTAGGGATAACCAGGGCTTCTCTAAAGCTACTGAAATCTAGGGGCTTCAAGGTGCTGATAACGACTAAGGGAACTTCGTTTAAATATGATCAGGATTTATTTGATGCTGTTATGGTCACTATAACTACTCTAGATTATGAGATCTCTTCTAAATTAGAGTCTAATGCCCCATCCCCTTCGGAGAGGTTAGAAGCACTCTCTCAGGTAGAGAGGAGGAAGGGTGTCAGGATAGATCCAATAATACCTAAGATAAATGATGATCTCAAGGGTATAAGGGAGCTACTTAGGGAAGCTAGGGATTGCGGGGTTGAGCATGTCGTCTTCTCTACTTATAAGGCCAAACCCGATAACTTCAGGAGGATGCTGAGCGCCTTCCCCGAGCTAGCTGAGCTCTATTTCACGGAACGTATCGGCAGTTACAGGTACTTAGATAGGGGACTCAGGTACAAGCTGCTCAAGGGAGCTGTTGAGGAAGCATTGAAACTAGGGATGACAGCTTCAGTTTGCAGGGAGGGATTCCCAGATCTCATGAGAGCTAGGTCCTGCGATGGGACCCATATGCTATGAGTACTTCTCATTCAGGTACCTCAAGAAGTAATCCGGATTTATGTACTCACCAGTAGCTCTCTTGAGTAGATCCTCAGGGCTGTAGATGGAGCCGTGCTTATGAACTCTCTCCTTTAGGACCTCCATAACCTCCCTAAATCTACCCTCCTTAACTCCCTCCTCGAGACCCAGCTTATAGTAGAGCTGAGCAGCTATCATGCTCCCTATAGCGTAAGTCGGGAAGTAGCCTATTGTCGCGTGAGCCCAGTGTATATCCTGCAAGACCCCTAAGCTATCGTTAGGTGGAGCTATGCCTATAAGCTCCTCCATCCTCTGATTCCAAATTTCAGGCAGTTCCTTTACTTTCAAATCCCCCTCTATCATCTTCCTCTCCAGCTCGAACCTGAGGCCTATGTGCAACGGATACTGGACTTCATCCGCTTCCACTCTTATTAACTCAGGCTTGACCATAGTGAAGTAAGTGTATATATCCTCCTCACTGTACTTCCTGAGCTCC
>JAVCBY010000111.1:0-4901 GCA_037917625.1 Thermoproteota archaeon | reverse complement strand
TATCTCCCTGTATGCTTTCCTCACCTCCTCCTCATTCCTTAAGTTGACCTTCACACCGCCTACATCACTCTTATGGATCACTTGAGGTGATACTATCTTGAGGACGACTGGGAAGCCTATCTCCTTCGAAAAATTGACGGCCTCTTCCTCACTCTTAGCCAATCTAATATTAGTCACTGGAATCCCGTAGCTAGAGATGAAATACTTGGCCTCATGCTCCAGGAGGGACTTTCTCCCATTCTCCTTAGCTTTGAGCAATAGGTCCCTTGAGCCCATGAGATCACCTGCTCATGCTCCATGCAAAAAATTTAAACGATTTGTTCTGGCTCCTGAAATCAACAAAACATCTTTTCATTAAAAGAAGCTCCTTCTGGCTCTCTTCAGCCTCAATATACTCTTTGGTATCCCTCTTTGTCTTTCTTCCTTCTTCTCTATATCTACTTTTGGCTCCTCCTTTCTCTCAATCCTCATAGCCTCCCTAGGGACATAGTACCTCCCGGCCCTATCCTTCTCGAGGAGGCCAGCGACCACTAAGGCCTCTAGCCTAGAATATGCTATAGATACGGGCGTCTCAGCCTCTATAGCTACTTTCTCCAGTAGCACGGGTCCTCCGTTAAAGTTCCTGATTATTATCTCGAGCTCCCTCCTCATCCTAGGGGGAGCCCTCTTTATATAATCCAAGATCTCGGCCTCAGCATCCATTACCTTATCGAAGACGTACATATCCACTCTGCTCCTCCCCAGAATAGTCGCGACCTCTAAGCTCTTAGCTAGAAAATCCAATAATTTCCCAGGTATGCCCTCAGCTAGCCTATTGGCAGCTATGATGACTTCCTCCGTCAGGGGCTCTAACGGAGCTTCGGGGATCCTGCTCCTGAAAGCGCTCAGCCTCCTGGATGCGAGGTTTATCGCTTCATCATCAGTCAGGGGCGGGATAGTTACCCTCTCATGGACTCTCGATGTAAGAGCGGGGAACCTCTTATCGACCTCATCATAAGCCTCATCGCTCATAGCTGTAACTATGAGAATGCCCTCGGGCATCACGGAGACTATTTCCCTCAACATCTCGAAGAAGAAGAAGGACCACCTTTCATCCGTGTAGAGCATGTTATGCACATCATCTAGGAGGAGCGCTGTGGGAGCTATTGAGTTCAAAGATTTAACTATCATGTCCCCGGCATCAGCGGGGGATGCCTTCAAGTTCAGGAGCTCCTCCTCAGTTAAAGTATCGGGCATCCCGAGGAATAACTTCTTCAAGGCCTTAGATATCCCCCTGGATCTCTCATATGCTGTGGATAATATGCTATCTATAGCATCGGGTCCCTCTACAGCGGATATCTCCTGATATATCCCCTCTAACTCAGCCCTATGGTAAGAATATTTGAGGAGATGAAGCCTGAGGCTTCTCCCGGATCCCGGAGGTCCTGTTATCGTTACGAAAGCTGATGCGACTCCCGACATCGTTTCAGCAGCTAGAGAATCTAGAACGTCATCAACCCACTGCTTACTGAATATAGAGGTAGGATCCTCAAGTTCGACGAGAGAAGACCTCAGAAAGGGATTTCTAGTCAGCCCGAAGAGCTTCTGATAGTAGCTTGGGCTCACCGATCTCAATTTCACCACTCCCCATCATCTTGTGGAATCGATTTAAAACCGTTAGTGGGATCCGACCCCCCTCATGATAAACCTTTTTAACTCATGGAGCAGGCTGATCCTGGTGATTGAGCATTGCAGAAGTATAAGAAGGTGATAGACCATCTTCAGGAGCTGATGAGAGACCCTAGAAACATTAGAAATATAGGGATAATAGCGCATGTCGATCATGGGAAGACGACGCTCTCTGATAACTTACTATCGGCTGCCGGAATGATAAGCGATAAGATGGCTGGGGAGATGAGGGCCTTAGATTACCATGAGATAGAGCAACAGAGGGGGATAACGATAAAGGCAGCAAACATATCGCTTTACTATCAGAGAGATGGGAAGGAATTCGCGATAAATCTCGTGGATACTCCAGGCCATATAGACTTCACTGGTCACGTCACTAGGTCCCTTAGGGTCATAGATGGCGCTATAGTCGTCGTCGACTCCGTGGAGGAAGTGATGGTCCAGACTGAGACAGTGACGAGGCAAGCGTTAGAGGAGAGAGTGAGGCCCTTGCTCTTCATAAATAAGATAGATAGGCTAATAAAGGAGCTCAAGCTGACTCCTCAGGAGATACAGCAGAAGATACTCAGGATAATAAGGGATTTCAATGGGCTGATAGAGGCTTATGGAGAGCCTGAGTTCAGGGAGAAGTGGAAGGTGAGGTGGGACAATGATAGCGTTGCCTTCGGTTCTGCTCTCCATGGATGGGGCTTAACGAACTCTATAGCCGCGAAGAAGGGGATAAGGTTCTCCGATATAGTGGATATATATAATGAGGACCCAGATGGCTTAGCCCTCAGGAGGGATATACCCGTTCATGAGGCCCTGCTCGACATGGTCGCTCTACACGTCCCAGATCCTATTGAGGCCCAATCTTATAGAGTTGAGAGGCTCTGGAGGGATAAGCATGATGAGGAACTCTTCAATGCGCTTAAAAATTGCGATCCAAACGGGCCTCTCATAATGGGGGTAAACGCAGTCAGGATAGATCCGCACGCTGGAATAGTAGTGACGGGGAGAGTTTTCAGCGGAACTTTACGTGAAGGGGAGGACGTTTATCTAATAAATGCGAAGAAGAAGCAGAAGATACAGCAAACGAGCATATACATGGGTCCGTATAGGATGAGGATGGATGAGATACCTGCTGGCAACATAGCAGCTGTTCTAGGATTGACTTCAGCTAGCTCAGGGGAGACTGTAGTCGCCGATGCGATAAAGGATAGGGTCATCTCAGGATTTGAAGCTATAAGGTACGTAACTGAACCTGTAGTGACAGTTTCAGTCGAAGCTAAGAATCCTCAAGACCTTCCGAAGCTCATAGACACTTTGAGAAAGCTCACACTCCAGGATCCGAATCTAGTGATGATACACGATCAGGAGACGGGAGAGATACTGCTCAAGGGTACAGGGGAGCTTCACTTGGAGATCTCCCTCTATGAAGTTAAGAAAGCTGGGCTAGAGTTCGACGTCAGTGAGCCAACCGTAGTTTATAGGGAGAGCGTTAGAGGGACAAGCGATGTTGTTTTAGCGAAATCGCCGAATAAACTGAACAGAATTTGGGTGACAGCCTCTCCATTGAACGATGAAGTTATAACGCTCATCAGAGAGGGTAGGGTCAACGAGAGGATGGACAGCAGGACTCTAGCTAAGGTCCTGAGGGAGGAGGGTAAGATGGACACTGATGATGCTAGAAACGTATGGACGATCGATGAGGAGAACTACAACCTCTTCATAAATAGGACTGTGGGTGTTCAGAGGCTGGATGAAGTGAGGGAGATCTTGAGGCAGGGGTTCATGTGGGTCATGAAGGAAGGGCCTTTAGCTGGAGAGCCAGTCATGGGTGTAGCCATAAGGTTAGTCAATGCAATGATACATGAAGATCCAGCTCATAGAGGACCAGCTCAACTCACTCCAGCTGTTAGAAAGGCGATATTTGGCGCTATGCTGAGCGCGAATCCCGTACTACTTGAGCCGATATATGAGATACAGGTCTCCACGCCTCCCGAGCTGATAGGCTCCGTAATTTCTTTGATCTCCCAGAAGAGAGGGAAGGTCGTTGGGATAGAGGAGAGGGGAAGGATAAGCATAGTTAAGGGGTTCATACCAGTGAGAGAGACCTTAGGTGGTTTCAGCAATGAGATGAGGAGTATGACGAGCGGAAGGGCCTTCTGGCAGACGAAATTCTCCCACTGGGAGCCATTGCCGAAGAACTTAATGGAGCAGATAGCACTAGAGATAAGGAGAAGGAAGGGAATGAAGGAGGAACTTCCGAAAGCAGAGGAGTACATGGATACTCTATGATTTTTTCCTAATTTCCCTGAAGAATATATATGATCTCTCTATGCAGGTCAAGTAACTCAAGATGGAGATTATGATAAGGCCTAAATCCACTTTATCTATCGCGCAGAAGAGTGCCGATAGTAATATCCTCTCACCCCTTCCCGTTAAGCTGAACTCAGTTCCCCTAACTCCGAGGGACTCGGATCTCGATCTTATGTAGCTGGTGAGCATCGAGGAGTGTATACTGAGAGCGGCCCATAGGAGCTCCCTCGAATATATTCCCATGAAGAGGAAGAGGAGTCCATCCTCAACTCTGTCCACGACGGAATCGATGAATGCCCCTTTAACTCCGGAGCCCCCCCTTTTCCTAGCTACTGATCCATCCATAACATCGAAGAAACCGCCCAGCAATATGAAAAGAGAAGCCAAGAGAGATTTCCTGAAGTAAAGGCTTAAAATTGATATCAGGAATGAGATGAACCCTAGCATAGTGATGAGATTCGCACTAATCCCTATCCTGACTGCTATCTCAGCTAAGCTATCGAACAACTTGGATGAAGTGCTCCTCAGGCGTTCGAGCATCAGTACCCCTAGCGGAGTGACTCATTTTTAATTTAGCCTTTTTCAATCAATTGGATGCCCGATCTAATAGTAATACTAGTGGAGCCGGAGAAGGCGGATAACGTGGGGATGATAGCTAGGGCGATGAAGAACTTCGGTTTCAGTGAGCTCAGGATCGTTAGGCCCATGTTCGAGAGTTTCGATAGAGCTATAGCTGCAGCTATGAGGGCTAGAGATGTGATAGAGAGGATGGAGATCTTGACGACTCTTGAGGAGGCGAGGAGAGGCGTGGATTTGATGATAGGGACTACTGCTAGGGTTAGCAGATATTCTGTGGAGAGAAGAGCTATCCCAATAAGGGATTTCCTCTCAAGCATAAGTTGGGATGCTGTATATGGTCTCGTCTTGGGGAG
>JAVCBY010000062.1:0-5007 GCA_037917625.1 Thermoproteota archaeon | reverse complement strand
GGAATCCATAGGTGGGAGTCGGTTTAGTGTTCTCTCTCGGTGGATACGCATTCTACTCACCTGACCCGATGTCATTGCTCGCTTCACTGCTGTCGAGCGGTCTCGTGATAGTCGCACTGATCCTAGCTTTCATCTTCGCGATATTCGGAGTCATGGCAATAGGGAACATGATAAGGACGGGGAACTTCTCCAAGATATTCGCATTCAGCGAGAATTGGCAGTTGATCCAGAGGGTCGGTCTTGGGAGCTATATCTTATGGTTGATAATAATGTTCGTGCTCTCGCTGATCGCTACAGCCATAGGTTTTGTGATACCTCTGGTGGGGGGAGCGATTGTAGGGGTCTTCTTGGAGGTCTTCTACGGAAAATCCCTGGCCTTGATGTTGAATGAGGCTATGGGCCTCTCCTAATTTTTACCTAATTTTTCTAAGGAGCCCTCAGACCGCCCGTCTCACCCCATCGAGGGGTTAAAGGAATTATCATCATCGGCCCGAGCTCAACTGCAATAATTCATAATAAGCTTTCCGGTCCCTCGAGCTCTAGTTCGGATGAATTTGTAACGTAGCGATAACTATTTATTTGACTCCCATCATTGAGGCTAGATGCTGAGATACTTCGCTTGTTTCATGATCTCGCTCATGATCCTGAGCTTATATCCAGCTTCCGCGATCGAGCTCACTGGACCAGTCGCGATAATCTCAAATAGTATCGATATGCCGACTGCTGAGAAGCTAAAGTCCTCATTGGCTGCGATGGGCTTCGAAGTTGAGATATTCCCGCCGGAGAGGTTAGCGGATGCCTTGAAGTACTGTCAGTTCCTCATATTGCTGGGGGGCCATAAAGCTACTGGCGTGGGTGAGCTCGTGGCCCCTCTGCTCTCGAGCGAGGAAAGAGCCAATCTGGAGAGGAGGGGTTACGCTTATTATTTCATAAAAAGAGCTTGGGGAAAGTACATCGTGATAATAGCTGGTAACGATAGGTTCGGAACTTATAGGGCAGCTAATACATTCTTAATTAAGGGGATAAGGGAGCTAAAGGCTTATATGGAGTCCCCGGGTATAGCTCTAGTCTTAGTACCGATGGGTGGCTGAAGTATGAGCTCCCACTGGGAGCTGAGGCTCGATCGCTTACTCCACCTGACTTTAAATTTTCTCAGGGGAAGACCGCTATCTATAAGGCACTTCTGCCCTGAGATCGAGGACTCCATATTATGGACCGCTCACTCCGGCCTCTCATTGACGGAAGCTGTAGTATTAGCGGGCCCTCCAGCTGTCCCTCTGAATGAAGAGGAGACCGGAATGAGGGCTAAAGACCTCATTAAGCTTCAGAATGAGGAGATGATAAATCTATTCGATGAAAGGGGGAGGAGCGGGCTTCCCTATCCGTTTAAGGAAGTTGTTCTATTCTCATTAGCTTGGAGGCTCCTCAACATGGCTTCTACTCGGAGAATGAGCTTGAAGGACCTGAGGGAGTTCTACTTGAGGTTAGCCAGGGAATCTTATTTACTCTTCGGGCCGAGAGCTAGGGAGTTCATCTCACTCTTCGGCCTCGGGATGGATAATTTCGTTAAGACAGCTGAGGATCTGGAGAAGCTCTTGAGACTCGTAGTGTACCCTGTAGCTTTCTCGACGATGATGATGGCTTACCTAGATCGAGAATTGATCATGAGCGTGCCCCACTTACTCCCTAAGATGCTCTTGAGCGAGGAGTATAGAGCTCAACTCCCCCAACCTAAGAGGGATTCCCTAGACCTCCTCAGACTAGCTCAGAGAGTTAGCGAGAGCTATAGGGAGCTTAGAAGCTCCATAATTTCGAAAATGAGGGGGATAATTCGTGCTAAACCTATATTGAACCAGAAGCTCTCTGATATACTTGATCAGCTCTCGAAGGAGCTCTCAGATTGGAGCATGAGGAGGAAGTTCGAGCTCAAGGGGGCGAAGGTGAGGGGGAAGCTAATGAGCTTCTATGCTTTATATCCTTCAGCCCCCGATATCTGGATTGATTCTCAGATATGCAGAGGGATGATCAGGCTATCTAGCGAGAGTCATGAGAGCGCCATACCCTGGCCATTCAGGGAGAGGGGGATAGCTTACCTCACCTTGAAGGATGAGAGGGCCTCTTAACTCTGAGGAGAGTTAAATATTTCCTGAAGGAAAGCTTTTTATTTTTCCTTAAGTGTATCAGGATGATGAGATATGTATTAATACTCCCGCTTCTCGCATTTTTACTCCTAGCTTCGAGCTCTATAGGAGTCCGAGCGTACACTTATACTGTCACTACGCTAGACGATCACGATGATGGAAATTGCGATTCAGATTGCACGCTGAGAGAGGCCATAAATGCAGCTCAATCGAATTGCTGGGATGCTAAGGATCTGATAAACTTCAACTCAAGCCTCTCAGGAGAGATCCACTTGAATTCACCTCTACCTACGATAACGTGCCCTCTGGTAATAGATGGAGGCTCTAGGATCACTTTAGATGGGGGCAATAGCGTCAATTACGCTCTCCAGATAATAGCGTGGGACGGCTTCGGTATAGATCCTGACGTCGAAGTCAGGAACATAAAGGTAAAGAACTTCACTTACGGAATAATAGCATCACCTCAGGGCCAGCTCTCATTAGATAATATAGAGATCTCAAATTGCAGCTACGGATTATTCATTTACCCGAACTCATTGACTGGATCTAAGCTGGTAGCATCAAGCCTACGGGTGCATGATAACTCACAGGGCGTGTACATCGGGGGCTCGGGCTCAACTACGATCTACATAGTGAGGAGTCACGTGTACTCCAACATTCTTCAAGGGATCTCAATAGCTGGAGGGGACTTATCGAACATAAATATAGGGGATATCGCGGACTCCTCCTCGGGAAATTTCGTATATGGGAATGGAGCCGAGGGGATTCTTCTAATGGGCAACGTCCACGATAGTAAGATAGCTCACAATAAGATAGGCTTGAATGATTCAGGGAGTCCGCGTCCTAATGCTATGGGTGGCATAACTCTGATAAATGGGCCAAATAGTAACTACATATATGGAAATGATATTTCATACAACGGCTATCAGAACTTACTACTCGAGGGCATCGGTACTCATAGTAACTCGATAGAGGGGAACTTCATCGGATGCGATCCCACACTTGATTACTGCTATATAGGTATATGGATCGGAGATAGTGCATCTAGTAACGTGATTGACAGCAATATAATAGCTGGTCATCGCTTCGAGGGGATTGCTGTATTGGGCCCATCGAATGGTAACATAATAAGGAACAATAGAGTAGGGTCATTCGCGAGGGATGGCTCCTATCTAGGCAATAGGAATTTAGGAAATGGAGCGGGCATAGCTATCGTAAGTGCTGCAGCATCCGATATTCACTACCCTTTCCCAGTTTACGCCATTGGGCCGGATGGGCCCGGGCCCGACTCGACCAAGTTAGAGTATAATGAGATAGCTAGCAATAGAGGAGCTGGAATTATATTAATAAAAGCAACAAATTTTGAAATTTCTGGAAATTATATTTATGATAACTCCCTCCATGGAATATATTGGGTAGGTTCTTCGGGCCTCGCCCGGAGTAATAATATATATGAGAACGACGGGAGCGGGGTCAGGATAGAGCCCTTCTTCGGTTCAGGCTCAATGGCGACGAGCCCCTCAACTTACTATGATGATGTGATATCATCGGCGACTAGCGGCTCAGGGCTCTCTTTTAACTCCATAGAGGGGAATAAGCAGTATGGCATCCTCATATTGGATAATCCTTGGGCTTCCCTCGATTCCCTGAATAATGAGAGCTTCATCTGGTCCAACAGCCCTAAGGATGCTGCCAAGATCTGGTTCGGTCATGTGAAACTCCACGATACTCACGGGAACCCATTGAGCGGGACTGTCGAGATATACAGGAACGATGATTCCTCGCCCGATTACATCGCTCACTGCAATTCTGGGGACTGCGGCCCTCCGGGCTTTGAGCTGAATAATGTGACGAAGTGGTTCTGGATAGTTGAGGAGGAGCTCTCTAATTTCACCGTGAGGAATTATAATCCGCATAGATTCTCTGTTTCAGGGGAGATTCTCAGCTCCATATACTATTGGAACGGCCTCATAGATCCTGATGAATCTGGAGGGGCTTTAGAATCTCCTCCCGGCTCCGGGACCTTCAGATATCAATATGCGTCTCTCACATATGCTGCAATGCCTACGGAAGCCCCTATACCCGAGGCCACATGCAGGGTATGGGCTGAGCTCAATGCTAGCTCAATATATCCTATAAGCCCAGGTAAAAGGATAAACTACGTCCTAAGGATAAATAGTGATTGCGATAGGAAGCTGGATGTCCCCTCCAAGTTGAGGCTCCCTGATAGCTTCATCCCCCTCATGAACGAGAGCTGGGCTAGGGGCAAGGTGAAGCTTGAGGGAAGGGAGCTCACGCTGAGGAGCTATATAGATCCTTACGGTTCTTATGTACTCAATATGACTGGTGTAGTGAACATAACTTATTTAGGTGATCCTCTGAGGGCTCAAGCCAATATCTCTTGCTTATCCCCCGACTGCATCGTCGAGGACGAGAGGAGCGACGATCCCCTGACTCGAGTGAGGCGAGATGCCACTATGAGGCCCCTCTCCCTGATCCGCATATATGCTCTTCCTAATGAAGAGGTCAGAGTCGAAGTGAACTTATCCATCTACGGGAACTTCACTATCTCATTGAGGGGATGCGAGGGGTGGATCTTGAGCTTCAATTCCATCCAACTATCTAATGGGACTAAAGTGCAGAGACCTAGGGGCTACCTCCACATGATGGCCCTCAATAAATCCTCTTGCATCATATCTTTCAATACAGAGGGACCTTCAGATGACTTCAAGCCCCTCCTCAACTCCAGCTCTTCCTTGAGGAGTTCATCTGCCCTCGCATCTATCAGCGTCACAGCTCTCTTTAAGCATCTGGACACCACTCTGTATATAGCTGAGCGGACCTCGACGCCCCCGAGACCCCTCAG
>JAVCBY010000107.1:0-32612 GCA_037917625.1 Thermoproteota archaeon | reverse complement strand
GGTTTGGCTATCCTAGCGTTCCTAGTGATCCTCTCCTTATATGCATTGATATTCACACCATATTCTCAAGCTGGAGATATTTGGAACGATCAGAACAGATGGCTAGCTTATCCCAGGAATGCAGCTCCCGAATGGTACAACTTCTTCTCCTCTAAGAAGCTCCCTCCGAGCATATTGATAGGGGAAGGCCTGCCGAACCATGAGAGCGAGGAAGTTGAGAGGGACGGCTATAAAGTGATAACTCACTTGGATAGCTTCACATATAGCTACGATGACTTCCCGAGCGAGCTCGTGTTACTGATAAACACGACTTACTTCGGGAGCCCGCCGACTGTGAAGGTATATTGGATAAAGCCGAGCGGTGAGGAGCTAAATTTGAGCGCTTATAGACCTAGAAACATCTCGGAAAGCATATATATATCGAATAACGTCATATTGGAGCGTGAGCTCGAGGAGTACGCTATAGATAAGCTAGGATTCACGCCTAACTACACGATAACTATACCTGTCGCACTTTTCATGGAATATAAGGGAGAACCCACAGCTATGAAGGGGAATTATAAGGTTAAGGTCGAGGTGACCCTATATAATAGGAGCGATACCTTCAGCTACAGGTTGCTCATGCACGGTAAGGTTTACGGTATAGCTGGAACCGATATCTACAGGAGGCCCCTCGAATTGGGCCTAATCTGGGGAGCTCCCGTAGCATTATCCTTCGGCATAGTGTCTTCCGTTACGATAACATTCGTCCAGTTGATATTCGCAGCGATAAGTGGATACTACGGCGGGAAGATAGACTCCCTTATACAGAGGCTGACTGAGATCTACATGATCCTCCCATTCCTCCCATTCCTCGTGATGATCTCCCTCCTCTACGGACTGGATATATGGAAGCTCCTCCTCATCATCATAGTGTTAAGTATATTCGGAACATCCGTCAAAACTTACAGGGTTTGGGTGATGCAGCTCAAGACATCCCCATACGTGGAGGCAGCTATAGCTTATGGTGCGAGCAATCTAAGGATAATAACCCTCTATATACTCCCTAGGATCCTGCCTCCCGTTGTACCATCCTTGGTCCTCTCCATACCTTCTTACGTTTTCCTAGAAGCTGCTCTAGCGATCTTAGGCTTGAGCGATCCTAAGGTAGTCAGTTGGGGGAGGATAGTGGAGGAGGCGTTCGCGGGAGGAGCTGTATATAAGGGATATTATCACTGGGTCCTCATACCTTCTGCGATGCTAATATTGACAGCTATATCCTTCGCTCTCATAGGCTTAGCTTTGGATAGGATCGTGAACCCGAGGTTGAGGGAGATGTAAGATGACCAAGCTACTGAGCGTTTCCAATCTGAAGCTCTACTATAGGACGACGAAGGGCGTCGTTAAAGCAGTGGATGACGTTAGCTTCGATATAAATAGAGGGGAAACTCTTGCTATAGTCGGCGAGTCAGGATGTGGGAAGAGCTCCCTATCGAGAGCCATAATTAGACTACTCCCGAGGAATGTGCACACTTATGAGGGCAAGATCCTGCTCAATGGGACGGATCTCATGTCGATGGATGAGGAGACTTTCAGGAAAGAGGTGAGATGGAGGAAGATCTCTATGGTATTCCAGGGAGCCCTAAATTCTCTTAATCCCGTCCTAAAGGTAGGGTACCAAGTAGCTGAGCCCCTGATCATACATATGAAGGTGAGCGAGAGGGAAGCTATTGAGAGAGCTAAGGGGATCTTAGTGAAGTTAGGGCTTTCTGAGGAATTCGCTGAGAGATATCCATTCGAATTGAGTGGGGGGATGAAGCAGAGGGCTGTTATAGCTATGGCACTGATCACAAACCCCGATTTAATAATACTGGATGAGCCGACATCAGCGCTAGATGTCATAACGCAAGCTAACATAATGAACATGCTCAAGGATCTTAAGAGGAGCAGGGAGCAGACCTTCATCTTCATAACTCATGATATAAGCGTCGCTAGCGAGCTTGCGGATAAAGTAGCTACTATGTACGCCGGTCAGATCGTGGAAATCGCCCCAGCAGATACATTCTATGAGGAGCCACTCCATCCATACACTCAAAAGTTGATGAAGAGCGTCCCAACGCTTAGGGGGGAGAAGACCCTGGAATCTATACCTGGAGCACCGCCAAATTTAATAGATCCCCCTAGCGGTTGCAGGTTCCATCCCAGATGCGAGAGAGCGATGGACATATGCAGGAGGGAGGATCCACCTATCTTCGAGAGAGGGCACTCAGTTAAGTGCTGGTTGTACAGGTGATCTCTATGGTCCTCCTTAAAGTTGAGAAGCTTAAAAAATGGTTCCCAATGAAAAAAGGATTTTTTGGAAAGACATTATACGTTAGAGCTGTTGAGAATGTGAGCTTTGAGCTAGAGAGAGGAGAAGCTGTCTCCTTAGTCGGAGAGTCTGGGAGCGGCAAGACTACCTTAGGGAAGACTATATTGAGGCTCTATGAACCGACTGATGGTAGTATATTCTTCGATGGTAAGGATATCACGAGATTAAGCAATAAGGAGCTTATGTGGTATCGCAGACAGACTGGAATAGTCCAGCAGGATCCATACGGTTCTCTAGCGCCTCACTTCACTATATATAAGATACTCGAGGAGCCCCTAATAATACATGAAGTTAGTAAGGAGGAGAGGAGGGAGAAGATATACTCAATTATGAATGAAGTCAGGCTCCCTCCTGAGGAATTTGCCTTCAAATATCCACACATGCTGAGCGGAGGGCAGCTCCAGAGGGTCGCTATAGCTAGGGCTATGATACTGGATCCGAAGCTCATAATAGCTGATGAGCCAGTCTCCATGCTCGATGCTTCAGTCAGAGTGGAGATATTGAACCTCTTCACTGAGCTCCAGAGGAGGCATGATATGAGCGTCATATACATAACGCACGACCTATCGACAACTAGGTACTTCTCTGAGAAGATATTCATAATGTACGCTGGCCACATCGTTGAGAGAGCTCCTACGAAAGAGATATTGAGGAATCCATTGCACCCATATACCAGAGCTCTATTCAACGCGATTCCAGATCCTGACCCAGAGAACAGGCTCAGGATGAGAGAAGTCCCTCCAGGAGAGCCTCCCAGCCTCATTAATCCCCCTCCCGGATGCAGATTCAAGCCTAGATGTCCTATAGCGACTAGTAAGTGCGATGAGGAGCCTCCGGAATATGAAGTCTTCTCTGGCCACTTCGTGAAGTGTTGGTATCCGAAATGAGGGCCTTGATCATAGGAATTCTCTTCTTCCTCATCTCTTTTTCGATAGGGATTGGCGCAATGTACTATGAGGCACCTAAACTCATGTTCGATGAGGAATTCTCGCTTGAGAGAGGGGCAATTGCTTCCTTCCCTATAGAGAAGACATCTCTCAAGGTCTACTACAACATAACCTGTAAGTCCGAGAGAGCTTTGAATATCTCCATGGGATTCTTCGATGAGGAGGGATATTCCTTAGGAAATCTCACTTTCAGCGGAAATGAGAGCATCAGTTCTATTGGCTATGAGTACCTTCCTGAAGCATCTAGAGAGGTCAGATTGACCCTCACGGAGGGAGATCATGCTAATTGTTGCCTCAAGCTCTATTACTCACGACTCGATGAGAGGGCGCTCCTTCTCATGGTCTCCATACAGTTGCTCACTTCGATGCTCGCGATATCCCTCATATTGTCGTACTATCTGAAGCTCAGGAGGAGGCAGTGATCCATAAAATCTTGAGCCTCATCCCGAGATCGCAGAAGAAGGTATTTCACGTTAATCTCTAGAATTTAAGAATTTTCCTCTCTATGCTCTAGATCCTTCGAGAATAAACTTCTTAGGAACTGCGGGAAGCGCTCAGGCCTGAATTAAAAATTAAAAAGATGGTGGGGCGAGTCGGATGGGTGATCTTATGCTGGATAAAGTCGTGGATGCGCTCATGAGCAGAGGTTTCATCATAAAGAGGAGGGGGGACGGGAGGGTGGAAGCAGAGCTGAGCGAGGAGAAGGTGATAATAGATCCCATCTCTAAGTCCTGGATGTACATGAGGGGGGAGGGTAAGGGGGTCTTCGCTAAAGCCTATTTCTCCTTAAATGGGATTTTGGAGAAGATAGATGAGCTCAGATCTTAATTAGACGTTCTCCCCCCTTATGAATGCCTCAACTAACTCTTTCGCGACATAATCCGGGAATTGCTTCGGGGGATGCTTGAAGAAGTAGGATGAGACTCCGATGAGGGGCCCCCCTATCCCCCTATCCATCGCGAGCTTCACAGCCCTTATCGCATCTAGAGCGACGCCAGCAGCATTTGGGGAGTCCATGACGCTCAGCTTCACATCTAAGTATATTTTAAATCCGCCGAACTGCTCAGCCTCCATATAGAGGTACATCACCTTCCTATCACCTAGGAAGGGGACGTAATCGCTGGGGCCGACCCTCGCTCCTATCTGATATGGCACGAGGCTCGTTACTGCTTCTGTCTTACTTATCCTCTTAGAGGTGAGCCTGGATTCCTCTATCATGTTCAGGAAGTCCATGTTCCCCCCTATGTTCAACTGATAAGTATTAGTTATTCTCAGCCCCCTGTCTACGAAGAGCCTCGCTAGAGTCCTATGTAGTATAGTAGCACCGACTTGACTCTTGAAATCATCGCCAGCTGCAGGCACTCCCTTGCTCTTGAATAGCTCACCCCACTCAGGATCGCTCACTATGAACTCAGGTATCCCATTCACGAAGCCCACCCCGGCCTCTAAGCAAGCTCTCGCGTAAGCCCTACTTGCCTCATAACTTCCCACTGGTATTAAGTTCACTAATACATCGGCTCCGCTCTCCTTTAGGACATCAGCTACGTTCACGCTAGGGGAATCATCTACTTTGAACCCCTCCCCATATCTGAACTCCCTCATATGGGGAGCGACGCCATCTAGCACTGGTCCCTTCATCACCTCCACGCCCAACTTCGGGACTTCAGCGAACTTCTCCAATACATTGGGTTCAGAGAATATCGCTTCAGATAGATCTTTGCCCACTTTCCTCGAATCCACATCGAAAGCAGCGACGAATTCTATGTCAGAGATGTGATAAGGTCCGAATCTCACGTGCATGATACCAGGAGCCCATTCGTCATCTGAGAGATCTTTATACTTGAAGACCCCCTGAACTATGGCAGATGCAACATTTCCGATTCCTGCTAAAGCTACTTTTACCTTCAAGATCTCCACCTAGCTCTTTATCCGAACCTGAAAATATAAAAGTGCACGTTAAATAACTATTGCATATCAGTAAAATCAAATATTTTTAAGAGGGAACGGTGGCTTTTACAATATATTTTTTAAATATATCCCCATATTCCTATGGATTCTTTTGTTCATCTAAGTGAAAATCGTAATTGTTTTTATCTTTTATATTGTTTGCCAAATTTTATTAAGCAAATTACACTCCTCTTTGATATAATATTTATATTTTTGGTCGAATACATCGCATCATTTAGGAGATCCGGCATCGTCTCAAGATCACTTTTAATTAGATAACTCTCGGATTCTCCCATGGGTGCTAACTTGAGAGTGAGAGCCTCCGCACCTTCACAGGCTTTCCTCCTGGGCGAACACGCTGTTCTCTACGGCTCTCCAGCTCTCGCCCTTAGCATAGATAAGCGTAGTCATGTAGAGGCTTCTCCTCTCCCTAAAGGAGAGATCTTGATAGAATCGGAATTAGGAGTCTATAAGGAGGGAAGTAAATGCAATGAGGACCTCGTTAAGCTAGCTGAAGGGCTGAAGGAGCTCTTGGGGAGGTATGGAATAGATAGGGGCGTTCACTTGAGGATAAGATCTGAGGTACCTGTGAGCAGCGGTATGGCTTCCTCAGCTTCGGTAGCTGCAGCTATATCTAAGTCCATAGATGCCCTATTCAACTTAGGTATGAGCGAATCTGAGCTCTTAAATGCTGTCTACACTTTCGAGAGGATGATACATGGTAGGGCTAGTAAGACCGGACCAGCTTGCGCTGTCTTAGGAGGAGTCATTTGGGTGGAGTGGTCTGATGGCGAAATGAGGGCCACTAGCTTAGGCCATAAGGAAGTGCCCATAGCTATAGCTTGTACGGGAGAGCCCAGTTGGACTAAAGAGATGGTCGAGAGGGTCTCCAAGCTCAGGGAAGCTTTACCAGAGATTCACGAGCGAATAGTGAGATCTATATCTGATTTAGTTTTTAAGGGAAGGGATGCATTGGAATCCGGGGATCTAAAGACATTAGGATCCTTGATGAACATAAATCAGGGCTTACTTTACTCTTTAGGTGTGAGCAGTTTTTCGATAGAGAGGATAGTCTGGGAGGCCAGGATGAGGGGCGCCTTGGGGGCTAAGCTCTCCGGAGCTGGAGGAGGAGGGTGCGTGGTCATCCTACACGAAGACCCAGAAGGGGTAGCGAGTAACTTAACCTCAGCTAGCATCTCCTTCCCAGCGAGAGTCTCTAAGAGAGGGGTCATTTTAGAGACCTAAACTCCCTCCCCAAGCTCTCTCAGTTTTCTGATCAATTCCTTCGTCCTCTTATTCAGTTCTTTGAGGTCCTCTATTTTATAGTTGAGCTTCCCCCTCTCAACGACCTTCAGATAAGAGTACCTCATCTCCCTCCCGCACGAGGGACATCTCGGTTTATCCCCCTTACTCACCTCATATATCAGATGATCATCGCATATGAATAGGTCCTTAGCTCCGCTCCTTATCCCCCTCTTAGCTATGGGCTTCCCCTCCACTTCAACTATATCCATACCGAAGTCCACTGGCCTAGCCCCTATTACATAAGAGCCGACGCCGAAGGCATCAGCTCCAGCTTCAGAGAACTCCTTAACTGTGCTCTCATTCAGACCGCCTGAGACGAATATCTTGACATGATTAAAGCCCCTTATATCGAGCTCCCACCTCACCTCCTTTATTATCTCGCTCATATCCCCCCTCCTGGAGCTCGGAGTGTCTAGCCTAACTCCAGATAGCTTCTCACCTAGGGCCTCAGCTGCCATTATCGCCTCAGTCTTCTCATCGTAGAAGGTATCCACTAGAGCTATCCTCGGCACATCATCAGGCATGACTTCATCGAATGATTTCCAAGCCATTACCTGATCGCCAAAGAGTATTATCATCGCATGAGGCATGGTTCCGACGGGCTTGAATCCGAGCTCCTCAATGAGTATACCGGAGGAGCCATCTAATCCCCCTATTAAGCTAGCTTTCTCGAAAGCTAAGCTCACCGCTGGATGCTGCCTCCTTATCCCGAAGTTGAAGACGGGCTTATCTCCAGCTGCCATCTTAACTCTAGCTGCTGCTGTAGCTACGCCGGAGAGGCTGCTCAAGAACCCCAGTATAGATGTCTCGAGAGTACAGAACTCCGAGTAAGGGCCCTCTATCCTCATGACCGGGGTCCAGGGCCTGAAGATGCTGCCATCCGGTAAAGAGTATACATCAACATCTTTACCCTCAAGGAGCTTAGCTACTTCCTCAACTCCAGCCAATATCCCCCATCTCGCCTTATTAGGTATTGATCTAGCTGCTACTTCCATAACTACCCTCTTATCAGCTAAACCTTTAGCCTTAAGGACCTCCAGAGTCCTGAGGAAGTATATATCGGTCACCTTTCCCTCCTTTATCTCGCCACTCGAGATTATGTAGAAGTCATCCTGATGCATTACATCACCTTGCATTCAATGGGGTCTTAAATTAATAGCGGCGGGGGTGGGACTCGAACCCACGACCCTCCGGTTAACAGCCGGATGCTCTACCTGGCTGAGCTACCCCGCCACCCGGTAGTATACGGAGTGAGTATAAAAGGTTATGGGTCGGTGCGATCCAGTCAGGCAACCTTAAAAAAGCTCAGGGAATATAGCTCCTGTGGAGCTTAGAGTATTAGGAGGAGTCCGTGAGATAGGAGGAAATAGGATCTTACTGAGATCTCCAAATGAATCCATCTTCCTGGATTATGGTAAGAATTTCTTGAGGGAGGAGGAGTTCTTTCAGAGGCCTTTCATGTCCCCTTCATTCAGCGAGGATTACCTTAAGACAGGTTTAGTGAGCTCATTGGAGCATGAGGGCTTGAAGGGCGTCTTCATAAGCCACGCCCATCAGGATCATTGGGGTTACTTGAACTTGCTACCTCAGGGGATAGAGGCCTATATGGGGGAAGCAGCTAGTAAAATAATAGGAGCCAATGTGGAGCTGGGTTACGCCGAAGGGATTCTTCACACTATTAGGACCTTCAGGACTGGGGATACTATAAGCCTAGGGGATTTCTCAATCATACCGATACACGTGGATCACTCAGTCCCGGGTTCTTACGGCTTCTTGGTGGAGTGCGATAATATCAAGCTCGCATATACAGGCGATCTGAGGATGCACGGCCCTAAGAGGGATATGACCCTAGATTTCATGGATGAAGCTGCATCCATGGGGGTAGATGCTCTGATAATGGAGGCGACTAAAGTAGCTCCTGAGAACGATCCTGAGACCTCGATAATAAGGTTATTGGAGACTAGGCTCTTCTATAGATGGAGAATGGAGCCTCCTAAGAGGATAAAATTCGAGCTTTCGAATGAGGAAGAAGTAGCTGAGGGCATCTCATCCATTTTCGAGGGTTCGGATTCTCTGATACTCTTAGAGACATCCTCATCTGATGCCGATAGGATAAGGAGCGTTTTCGAAGCAGCTAGGAAGCTATCTAGAGTCCTCGTGATGGATGAAAGAATAGCTTTCATCAATGAAGCGATGAGGGACACTGGGATAGATGGATTACCAGGGATCGGGGACTATCTCCTCTGGAGGAGGAAGAGGAGAGAGGAGGGGAAAGAGAAGCCCGTCTCTAGGGAGAGGAAGGGGATCAGAGGGTTCATAGAAAGGTTCGAGGATCTCTCGGGGGATGAAGCGATCCTACAGGGTGAGAGGAGAGGGGAGATATTTAAGGAGCCCCATAACTTCCTCGTCCTCACGAGCAACGCCACTAGATTCCTTTATGAGATCCCGATAAATGTTAAAGCTAAACTGGAGTTCGTACTCAGTAGATCGGAGTCTTTCAGCGAGGAGTCAGCCCTCTCATTAGACAGGCTGATGAATTGGCTCCTCCTCTACGGCGTGAGGAGGTACTACAGGATCCACGTCTCTGGGCATATGATGCCGGAGCAGATAGGTGAGTTCGTGGAATCGATAAATCCGGAACGCATAATCCCCATCCATACGGAGCATCCTGACCTCTTCGATGCTTTCGTCCCCAGGAGGATGAGGGATCGCATAATACTCCCGGAGCATGGTAAATTAATTAAGCTCAGCTGAGCTCTCACCTTATGTATCCTAAGGAGGAGCTGGAGTCGAGGATAAGAAGGCTGAGGAGATGGATGGCGAGGAGAGGTGTCGATCTAAGCCTCTTCGCATCGGGCCCAAACATGCTCTATCTCTCAGGAACTATGGAAGCTGAACTCCTAGCTGTCCCACTGGAGGGCGAGCCTTACTTAATAGCTAGATATGCTTTCGGGGATGAGATAGCTAAGGAGAGATCTCCCTTCCACGTCGAAGTATTCAAGCCTTACTTCGGGACGAGTAAAAGGGAAGTGGAGGATCTTAATCCATTCAAGGTCCTTCTAAGCATCGGGAAATTTAGGAGAGTTGCTATTGATTTCTCAGGTAGGAAAGAGTTAGTTGATAGGATGAGAAAGGTATTCAGGAGGGGGAAGAAGAGCGTAGCTACGATAGATGCGAGGGAACAACTTAATAGGATGAGATCTGTTAAGAGCGAGTATGAAATAGGATTGATGAAGGAGAGCGCATCTATCTCAATAAAAGCCCTGGAGTCCGTGGAGATAGCTCCTAAGATGAGCGAGGTAGAGATAGCTAATAGGCTTGAGTTCAAGATGAGGGAGCTAGGCGCGGATGGGAGCAGCTTCCCGACGATAGTGGCTAGTGGCATGAATTCATTCAACGCCCACCATATACCGAGCGAGAGGAAGATATCTGAGGGGGATATACTATTGATAGACTTCGGGGCGAAGTACAAGGGGTATTGCATAGATATGACGAGGACTTACTTCATAGGTACTCCCCCTACCGAATTCTTGGAGAGATATGAAGCAGTCTTGAAAGCTCAGATGAGAGCGATGGAATATATGAAGCAAGGAGTAGCTTTTGAGAGACCAGATATTGAAGCTAGGAAGATATTGAAGGAAGCTGGTCTCTTAGAGTACTTCGTTCACTCTCTAGGCCATGGGATAGGGCTTGAGGTACATGAGGATATAAGGCTCCTCGTAGGGAGGGGAGGGGCTATGGAGGAGGGTATGACCATAACAGATGAACCGGGCATTTATATCAGGGGATGGGGAGGGATAAGGATAGAGGATACTGTGCTCGTCAGTAAGAGCAAGGGAATCGCCTTGACGGAGAGACTCCTTAAGGACCCGGACTTCCTGAGGAGATAGAGTTGAGGTGGAATGTGACTGGGGAGGTAGTACTGAGAGGGGAGGGAGTGGAGAGAGCTAGGAAGGGTCACCTGAACATATACATGAAGTGGTTGAGTTCTGTAAGGGGGCCCGTCTCAAGTGGTGATCTAGTCATTCTGAAGGACGAATCTGGGGATTCCATAGGCTTAGGATTTTACGAGGGGATAGGGAGCATAGCTGTCAGAGTATTATCTAAGGAGCTAGTGAGCCTGAAGGAGTTAATTGAGGAGAGGCTGAGGGAAGCACTGAGTGCTAGGGAGAGGATGAAGTTAGGAAATTTCTTCAGATGGGTTCACACTGAGGCGGATAAGCTCCCTGGCCTGATAATAGATGTCTACGATGATATAGTGGTAATATCCTCGACATCTATGGGAATGGATGTCAGGATCGAAGGGATAGCTGAGCTGGTCAGGAAGATATATAAGCCGTCCTCTATAATCCTGAGGAACGACAGCAGGCCGAGGAGGGAAGTAGGTCTTCCCCTAGAGAGGAGAATCTTGTTCGGGGATAAGAAGAGAGCTACAATAAGGGAGGGCTCAGCTATATTTAATGTGGACACTATTGAGGGTCAGAAGACCGGTTTCTTCATAGATCAGAGGATGAATAGGGTGAAGTTAGAGCGTTTGGCTGGTCCTGGGGATAGAGTGCTAGATCTCTTCAGTTACACTGGAGGCTTTGGAATTCACGCGGCTCTCTTCGGAGCTAAGGTCACAGCTGTGGAGGAATCTGATTATGCATTGACTGAGATGAACAGAAATATGAAGTCAAATTCCGTGGAGATTAGAGCGATAAGATCTAAAGTGAGGGATTTCCTAGAAAGCGATGATAATTTATACGATATAGTGATCGTAGATCCACCCGCTTTCGCGCCAAGTAAGGAGATGGTGGATTCTGCTAGGAGAGCTTACGTCGCTCTGAACTCCTCAGCTATGTCTAGAGTAGCTCCAGGGGGCATAATCCTCACATACTCTTGCAGCCTCTTCATAACGAGGGATGAGTTCAGGAGGATCGTGGAAAGAGCCTCCCTCCTATCCGGTAGAGAGATAAAGGTTTTGGAGGAGATGGGCCCCTCTCCAGATCATCCATTCGATCCGAAGCACCCTTGGACGCTCTACCTCAAGGGTTTACAAGTTCTCGTGCTCTAAGTGAGCTCCTACTATCGATCTTTCTGAGCATGCTCAATGCATCAGCTTCTCAATTAGCGAACCTCAATGACGCTTCGCCCTTCGGCAGTAATCTAGCTCTCCCCAGGAGTAAGTCCCTGACAGCTTCGCAGAGGACATCTGAGGATGTGAGAGCTACCTTAGTCCCGTTCCCCACTAATGCTTCCACTATGTTTGAATCTATCTTATCGCTGACGAACATATCTGGCTCCAATTCCATGATTATCTCAGGGAGGAGCTCAACTTCATCCCCCACTTCCAAGAGAGCCATATCGGTGACCAGCCCTAAATCACTGACCTCAACTATCGCAATGAATTTTATTTTTTCTAAACTTCCTGAAATTTTACTTAACTTAAGATCAGATTTCAATTCTCGGATAGGAAATATAAGCCTCATTTCAACCCTGCTTTTTCCAAATGAAATCGATATAAAGCTCACCATCGGTATGTTAGAGCTGGGTATGGCCAACTTAATGCGCGGTGATAAATATGATACCAGCAGCATTCTTAGGGCTGTGCCCGGGGAGCGGGATCTTCAGAACTCATGAGAGGAGTTCATGCTTAGAAGATGATCTTAGAGTAATCTCTGAGGAGCTAGAGGACTACAAGAAGTTCTTCGAATCCTGCATAGGCTCTCCCCCTTGGGAGGCCCAGCTTATGTGGGCCAAGAGGGCCCTAGCTAGGAGGAGTTTCGCCGCTATAGCGCCTACTGGTGTTGGAAAAACAGTTTTCGGACTGATAACTGGATCTTATTTCGCTTATAAGGGATTCGGAAAGTCCTACATGATATTCCCAACATCTCTACTCGTCGATCAAGCTCATCACAATTTGATGAATTATTCTGATTACTCGGGAAGGCGGATAAGAGTTCTCAGTTATAAGAGCGGTATGAGGGGAAAGGATGAATTCCTCTCAGCTCTGGAGTCTGGGGATTTCGATATCTTGCTCACTACCTCACAATACTTATCGGCCAATCACGAGCTCATCAGAAAGTCCGTGGATAGATTCTCATTTATATTCGTTGATGATGTAGATTCATTTCTGAAAAACTCGAAAAATGTTGATAAAGTATTACAGCTAATGGGATTCAGTCAGGAAGATATATGGAATGCGATGAGGGGGAAGTGGGTAGAGAAGAGGACTGATAGCGTACTAGTGGTTTCCACAGCAACGGGGAGACCTGGACAGAGGGCTTCACTCTTTAGATCCCTTCTAGGCTTTGAGGTAGGAGTTATGAGACCTGAGCTCCTCAGGAACATAGCGGATATCTATACGAAAGAAAGGAACGAGCTTAATTCATTCATGAGGGAGATGGGGAGCGGCTTCCTCCTATTCCTCGCGGATATGGACCTAGCTGATGAGGCCCTTGAGTTAGTGGAATCCGCTGGATTCAGAGGAGAGGTGATGCACGGTTATGAGGAGGATAAAGTGAGGGATTTCAGTGAGGGGAGGTTAGATTGTCTGATCGGAGCGGCGAAACCCTATGGCGTCTTAGTTAGGGGGATAGATCTACCGAAGAGGATAAGGTACGTGATCTTCTACGGGGTCCCTAGGTTCGAGATAACCTTGAGAGGAGTGAGCGAGATGGAGGATTATTCAATCATCTCACTATTTTCCTCTCTATCTAGAGCTCTAGGCATCGAGGAGAGGAAGCTAGCGATGAAGCTGAGGAGGAATCCGAGTAGCGATGATATAAGGAGGGCTAGGCAGATAATTGAGGATATCCTGAAGGATGAGGAGAAGATAAGTTCTATCTCAAGCTTGACGAATGTTATTATAGATGTGAGGGGCAGGAGGATAGTAATCCCGGATGTGAGGACTTATCTCCAGGGATCCGGGAGGACATCTAGATTATATCCAGGCGGGATTACGAGGGGTGCTAGCTTAGTTTGGGATGAGGATCCCATACTCACCTCCTTCATCAAGAGAGCGAGAGCTCAGGAGATAGATTTCCTTCATTTGAGCGAGGTAGATCTGGAAAAGCTCAGATCTGAGATAGATGAGAGCAGAAGACTCATATCCTCCCTTAAAAAAGGATATGAGCTAGCTAATTTACTGAAGACAGCTCTCTTCATTGTTGAGAGCCCAAGTAAGGCCAGGACTATCGCTAGCTTCTTTGGAAGGCCTAGCAGGAGGTTCTTGGACGGACTGATGGCTTATGAAGTGACCACAGGGGATTACGTACTGACTATAGTCGCGAGCGGAGGGCATATCGTTGACCTAACGACAACTATTGGATATCATGGGGTCTTGATCGAGGACGGAACTTACGTGCCTGCTTACACTTCGATAAAGCGTTGTAATGCTTGCGGCCATCAGTTCACTGATGCGGATCGTTGCCCTAGATGCGGCTCAACAGATCTGAGGGACAGTAAGAGCGTAGTGGAGAGCCTCAGGAGACTCAGCTTCGAAGCATCCAGGGTGATAATAGGGACGGATCCCGATACTGAGGGAGAGAAGATCGCCTGGGACATATATCAGCTCATAATGGATTCCTCTAATGAGATATACAGGGCTGAATTTCACGAAGTGACTAAGAGAGCGATAGTTGAGGCCCTCAGATCCTTGAGGGGGATTAATGAGAGGATGGTCGAAGCTCAAATAGTTAGGAGGGTGGAGGATAGATGGATAGGGTTCGAGTTAAGCGCTGAAGTTCAGAAGAGGTTCGGTAGGAGGAACCTATCCGCTGGAAGGGCTCAAACACCCATCTTAGGGTGGGTGATAGATAGATACAGGGAGCACCAGAATAAGAAGGTAGTGAGCTTGATAAAAGGAGATGGATTTCTTCTGAGGATAGATGGGAAGGTGGGTGAGGAGGGAGCCTCTAAGGTCCAGGTGAAGGAGCTAAAAGTTGAGGAAGAGATAGTGAAGCCTCCTCCTCCATTCACGACAGATGCTATGATAGGTGAGGCGAACAGAGTCCTGAGGATGAGCGCTAATCTGACTATGCAAGTAGCACAATTCCTATTCGAGACAGGTCTCATAACTTACCATAGGACTGATAGCCCAAGGGTCAGTGATGCTGGCCTCAGAGTGGCCTCATTAGTACTGGGTGATGACTTCGTCCCTAGGAAGTGGGGGGAGGGTGGGGCTCACGAGTGCATAAGGCCTACGAAACCCCTCTCAGCTAAGGAGCTCGTAGATTACATTAAAGAGGGGATAATGATTGTGGAGGGCTTGAGTAAAGATCACATAAGATTGTATGACTTGATATTTAGGAGATTCATTGCCTCCCAATCGAAGGATGGCAAGTTAGTTAAGCAAGTAGCTAGCGTCAGAGTAGGGGAGAGTGAGTTCGAGGTAACGAGAGTGATAGAGGCTAAGGGAGGGTGGATCGATTGGTACCCCTTCCTCTACGCCCCTGAGCCCAAGCTGAGGGAAGGAACTTTTGATGTAGTCATAGAGCACCAAGCCATCCCATCCGTTCCCCTCTACACTCAGAGTAATTTAGTAGCATTGATGAAGGAGAGAGGTATTGGGAGGCCCTCAACTTACGCTACGATAGTTGAGAAGATACTTCAGAGGGGCTACGTCATAGAGAGGAATCATAAGCTCATACCGACGAAGCTGGGGATTGAAGTATACAACTTCCTCAGGGATAGATTCCCCGATCTCATAAGCGAGGAGAGGACCAGAAACCTCGAGAGGAAGATGGATAGCGTTGAAGAGGGAGCTGCTGACTATCAAGCACTCATAGATGAATTATATAACGAAATTAGAGAGAAAATAGGGAGAGTCAGTCACTGATTAGAACTAACTCATCTCCTCTCAGCTCCAATTTCTTCTCCTTATGCGTCCTCATGAATCTCTCGAGTGCAGCTATCCTGAAGCTCGGGGGTACCATAGTGAGCATTGTAGCTGGGGCCTTCCCCCAAACTCTCAACATTATATCTATCCTGTTCTCCGCAGCCCCCCAATTTTCTTTGAACACTTTCTCAGCCTCTTTGATCTCCTCCGTCAGTACTCTGAGGGACTGCTTAACTGAATTCACTAACCTCTCGGCTTCCTCATAATTGCCCTCCTTGAGCCTCAGCTCAGCAGTAACTAAGGATGATTCCGCATCAACTAACCTATATGGGGATAGTTCGAAGCCTAATAGCTCTTCTATATCAGCTAGCTTGCTCTTAATCTCCTCAATCTTCAGGTTCAGGTCCCTTATTTCCCTCTCAATGGATTCTATGAGTTCCACAGGCACGGCCCTCGGAACTTCCTCTCCCGGTAAAGCCTCTGGTATCTCTAGTGGAATCTCCTCTTCCGGTAGAGCTTCTGGTACCTCTGGAGCTTCTATCCTCTCCTCTATGCTCTCCCACCCCATTGGGATTTCCTCGCGATATTCCTCAGCTTCGGGAACCTCTTCTAGCTCTGGAGTCTCAACTACCTCCGGAACCCTCTCGGGGATCGGGGCTATCACCTCTACCCTCTTCTTCGGCGGCCTGGGTCTCACTAAGAGGAGTGCGATCGCTAATGAGAGCAGCAAAAGAGCTGCTGCTATGAGGTACTCCATCCTGATCTGCGGTATAGCTGATGTAACTGGCGTAGTTGCGGTAGATGTCGGTTGGGGTGTCTGGGTCACTTGAGGGGGCTTCACAACCACAACAGGCTTAGAGGATTCTTCTATCTTAGTACCATTGCTCAGGAGAACAGATACGAGCAGCTGGAGGCTTCCGTTTATCCTAGGCTTGATGCTAAACCTCAGTGTTTGGGACTCCCCGGCAGCCAGGGGCATAGTCATCTTCTCATCGCTCGAGTTACCGAGCTCCACTCTCACTAGGAACTGCTCGCCTTCTCTGTATCTATTCACGAGGGTCACACTCAAATCTAAGCTTTCGTTTAAGTTCAGCCTCTCTGGAGATTCTATCGATTCTATGATCTTCCCCCTCTCTATCCTGATATGGAGGACTTCATCCCGTAGCACAGAACCATCCCCTATTAAGAGGATCCTCGTATCCTCCGATACGCTCTTAGCGAAACTTTCCAACTTTGCCTCAAATTCTTCCCCGTAACTCGAGCTGATCTCCTTCGTGACCTCATCTATACCACTTCCAGTGAGCTTAAGGGTTAGTTTAGTGACGTTCCAACCGTTAACACCTCTCACCCTCACTTCAAATTTTTCACCAACTACCACGCTCTTCGGGGATTCGAAGCTCAAGGAAGGGGTTATCGAGGGTCTCGTAGTCGTAGTAACGATAACTCCAGGTCTCATAGATATCCAATCCTCAGTACTCATCCCGATTACCGCATTAGGCGGGAACTTGAAGTCCCCTAGTATCAAGCCTATCGCCCCTCTGCCCGGTAGGAGAGTTGAAAACCTAGCTGAGCATTCTCCTGGCCCTATCGATCCTATTCCCTTTTCACCTATCTGATTAGCGTCTTTATCAAGTGTATAAATCCTCAAGGATTCCCTAGGTCCTGATGAAGCTGTACTGCACACGTAACCCTCGATTAAGTAACCTCCTCCCTCTTCTTTCAAATCAAGGATCTTTATAGTGAGTTCTGGGAATCTAAGTAAATGCAATACTCCTGAATAATCGAAGAGAGTTATGAGATAGCTCTTATTCCTTGGATCCTTGAATATATAGGGGTCACTCCCGATCTCCCCTCCTATCCTGACCTCGAAGAGCATTATCCCGAGGGGGAAGTGGTATTCCCTCACCAATCCCCCCTCTCCGAAGTAGAATAGAGCTTTCTCTATTATTATTGGCTGCTTTACTGGCATAACCCAAGTTTTTATCGATTTTTTGATCTCCATCTTCCTAAGATCTATCTGATATATGATCCCGTTCGATCCCGCGAGTACAGCAGCCCCCTCCACGATCTGAAATTCCCCTGATGGCACGCTATACCCCAGCTGGTTCGAGAGATCGATCTTGGAGAGATAAGTCCCTCTATTCACATCCATCAGCACCAATGTCTTATTTTCGAGCAAGATCGCTAGATAACTTGAGCTCGTGCCGAATGCCTCTATCCTCTGGTCCAGTTTCCTCTCCCATAGGACCTCTCCCCTAAAGTTGAGGAGTACCAGATCCGCCTTCCCAAGAACGAGTAAATTATTTCCCAAGTTCTTGATGAAACTTATCCTAAACGTCAAATTTTTGAACCAAAGTTCCGCCCTCGACCTTATATCTAACGCTTGGATCGAGCTCTGAAGGGGAAGGAATACGGTCCTACCATCCCCAGCGTACTCAGGCTGGACCCCAGCTGATGTCGATGGTAGAGTTATCCCGTATATCCTCAGCCCTCCCTTCGCAGCATCAAATGCCCTCAGCTCGGGAGCTTCGGTTAGAGCTATTATCCATGCCTCCTTCTTCGTTTGGCTGAGAGGGACATCAGGGATTAGGAGGGGCGGTGTAGCTATAAGGCCACCGACGTTCTGCGACCAGAGCACTTTACCATCTGTCGAGACAGCTATTATATCGCTCCCCCGACCTCCCGCCACATAAATAGTGTAATTGTATGCTATGGGCTTTGGGATGCTGAACATGGGTTTTGAACTGTAAATCCTCAAATTAAAGACTTCCGAGGGGGAGAAATCATGGCAATAAACGCTTAATGTATTCGCAATCGCTAGCAACAGTATTATAATGAGGGCTAGCGCTCTCTTCATGACTATCTCAATTTTATAGAAGCGACTCCCTTTAAAAGGGATTCTCCCCTTTTAATGCGTGGATATTATTCGTATATGTCCTCCCGAGCTCAAGCATCAATCATGCGATAATATGAAGGTCAGGGGGTCCCTTCTGTCCGATCTAGCGAAACCAATCCTCACGAACTGGACCATTTCGCCCTCCCTTATTTCCCTCAAGGCAGGCTCACCGTAGCCCCCGAGCATCCTGAAGCTATAAGGGCTCTCGGGGACGAAGAGTCTAGCGGGGACTCCATTCTTAACTGGTGCCCATTGTATTATCTTCACACCCTTGACTCTCTGTTCCTCGCTCACTCTGAGGGAGACCTCGTCAGGATTCACGCTCCTGATGGTTACGTTAACCAAGCCCCTTAACCTAAGTTCATCCCCGGGTTTCAAGCCCTCTAGGTCAGATGAAGCTATGAAGATCTCATTTTCATCTAGCCTTATCTCCCTCCTCTCCTTTGAATCTGGATGGACCTCAACTTGAGCTACTACTGGGGGGATCAGGCCCTCTATCTTAGCTTTTATCGGATTGGGAACGAACATATATCTTTCAGCTATGGGGTCCAGGATCTTCCTGTTTATCGAAGCTATAGCACTCATGTTGACAGTAGCGTCTACTTTGCTGGGGCCTAGCTCATAGAAGAACCTGACTATAGCTCTCGGAGTTATCCCCCTCCTGAAGAGCCCCCTGAGCGTGGGTATCCTAGGATCGTCCCACCCCTCGAGGATCCCGCTCTCAACCAAGGGCCTTATGTACCTCTTGGAGAGAGGTATCCCTTCCACGGTTATCCTGCCGAATTGGATCATCTCATATTCCCTTAATCCAAGAGCTCTCACTATATGCCTCTGGACATCTACGTGAGGCTCGAATTCCTTGCTCCTGAAAGCGTGAGTTACGCCCGTTAATGAATCCATGACGCTAACTGAGAAGTCATAAACTGGGTAAACCCTGTACTTATCCCCACGTATAGGGTGCTCAGCTTCTATCACTCTGAATATCCCGGGATCCCTCATCGTGACATTAGGATGTTTCATATCTGTCTTTAGCCTGAGATGAGCTTCCCCCTCCCTGAAATCACCGTTAAGCATCTTATCCCAAAGCTCCAAATTCCTCTCTATCGGTTGATCCCTGTGATCGCAACTAATCCCAAGCTTCCTCCTCTTCCTAACTTCAGTCGCGGGACATGTGCAAACGTAAGCCTTACCTATCTCTATGAGCTTCCTAGCGAGAGTGTACATCTCATCCAAGTAATAGGACTCTATTATCTCCTCATCCCATTTGCCTGGGGAGAGGCCGAGTTCCTCCTCACAAGCCTCGAGGAGGCGTGAGAATTCTTCCCTTATAGCATCATAGTACTCTAATTTCTCCACTCTAGGGTTAGTGTCCTCGAACCTCAGGAGGAATTTGCCCCCGTAGAGCCTAGCATATATGAAGGGGACGAGCAGCCCCTTAGCATGCCCAAGCGTTGGATAACCGTTGGGCTCTGGAGCTACCCTAGTAACGACCTTCCCTCTCTCCGCTTTAGGTAGGTCGGGCCATCTCCTCACTTCCTCCTTCTTCTCCTTCTTCACTTCCCCTATGCTCTCTAGAGCTTCCTTAGGCATCTCATTCACTACTCGCACTACTTCCTCCACTAGGGGGATCAGCTCCCTCACTTTTTGCTTAAGATCAGGTCTTATGTATAATATTTTTCCTATTACAGCTTTGGCATCGGCCTTTCCGTACTTGAGAGCGTTCTCGGCGGCCAATCTCGTTATTAACTCCCTCAGGTCCTCCATGATGATCTTGTATGCTCGAGCTCCAACGATATTAAATTGAGCCCGCTCCGATCCACGATGGAATACGGTATACCCGAGGGCTTAATAAAACCTGAGTTCGAGAGGAGGTATAGGGAGCTCTTAGGGGATGAGTATGAGACTTTCCTATCATTCATGGCTAAGAGGCCGGTTCCTAGCATAAGGATCAATCCCATGAAGGTCGATCCCGGATGGCTCCTCTCAGTTCTGAGGGCCGGAGGATGGGAGCTCTCCCAGATACCTTGGTACGAACATGGTTACAGGGTAATTAGAGGTCCAGAGAGGCTTGGAAACACGGAATGGCATCAGTTAGGCCTTTATTATGTCCAGGAAGCTGCATCAATGGTACCCCCAGTTCTCCTCTCGCCCAAGCCCGGTGAGAGGGTATTAGATTTAGCAGCCTCTCCTGGATCGAAGACTACGCAGATGTCGGAGATGATGCTCCATAAGGGGTTAATCGTAGCCAATGATGTGAGCCCGGAGAGAGTGGATTCCCTATCATCTAACGTCCAGAGGATGGGCTCTATTAACGTAGTAATCACTATGTTCGATGGTAGGAGAGCCCCTGAGATACTGGGAAGGGATTCCTTCGATAAGGTGCTCTTAGATAGTCCTTGCAGTTCACTCGGGGAGGTGAGGAGGAACTGGGGAGCTTTAGCTAGGTGGAGCCCCAGGAACGTTGAGAGGATATCGAGGCTCCAAGTCTCTCTAGCTAAAGCGGCTTATGAGACCTTGAAGCCCGGGGGGCTGATGGTCTACTCAACTTGCACGTTCGAGCCTAAAGAGAATGAATGGGTAGTTTATAAATTGCTTCAAATCGGAGCGATAATTGAGGAGCCTGAAGTTAAGGGGTTAATTTGGAGGAGGGGGTTGAGGAAATGGATGGATTGGGATTTCGGGAGCGAGATGGAGAGGTGCATGAGGATATACCCTCAGGACAACGATACGATAGGGTTCTTCATAGCGGTCCTGAGGAAGCCGGGGTGAAAGGGTTCCTAGAGTGGGTGAAAGATTGGTTCGGATCTGAGATCTCTGGGATAGAATTGTTCCCATCTAGTAAGGATAAGATCAGAGCTTGCTCCCCCGAGGCGAGAGTTGAGATCAATAATATCTTCCTGAGGGGAGTACATGTAGCTAAGAGAGCTCCTTATGGCTTCATAATAAGCATAGAGGGATCCTTCCTCATAGGGAGGAGTGCGAAGAAGCATTTAGTTGATCTCAACGAATCGGATTTCAAGAGGTGGATGCGTGGAGATGATATAGAGTTGAAGCTACCTGAGAAAGGCGTCTATATAGTGAGATACGGCGAAGTTTTTGCTGGCTCCGGATACTACGATGGGAGAGTCCTCAGGAACTTGATACCGAAAGTGAGGACGCTCGAGAGGGAGGGGTAGCAAAGTTTATCATGAGCTGAGGGGAATCTATTTATGCGGATAGATAGGTTTGAGTTCGCTTTCACGTTCAATGATGTGATAATCCTACCTGGAAAGACTGAGATAGAGCCCTCTAACGTAGATCTAACCACGAGGATCGGGAATATAGCGTTGAGCATCCCCATACTCTCGTCCCCGATGGATACCGTGACGGAGGAGGAAATGGCTATCGCGATGGCTAGGATGGGGGGTTTAGGTATACTACACAGGAACTGCAGCATCGAGGAACAAGTGAGAATGGCGAAAGCTGTTAAGAGAGCAGAATCCTTCATAATAAGGGATGTCATAACTGTATCCCCTGAGGATAGTGTTGAAGAAGCGAGGAGGTTGATGAGGGAGCACGGTATCTCGGGCCTCCCTGTGATAGATGGGAAGAAGTTAGTGGGGATAGTGACCCGGAGAGACGTTTACTTCGCTGAGGATGGGAGCCTTCTCGTTAAAGATATAATGACGAAGGATCTAATTACTGTTGGCCCTGAAATAACCCCTCAAGAGGCTAGAAAAATAATGGCGAAGTATAAGATAGAGAAGCTCCCCGTTGTGAGCGAATCAGGTGAGCTAATAGGCTTAGTGACAGCTAAGGACGTATTCTACAGGGAGTCCCATCCATTCGCTACTAGGGATGAGGAAGGTAGGCTCAGAGTGGGCGCTGCGATCTCACCTTTCGACATGGATAGAGCGAAGAGTCTAGCACCTTACGTAGATGTCCTAGTGACTGATGTAGCTCATTTCCACAATGAGAACGTTATAAGTGCAACTAAGAGGATAATAAATGAGGTGGAAGTCCCGGTAATAGCTGGGAATATAGGGACTTATGAGGCAGCTGAGGAGGCGATAACTAGGCTCGATATAATAGGGCTCAGGGTCGGGATAGGGAGCGGTAGCATATGCACTACTGGTGAGGTCACTGGAGTAGCTGCGCCCACCCTCTATGCGGTGGCCTCAGTTAGTGAAGCCATCAGGAAGTACTCGAAGGATGTAGCTGTAATAGCTGATGGTGGGATAAGGGGGCCTGGTGAAGCAGCTAAAGCTTTCGCGATGGGAGCGGATGCCGTCATGCTTGGGTATGCTCTCGCTGGCACGAAGGAATCGCCGGGGTCTGCGATGATGATAGGTGGGAAGATGTACAAGATATACAGGGGGATGGGGAGCCCCTCAGCTAGGTCGAAGAGGTTCGCTATGGATAGGTATAGCAAGCCCTCGAAGGATATAGCTGAGGGAATAGAGGGCTTGGTCCCGTATAGGGGCGACGTAACGACAGTGGTGGATAGATTCGTAGCTGGGCTCAAGGCAGCTTTCGGTTACGTAGGGGCAGCTAACATAAGTGAGATGAAATCTAAGGCTAGAATAGCTTTGATCTCCCACAGCGGGATGAGTGAGATTACCCCACACGATGTCAAGCCATTAGAGAAGATTTCAGATTGATCAAAAGCTCCTCTCGATTAGGAAGTTAGCTAGCTCCCTTATTTTATCCTTATAAACGTTCTCCGGAAGTAAATCTTTGACGTCTTCCCAAGATTCTAAGACTATCTTCCTAGCCACATCCCTCGCATAATCAATAGCCCCTTGCCTCTCCATTATAGATATAGCTTCCTTTATGAGCTCTCTATCTTTCGTGTGCATCGATAGTATCTCCTTGAGCCTCCTCCTCTCCCCCTCGCTCGCTCTAGAGAGAGTAATTATTACCATGAGAGTTATCTTCCCCTCCCTTATATCCTCACCGAACTCCTTACCCAAGCTCTCAGCACTCCTCAAATTCAATATATCATCTCGAATCTGGAAAGCCACCCCTATTGACTCCGCGAATTTACCTATCCTCCTTTCCTCATCCTCATTGAGATCAGCAGCTATAGCTGCGAATCTCGCTGCCATCCTCGGGAGCACACCCGTCTTGTTAGCGCACATCTCCAAGTAATGCTCAACTCCTATCGTCTCGGGATCCCTCAAGCCTCTGTGCCACCCTATATCTGTCGCTTGGCCTATGTGTATCCTTATCATATCCTCCAGGTAGGCGTTAACTAACCTCTTATACTTCAGCTCATCTAAATCCATCTCCATCAGGATCCTCAATGGGAGGAAGTACATAGCCGAAGAGAGGTTCACAGCTATGTCTAACCCATACTTTATGTGAATAGCTTTATCTCCTCTCCTAATTTCGGCCCCATCCTCTATGTCATCTGCTATCAGAGAGCCATTGTGGAGGAGCTCTATTATCAAAGTTAGCCCCTTATACCTCTCTAGATCAACGCCTAAGTTCCTAGAGAGGACTAAGAATAGCCAGGGTCTCCATCTCTTCCCCCCTCTAGATAGTAGATCCCACATCGGCTCGAAGATAGCTTTTTCCACAGTTATAGCATCATAGCCATGCGATCTCTTCCCCATTAACCACTCCAGATATTCCTCATTGATCTTCCTCGGGAAGTATCTTTCCATTAAGGCATCCAGCCACTCCCTAGCCTCCTTAAGCTCTCTCTCAATTTCCATGAGTTCACCTCCTCTAGCTCCCCCCTCAACGTATAAATATTTAGAGCTCGTCCCCGGCGCGAGATGAAACCTTCGGGGAGCAATCTAGCTCATTGAACCTTCAAGATTCTCACCTTAGTCGAATTCAAGCAGTTTCCTCCATTTATCCACTGCTTCTCATCAGTTATGAGATCGTTTATGAAATCGTCGAGCATTATAGCGCTTCTTCTAGCCCAGATAATCCCTTCAGGCACGCTATTATCTATCTTAACTATTCCCATGACTCTACCATCCTTAGATTCCAAAATCACTTTGCCTCCATCCTTTATCCCTAACTTCTCACAATCCAGAGCGTTCATATGAATGAAATCTGCATGATCTATCAGATCCTGAGAGGAGGTATTCCCGGGGACAGCGCTGGTGATCAGTCTGAAGGGGTACTCCCCATCTCCCTCCTCCCAAGCTACTAAAGGTAGGGGGGAGTATCCGAGCTCCTTCGCCATCTTACTATAAAATTCTATTTTCCCAGACGGTGTTTGATATAAGTCTTTTGGAGGGTATTCTAACTTTACATAAGATTTATTTAAAATTTCCTCGAAACTTTTTATCATCCTGCTCTTAGAGAGAGCTCTCCTCATAGCATCCATAGGATCTTCCTTGAGCCATTTAAGGCCCATTCTCTCAGCTAACTCATTAGTAACCCACCAATTTGGTTTGCTTTCCCCCATGGGCTCCATTATCCTCTCACTATGACCGAAGTACTGATGCCACCAACTAGCTACGAGGTCATCTTGCTCCAGCATACTCGTCGCTGGGAGCACGATATCAGCTAACTTCGCGGTCTCCGACCATACCACTTCGTGAACAACCTTGAAGAGGTCTTCCCTCATCATCCCCTTCCTGAAGAGGGCAGCATTAGGAAGAGTTACCGCTGGATTCGAATTGTAAATGTATATAAACTTGAATTTACCATCAGCTAATAGGCGCGGGACGTCGAGCATATTTACCTTCCTCCCGCTCCCCAGGTGAGAGGCTTCTAAGTAGTCCATATCGAAATCCCTCCAGGAGTTAGAGTAAAAGAAACCCCTGTGCACTCCCACTAATGCGGGAATTAAGGATATGAGCCTCACGGCCTCAGCACCATATTTGGTCTTCTGGACCCCCTTCCCTATGTAAGTCGCACTAGGCTTCAGCTCTGAATAGCTCTCCGCTAGATCCCTTATCTCCTTCTTACTGACGGACGTTATTCTTTCAACGAGATCCGGATTATATTTCGAGATCAGTGATGCATAATGGTCGAAGCCCTCAGTGTATTTACTTATGAATTCTAAATCAACTCCGAACTCATTTATTATGTACCAGGAGACTCCAGCCGCTAGCAGCGTATCCGTGCCCGGCTTGGGTCTCAGATGCTTACCGAGCAGCGAGGTCTTAGTTACTCTGGGATCTATGACATACACCTCTCCCCTCGCTCTCAGGTCAGCGGCTATCTTGTATGCATGGATGCTCGTGGATGATAGGTCCGCACCCCAGATGACGAGGAGCTTCGCTTCCTCCATATCCTCAGGGAATGCCCCATACTTGGATCCGAAGTGGAGCTCCAATGCGAGCTCACCTGCCTCATCGCAGAGAGTATGATGGACCAGAGTAGCCTTTATCGCGTTGAAGAGCCTGAGAGGATAGTGATAGTTTATCAGGCCCGTGGTACCAGAGTAATTGTAAACTAAGACTTCCTCTGGGCCGTAAGTTTCGATGGTACATTTCAACTTATCGGAGATAATGTCGAGAGCCTCTTCCCAGCTGATCCTCTCGAATCCATCGCCTACCCTCAAGTGAGGATAGAGCACCCTCCTCTCCCTGTAATACCTCATGAAGTTCTTGGCCTTTTCACAAGCGAAGCCCCGAGTCACAGGATGTCTCGGATCTCCTTTGAGCCTATCTCCCTCTATTATGAGAGAGCAAGTGTCTGGACAATCCCTCTGGCATATGAGCATGCTTCTCTAGATTCAAGTGGACTCCCTACATTAAAAAGCGTATATAACGCCGTTAACTTTATTAAGAGCTGCTTCACAGTGGGATATGCCCCTCAGGGTTAAGGTAGATAGATCCCTCTGTATAGGTTGCGGTGTAGCTCCGACCCTCTGCTCCGAGGTCTTCGTCCTAGAGGATGGGAAGAACAGGATAGTCCCTGAATTCTCCTCGGAGACTAACGATGAGATCTCGATCGGAGAGGTGGATGATAAGCTTAAGGATTGCGTCGAGACGGCTGCAAAATCATGTCCAGTTGAAGCCATAAGCTTTGAAGTTTTTTAATCTTTATCCCCTAAAATTTTCTCAATTTCTTTCTGAAACCTCCTAAGAGCGCTCATCTTATCCTCCATGAATATCAGATCGCTCAAACCCTCGAGTATTATGCCCTGAGCGAAGGGTGTGGGTACCTCGAGCCTCCCCACATCCACCACCCTTATCTCACCACTCTTTATCCCATTTAAAACCTCTTGAGCTCCTCTAATATCCATATAATCCTCCATTATCTCCCTATAGGCCTCTTTGAGGAGGGGAAATCCTTCTATCTCGCTAACTACCCTCAGGAGATTCTGAGCGCTTATCTGTTGCTTATTGACGCTTATATCATACCCCTTATAGTTCCTCAGGATCATGAGGCCCCTAGCAGCCACGTGCCTGAACCTCCTCCTCAGGAGCTCGGTCTTCTCAACAGCTCCCTTGAGGAGCTCCCTAAGATCGTATTCAGTGAGCTCATCTATGCTAGCGACCGGCTCAGTCCCCCTCGGGTATATGACTGAGAAACCAGTATCCATGACTGAGATACCGAGGTTCCTCCTCAGCTTGCTTCCAGCTAGATAAGCTAGAGCCCTGGAGAGAGCGTCATTCACCCTCCTACCGAAGAGGGAATGAGTCACTTGATGCGTCCTACCAGCGTCATCCACATAACTTTCAATCAGTATGACTTTGTTGGATGGCATTTCATCCACTCTGAGGCCCAATGATTTCAGGTAGAGATATTGTTGCCTCAAATAGGTGTATATGGCTTTAGCCGCATTCTCATTAGCGTTAGACATCTCCATTACCATCCTCATAAGCTCTTCATCCTCGCCCCTCTCCAACATCCTGAATGAGAACTCCCTGAACTTCCCTATCTCAATAGCCAGCTCATAACTCAAGGGAAGCATCTCTGAGAACCAAGATGGTACGGTAGGCTTCTGATCGTATGCAGGCCTCACCTTAACTTTCAGCCCTCTAGCTGAGACGAACTCATACACTCTCCCTCCTAAGACGAACCTATCGCCAGGTAGGAGCCTCTCTAGGAACTCCTCCTCCAAGCTCCCGACTAACTTCCCATCAGTCGTGTATACTTTGGCATCGACCTCATCAGGTATCGTGCCTACGTTAGCTGTGTATATGACCCTCGCGTACTTACCCCTCCTCCCGAACTTCCCCTCGACAGCATCGTACCATATCTTCCCGTAGACCTTCCTGCTCTCCAGCTGGACATAATCACCAGCTAAGTACTTGAGTACGGACTCGAACTCCTCCCAACTTAGATCTCTGAACGGATATGCCGATCTAACTAAGTCGAAGGCCTCTCTAACGTCCCACTTCCTCTCCACAGCCATCCCCACTATGTGTTGAGCGAGCACATCCAATGGCTTCATCGGTATGTGGACCTTATCCAATCTCCCCCTCATAGCTTCCCTAAGCGTGACAGCTACTTCCACAGCATCGTCCCTATCGACCACTATGAACCTCCCCTTCGAGACCTCATGCAACTTATGACCAGCTCTCCCCACCCTCTGCAAGGCCCTGGTCACCGACTTCGGGCTCCCTATCTGCACAACTAAGTCTATGTAACCTATATCTATCCCCAATTCGAGGCTAGTTGAACTCACTATAGCTCTCAACTCCCCTCTCTTGAGCCTCTCCTCCACATCCCCCCTCACCTGCCTCGATAGGGAGCTGTGATGAGCTGCTATAGCCTCATCTATCTCAAAGGGCTCCATGACCTTCTTGAGATGGAAGACTACTCTCTCAGTTCCGCTTCTCGTATTTGTGAAGATAAGAGTCGTTCTGTGCTCCTTAACGAGGTCGGAAATTAGTTCATACATCTTAGATGATACTAGATCACTGGGAGTATTAACTAAATCGTCCACTGGGGAGAGAAGAGCTAAATCTAGGGCTTTAGTCCAATTAACCTCAACTATAACGCAATCCCTAGGCCTCCCATTCTCATACCCGACTAGGAATTGGGCTACTTCCTCCAATGGGTTTATCGTTGCTGATAACCCTATCCTAACGAAGTCCCTCCCGGTCAGATGCCTGAGCCTCTCTAAAGATAGTGAGAGGTGACTCCCCCTCTTGTTCTCAACTAAACTATGTATCTCATCCACTATGACCCATCTCACGCTCTTCAGCTTCTCCCTGAACCTAGGGGCTGTTAATACTATTGAGAGAGTCTCAGGGGTGGTTATCAGTATATGAGGAGGTTTCCTCAACTGTTTGGATTTCTCAGAGGATGAAGTATCCCCCGTCCTGACTGAATGCCTTATCTCTGGGATCCCCGGGTTCCTCTCCCTTATCTCCCTCAACGGGACCTCTAGGTTCCTGTAGATGTCATTGTTCAGTGCTCTCAATGGGGAGACGTATATCGCGTAAACTGAATCCTCGAGCTCTCCCATCTCCCCCATCCTTATAATTTCACTTATTATTGATAGGAATGCTGTTAAAGTTTTGCCAGTACCTGTGGGGCTTGAGATGAGCACGTTCCTGCCTTCACTTATCGGTACTATCGCTAACCTCTGAGGTGGGCTTAAGGATGGAAAATTTGAATCGAACCACTCAGCTACAGCTGGATGAAGTACTTCAAGTACCTCTTCCTTGCTATATTCCTTAACTGCTCTCGCGAGCACTTTCTTCCCCCTCTCGAGCCGATCTAACTTGCATCATAAAACCTTCGGGGTTCCGATGGGACTCTCAGCCAGCATATATTAACATCCGGAATTTTGTATTAAAAATTTATGAAATTTATGCCTCATATTATAATTTTTACTATTTCTGGGCTTAAATTCTTTATTGAGCAGCTCTTGATGAGTAGGTGACTCCCCTGAGGTTGGAAGTCGCAGACCCCGATATATGCGTCGGCTGTATGTCATGCATGTTCGCTTGCTCTAGGAGATTTGGAGACGCTGGCTTAAATTATTCAGCTATACAAGTGAGGAGCGTTGGGGGTGTCGAGAGGGGCTTCACTGTCATCGTATGCAGGGCTTGCAGCGATCCCTCATGCATGAAGATATGCCCCACATCAGCCCTCAGGTTGAGGGAGGGGGGAGGAGTTATATTAGATCCCAGACTCTGCATAGGCTGTGGATACTGCGTTAAAGCTTGCCCATTCGGAGCTATCTTCTGGGATGGGGTGAATGATAAGCCAGTAATATGCACTCATTGTGGTTTATGCGTCGATTTCTGCCCCTATGATGTGATCAGGTTGGGTGATTGAATGCTGGAGGATGTGCTTTACATAGATCTGACGAATAGGAAGCATTACGTGAGGAAGAGGGACGACCTATTCTCTGAATATTTAGGCGGGACTGGAGTGGCTGTTCAGCTATTAAAGGAGGAAATAGATCCGAAGGTTGATCCTCTATCCCCTGGGAACGTCATAGTAATGGCTATAGGAGTTCTCACTGGGATATACCCAGCTGCATCTAAGTTAGTAGCGATGTTCAAATCCCCTCTCACTGGAAACTTAGGGGAATCTCACGCCGGAGGTAGGGCAGCGATCTCGTTGAGGATGTCAGGTTTCGGGGCTATAGTGATCAAGGGAGCTAGCAGGACCCCGATCTATCTATCGATACATGATGGGAAAGTTGAGTTCAAGGACGCGAGCTCCCTTTGGGGAGTAAGGAGCTCTCTGACGATAGGGAAGGTGTTGAGGGAGAGGGAACCTTGGCCCGGTCTGAGGAGCATAATGAGGATAGGGAGAGCTGGAGAGAGGATGGTGAGGTATGCTTCTGTGATATTGGAGACTTACAGGCATTTTGGAAGGCTCGGGCTTGGTGCTGTCTGGGGATCGAAGAAACTGAAAGCGATAGTCTTAGGAGGTAGGAGTAGCGTTGAAGTCAAGGATATTAAGAAGTACAGAGCTATATATGGGGAGATATTCGAGGAGTGCTCGAGAAGTGAGGCTACTAGGAAGTATCATGATCTAGGGACTGCTGAGAACGTCTTACCATTGAATGAAATTGGGGGACTCCCGACTAGGAACTTATCCTCCGCTAGATTCGAGGGAGCTGAGAGCATAAGCGGGGAGAGTTTCGCTGAGAGGTCCTTAGCTAGGAGGATAGCTTGTGCCCACTGCCCGATAGCTTGTATACATATAGCTTTCATAAGAGAGAGGCATCCAAAAGAAAAATATTTTTATACTATCAGGTATATAGGATATGATTATGAACCTATATATGCCCTTGGGAGCATGTTAGGGGTCAGTGATATGGACGGCCTCCTGAGGTTGATAGAGGAGACCGATATCTTAGGCTTGGACGCGATAAGCTCAGGAGTTGCATTGGCTTGGGTTACTGAAGCTTTCAAGAGGGGGATCATCGGGAAGGAGGAGACTATTTTAGAGCCTGATTGGGGGAATTGGGAGGTCTATTTGAAGATGCTAGAGTTCATAGTTGAGCAACCTAATGAGTTCTATGAGAGGTTAGCGAGAGGAACTGAGGAAGCTGCTAGAAGTTATGGTGGGTTGGAATTCTCCCTCACTTTCGGTGGAAATGAGATGCCGGGTTATCACACGGGTCCGGGAGCGCATATAGGCTACTTAATAGGTCTGAGGCACAGCCATCTCGATAACGCTGGCTACTCACTGGATCAGAGGTACTTAGGGAAGGATTATCCTGATCCTAAGAGGCTTGTCGATGAACTAGTTGATGAGGAGTCTTGGAGGCAGGTACTCACATCACTCGTCCTCTGCCTCTTCGTCAGGGGGATATATAAGCCTAACGTTGTGGTGAGAGCTCTGGAGCCCCTCGGAATCGAGATGAGTGAAGATGAGCTGAAGGAACTAGGAAGGAGAATTTATAGGGAGAAACTGGAGCTTAAGAAGATGATGGGGTTCGATCTAAGTAAGTTGAGGGTTCCGAGGAGGATATTTGAGGTAGAATCGCCTCATGGCTTGTTGAGGGAGGGATACGTGAGGGAAGCTCTGGATCATTTCTCCAGGGCTCACTTCTCAAATTATTTCGAAGCTTCCATCGGGCCTATGGAGGAATAGTAATGAATTAGGGGATATCTTCCTAACCTCCAGTAGCGTCTCCAGATCGTCGTCATGATATTCAACTATCTCGCAATTCAGACCCTTGAGGAGGGATGGCTTCAGCTCCTTATCCCTCTGGAAGTTGCCATCAGGCCTCATTATTAACTCATCGTAGGGTATGCCGGCTTGCATTAATTGTAGCTCTGTATCCCTCCTGAGGCTCTCGTACCTCCCCGTTATCAGTACTACCCTGAGACCCCTTCTCTTAGCATCTAAGATCATCTCTATACTCCTGCTTATCGGAATATCGAGGCTGAATAATTCGGGATCGAGGAACCTCCTCCAGAACTGCCTCTGCAACTCGAAAGGTAGCTCCTTTGGGGAGTTGACGTTGAAACCTGAAATAGCGAAATGAAACCTCCTCCTAGCATCGAATAGCGTGTTATCTATATCGAAAACTGCGCACTTCATTGCCCCTCATAAGTAAGGCATCTCAGCTCAATAAAAGCCTCACGAAATGGAATCTGAGATCAACCTAGCTGCCCTCCTTATAGCATGAAGGGGGCCGAGATTCTCGACTCCTATCTCCTTATCAACTACTCTTATGTTGAAATTATTTATATCAGCTTTCCTCAAGATCGGCGATAGTAAGTCCCTCCTGCTGACGCTGAGCAAATCCGTTCCAGGTGCTAGCGGCGAGATAGCTGGAATTACGAGCAATTTAAATCCCATATACTCTCCTTCCATGAAGACCTTGAACTTATGCGATGCTCCTATCTCGTCTCTCATCGTTATAGCTGGATGCTCATGCCCCATCACGATCGACTCAACGTCATCAGGCATGGGGATGTCCAAGTGACCGTGCGTTATGAGGAGCCCCCGAATCTTCAGATAGGGACCCCTTATCTCTACGCCCTCCCTCTTCAATATAGGGATTAAAAAGTTATCATGATTCCCCCTCACTACCTCGACCTTGACTAGATCCTTCAGAGTCCTCAAGAGATCTATTACCTCTCTCCACTCCTGACTCAGGACCCCGCTTAACTCGTGCTTCACATCACCATTTAAGATGAGGATCTCAGGGCTATATTCCTCGATGTAACTCATTATTTCCCTCTTCACCCAGCCGTATTGTTCATAAGGTAGCTCAACTCCTCTCTTCCTTAGAGCATCCTCATAGCCTAAGTGAAGATCCGCTATCACCAGTATATCATTGAGGAGAGCCCCGAAGGGGAATAGCTTCATCCTTCCCTCAACTCCCTCAATAAATTCAAGTTATTCAGAACGGCCTCCAGGGACATCTTAGCATACTCCTCAGCGCCTAAGTTAGAGAGATCCTCGCTCCAGTATATCCCTGGCCCGGATATACCGAATGATATGGGCTTCTCATAATATAGG
>JAVCBY010000084.1:0-5038 GCA_037917625.1 Thermoproteota archaeon | reverse complement strand
CACCTGTCCTCTGTCTTAGCTCTGAGCATCACCTCACCCAATATGTAAGCAGTGACCTCAGCTCCCACGACTCCATATCTCTCCCCCCTTACAAGTCTGCCATCACGCAAAAGTTCATCGACGGTATGCCAGCTTGCATGCTTCTTCCGCTCGGACGGGCCGGTCATCGCGTTCACTCTTATCACACTCTCAGTTTTTACTGAGTATTTATCGTCGCTGGACGTCTTAAAAAGACTCAGATCCCTCAATCGAAGGGTTTGAAGCTCTCGAAATGAGTTCCAGTTGTTATTCAGATGACTTAGTCAAATGAATCGGGGGGATTCGGAGGTCCTCAGAGCCTGTGCATCCGACTGCAACTACTTGGTGCATCCCCATAACGGGGACTTTATATGCCTATTATAATAATGTGGACTTTATATGCCTATTATAATAATGTTGTAGTATATACACCTTAGGTATACCTATGAGCGTCTCAGTGTCCATCGAGGTCCGCAGGGAGTTTTTAGAACTCGCGGATAAGATGGTCAAGTACGGTATCGCCAGGAGCAGGTCTCACGCTTTCAATATGATGATCGAGAGGGGCTTAAGCTGGGCGATTAAAGAGGTCGAGCACTGGGAGGACATCTATAAGAGAGCGGAAGATCTGGAGAGACAGGGTTCAGGTTGAGGCACGGCGGTTTGAGCAGGCTCTTAGAGGAGGGGAGAGACCGCTAGGGTGTGGTCTTGATATATAGACACTTGTGATAGTATCTTATATAGATGAGACCGATCCCAATCATGAGAGAGCGCTCAAGCTCATCGAGATCTTGGGTAACGAGAGTCGTTTCTAAGTTAGTGATCATCGATTAGCATCTGTCTACTCTAGAGCTGGTCTTGAGGAACCGCTCTCCCTCGCTGTATATTCAGTGAAGGTCGTAGGAGTGAGATCGACGTGGACTTCGGGGAAGTCTTGAGGAAAGCTATCTTAAAAGCTATACTGAAGCTCAAAACACTGGACTTATTGCATGTAATAGCTTGCAAAACAGCTGGATGCGAGAGGTTCACTACATTGGATTCAGATATCTCTAGGAGTCTGAAGTGATCGGTAGGCTAGGTATCGAGGTGATAACGATATAGCTTGAACGCATGCACGCTTCCACAATTTTAGAAGATCTCTCATGAATTCATACAGCTCCTCGAGTTCCAGCTCTCTAGAGGGCAATCCTAGGGTTAGCGGGACAGATCTGAGCGTCTCATCATGACTTCATTGAGTTTATCTAGCTCGGAATACCTCTTTAAAGCACGAGTAACTCTGTAAGATGATGAGGCAGCTTCTCATCAAATGCTTTTATAGCAAGCTCCCCAGCGGGTCCCGGTCATCTTTACGGCAGAACTTTTTAATCATCCGATCATCGCTATCTTATGAGGAGGTTCGGAAAGTTCATAGCCAGGAAAGCGAAGAGGAGGTTCGGAAAGTTCATGAAAATGAGGAGGTGATCTGGTGGTCGTTAGGGTGCCAGTTGAACTGAAATCAGATGAAATGATCCTTAGGACGGTTGCTTTAGCGAATAGCGGTTATGAGGCTGAGGAGCCTGAGGTACACGTACCAATATCTCTAGCGAAGAAGCTGGGGTTCAAGCTTGAGAGCATAAGGGGGGAGAGATATGGAGTCGTGGGAGCTGAGGTCACTGCTTACATATTGGGTGAGGTGATGCTCAGAGCTAAGACAGAGGACAGGGAGTCGAGTTGGATAAGAGCGAGAGCTGTCACAGTCCCAGGGGAGTATGAAGTCATTCTGAGTGATTCACTAATGGAGAAAATGGAGATAGAGATTTTAAAGCCTAGTTCTGGTCTTTGGAGATTCTCCGGGGAAGATAGAGTCAGAGAGAGTGAGAAAGCTAGTTATTGGCCCGATTAATCTTCTTGTGATATTTCAATTTAGATTGAGGGGGCCTGATGATCCTCCCATCGATCTTAGCGATCATAACACTACTGATAGCGAGCTTATATGATCTGAAGGATAGGCAAGTCCCCGATGAGCTCTGGCTACCTGGGATATTAGTGGGCATATCCATCAAAATACTGGAATGGGAGCGGACGATGAAATTCCTCGAGAATTACTGGCCCTTCCTCCTTCTCCTCTCTATAATGCTCTTAATGGAGTGGATCCTCTCTACATCAGGTGAAGCTGACATCCTAGCTTACTTAACGCTAGCCTCATTGATGTCTGGAAAGTGCTGGTTTCCAGACGCCCTCCTCATATACTTAGCGTCTAAGGTGCTGATGGTACTAACGCTGCCCCTTCAACTCTTAATGAACTTGATCACAGTCATTAGGCATCCTGAGGTCATTGAGGGGTTTGATGAGCCCGCCTGGAGGAAATTACTCGCTTTAATACTCTTGACTCCCTACAGAAAGCCCCTATCTTTCTACGCGACTGTAGCTGAAGTAGAGGTAGGGGGGGAAGAGGAAGTTCGTCTTGAGCGCTGCTCTCAAGCCCATAAGCGATGAGATGCCGGAGGAAGGGAAGTGGATAGCCCCTACATATCCGATGATCCCCTTCATACTGGCTGCGACCCTCCTCATTATACTCAGCGGTTGCTGAGCCCCTCAGCGGGATCACTTAGGGCTCACTCGATAATGCTAGTCATAAAACGCGTGCTCTCAAAACTCGCTCACGCATTTAGCTAAACGCTCTTTCATCGCATATCTCTCTAGAGATGTTGAAGACGAAGGGGAGAAGCTTTAAGGATTTAACTCGAATTATCCGCTCAGTGGAAGTCTTATTAGCTGGAATCTTATCGAAAGCTTTGTCGTCTGATACTTTGTCGAGGGAGAGAGTTGAAGCAGCTATCATGCTGTCGAAATAACTCAGCCCGAATCCGCTCTCGAGATCAGCTTGCTTGACGAGAAGATCAGAATCTAGTTAGGATTTCCTTGACTCCATATCTTCTAAATATCACTTTTAGGACTCTCATCGCTTCAATAATATCATCTAGGTTCCTTCCCCTACTCCTAAGCGTGATTTGAAGCTCGAGGATCGCTGTATCAGGAGCCCTCAATCCCCTCATCTTGAGGATCTTCAGAGCGTCCTCGTACATCACTGGCAGCGCGAATATGACCTCTGTGTCTAGCACCAGCATTAAGCAGCCACCTCTCAGCTATCTCCTCATCTACTTCCTCCCCATATGGCTCACCGACGATCCTCTCTAGCGTCTTAAACGGATCTGAATTAATGCGTTTCAGAATTATTCTTCCTTCTTCCTCACTAATTTCGAGGAAGTCGCCCTCCTTTAGGCCTAATTTCTCCTTGAATTTCTCCGGGATCACTATAGCATATCCCTTCTCCACACTCACTATACTTACTTTCTGAAAATATCTAGAGATGGCCTCGGCTAGCAACGTCTCATCTGCCTCATCATATGATGACTCCATAGGTGACTTACGGAGGATCCACTCTATCTTCCTAGACGGATCTGAATTAATATCTGGATCAATACGTTCCAGAACCATTCTTCCTTCTTCCTCACTAATTTCGAGGAAGTCGCCCTCCTTTAGGCCTAATTTCTCCTTGAATTTCTCCGGGATCACTATAGCATATCCCTTCTCCACACTCACTACATCTGACATTTTTATTCACCTAATACTAACTTATTTGTCTGATAGTATAAAGTTATTGGACCGTTTCAGAGCCGTTCTCCTCTGAGCATTGGAGGATCCACTGCTAGCTCCTCTAAGGAATGTGAAGCACTCACCCTCCTATCGTGCTCACTCGAACAACTCGGCTTCTACATACCTATTCCTATGGTGCATAACTCAATCTCGAGGCCCTTCGAGGACTATCTACAAACAAGGGAGGGCTGCCTCTAGACGACTCTCAAATAGCTAATTCCATGAAAGATATCACGGGCACTCCTAATTCTTCTTCAAGTCTTTCATGCATCTTTCCGATGGATATAACAGTAAATATACTCGAGACATTAGCTCTAGCCTCCTTACAGAGATTAATAAGTGCTCTTATCGTAGCTCCCGTCCTGATTATATCATCAGCTAAGAGCACGTACTCCCCCCTCCTCAGGGCGTCCTTATGCAAGTAGATGTAGCGGTAAGTCCCGGATTCGAATACTTGCTTTATCTCTATGAACTTCCTAACGCCTATCTCCTTCGATTTCCTGGCTACAGCTACTTCCTTACCTAATATAGAGGCTATCTGATATGCTACGGGTATCCCATCAGTCTCCATGGTCAGTACTCTATCTATCTCATCAGGACTCCTGAATATCCTGGGGTGAGATATGCCAGCTCTCTCCAGCAATACGTACTGATTCAATTCACCTCCTCTCTCCTCCACCTTGAGCAAGTACCTGTTCCCGAATATGGGCAAGCGTAATGAGTTCTCTATCGCTTCATAACCTACATACACGCACAGGCCTCTGTGAGGTATCAAGATAGTATTCCTCTTCCTGATCTCCTCTTGCACCCCCTCATCGATGATCTCCCGGAACTCATCGAGGACTATCACTTCATCGATTATCCCGACACTCCTCCCGAACCTCTCCCTGGAGATGTAGTACTTCGAGTAAGTCCTCTCTCTACCCCTCTGGCATATGACTAGAGTCCTCAGACCCTCATCCTTCGCTCCTCTACATACCTCTAGTGCGGAATGAGTCCCTAAAACGCCTATAGTCAGATTCCGCTCTGAGTAACTCTCGAGGATGTTCGCTATCACTCTCACCATCGAGTGAGCTCATCTTACGATGATTAAAAGTTTAAGTCATGAGCCCCGGATTGATTTCATGTGACATCGAGATGCTCATAGTGGAGATAGCCGTGGATCCCATAGGCACGGGCTCCCCCAGCGTCGGGGATTACATAAGGAGAGTGGTTGAGGTAGTGAGGAGAAGGCTTTCAATCCTCTTTTCATTGAGACGGGGATTGAAGCATTGGGTCGGGCCCATGGGGACCTCGATCTTTCAATCTTCTTTTCATTGAGACGGCTCATCAAATGGCTTATCCGATGTGAGTTATTATAATTGAAAGTTCCTGCACTCTTTATATA
>JAVCBY010000048.1:0-5657 GCA_037917625.1 Thermoproteota archaeon | reverse complement strand
GAAAACAGTAGCCTGAAGCCACGGGTGATCGTACTTATAGCTCATTACTTTGGCGTCTCTCCCCATGTACTCCCTAACGATCCTCTCAGGGGTCTCATTCATGATTTTGGGCTCTATCTTAATTAGACCGTCCTCCAGGGAGTAGTGAACTGCGAATAGGAACATTCTCATCGGGTCCACACCCTTTAAATGAATGAAAGCATTCATCCTCACCCTCTTTCCACTTAAGAGCGATTTTGGTCTGATCCTCCTCAAGATCTCACTAGGATCCCTCTCAAAATCCAGGCTCAAGCTCACTCCCAAGTTGTATTCCGATGATAGCATCTTCTCAGCCTTCCTTATGATATCATCTAGGCATACCCTCCCCAAGAGGATGCTCTTATCTCCCTTCAGGAGGAAGGAGAGGCATGCGTCCTCACCCTCGAGCTTATAGAAGAGCAGATAGCTCGAGCTCCTAGGATCATAAGCCACTCTATCCACTGATAGCGATATCTCCGGGACTTCCTTAGGGTCATTCAGATTGAAGATTGAGAGCTTCCAAGAGCTCCCTTTCCTCGATTTGACATAAAGCAGGGAGCCATCTACATCATAATCGAGCTCGTCTGCATTCAATATACGCTTCAACGCACCTTCATCGGCCTTCTTACTTAGGACATGCACCTCACCGCTGGAAGTATCGTATGATATATTTAACACCACGAAGTTTATCTTTAGAGTCATGATGAAGCTGACGCTGATCTTACCATCCCTCTTCACGACTCTATAGGAGCTAGCGATATCCCCCATAGATAGCTCGATCCTAGATGGATCTACGGAGGTTATCCTCGAGATCTCCCTCATAACGTTTCTCCTCACTTCCTCAAATCTCGGGAGTTTAATCCTATCTTCTATTGCCCCCGAGTACCTGTTGACTCGGATGAACTCGAGCTCATCGCCCAGCTTCACCATGAAGTCAGCATGACCATCATCGGATCCTCTAGCTAGGATCTCTACCTCACTAGGCGCCTTCACCTTATCGAATAGGGCGTCCCATGACCTCGATACAATCCTCCTCTCGGTCCCTCGATCTGAGTTCTTGAGGGATCTCAGGAGGGTAGCTTCTATCTCCTCCAATTTCAAGGGATTCCACGAAACTCTCCTAATTTTATCGCTCAGCTCGGCCTCTCCGGCCTCTCGATCCCCTACCTTCAAGGAGTACTTGAGTTTCCTCACTATGAGGACGGTTTCAGCGCTTAATATCTCGATTGAACTTTTGGGGACCCTCATGGACTCCGAGAGGAAATTAAGTAGATATTCCCTAGCCTCCCTCTTCGATATCCTATTATTCACCCCTATATCCACTCCTTTAGGTAGTTCAAAGCTGAGGTAGTCTGAAGCCCTAAAATCGACCAAACTAGGCTTTGGAGAACCCAAAACGAGACTCTTGCCGCTCTTATATAGATAAGGGACGAAATCCTTCCTCCCGGATCTATTCACATAACTCACTTGCCAGTCGATGAGGACCCCAGAATCAACTAAGGCCCATTTAAGCGTAACTTTGACCTCATATGGATCTATTCCGCTCTTCTTGATCTCGGAATTCAAGGAATCTATGCTCAGGTTCTTAGGTATCAGTAGGATCTCCATCTGAACTCCACCTCGAGTTCATTTGGATACTCATGAGGCAGTTTCAACCTCAACCAGTCCCTGACGAGCTTCCTCATCTCTATCGCAGTTTCCACTATCCTCTCCATGGTCTCCCTCTCCCTGACCTTCAGATCCGGGTACATGAGCTTTATGGCCCCGGAGACGAGCCTTATTAGAGCTCTCTCATCCCTTATAGTGACGTTTCCGAACTTCATGAAGTTCCTAGCGATAGCTGAGGCATCGAACTTCCTCATCTCATGTAACCAATATGATATGAGATCTAGGGCAAGTCCCTTCCCCCTGGCTATGTGCTCATGCGAGCTCCTTATCTTCGGGAGCTTCCATCCCGGCAGTATGCCATGTATCCTATCCATCAGGGCTGTGTCCCTAGCGAAACCTGGCAGGAAGCTATCTATATCATGAGGGGAGCTCGGTGCCCTATCAACATTTCCGATGAAGATGAGGGAGCAATCACTCGATACTTGCTTAGCTCCCCTCTCATAGTTCCCGCTCTCCATATAGTCCTTGAGCTTCCCTATCATCTCCTCAGTCCCGCTCAAGCTCAAGTAATTGATCTCATCGAATACTACAGCATCCATCAAGCCTATGAGCCCTATTGTCTTCGTCAACTTATTGTAGAAGAGCTCGCTTGGAGAGGCCTTCCCTCCGGATATGACCCTGACTCTGTGGGAGATGTTCTTGTAGAGGTAGCTCTTCCCCGAAGCTCTGGGCCCGAACTCCATAATGTTAACGTTGCACTCTATTAGTGGGACTAACCTCATCAAGTAGAGTATCTTCTGCTCGAAATCGTATAAACGGGGATTTAGGCCTAAGCTCTGTATTAAGATATCCATCCATTCCTCATCAGTGAAATGAGCTCTCGCCCCTGTGAAGTATTCAATATCGAAGCTACTTATCTCATAAGGGTGGAACTCCGCCATTAGCACGGGCTCCGACATCGCATCCCCATAACTCTTCTCACTATCGAAAATGAGCCTCCCTATCCCCCAGACACCGTTCCTGAGTAGATCCTCATGCTCCTTCAATATCTTGGGATCTATCATAGCTTTCTTGAGGCCGAGGATTGGTATCTCAAGCCTATGAACCCCGAACTTTATGTCAGTAACGACCTTGAAATCGTCCAGTATTAAATGCTCCCCTTCACTCATGATCCTGTTCAATACGACGTCCTTCTCCTCAGGCTCCGGTCTCAGCTCCCTCAGATACTCGATGATCTGAGAGAAGCATTTGGATACGGGGACATCGCCGCATAACTTCAGGATCAAGTACTCCTCTATATAACGCGGGATCTTATAAGCGGATAGATTCAGATGGAACCCTTTCTCGACCACGCAACTAGGATCAAAGAAGATCAAAAGTTTCCTTTCCAGTTCTCCAGGCAATGTAGATCCTAACGCGAATTCCCTATCCTGTTCCCTCATCAGATCAACTAATGCTTAAATTCATTATAAAGTTTATCTTAATTCGTCCTAAAGGTTCTTATTAGGGCCTCAAGATCTAAGATAGGCCCCTAGATCTTATAACCCTCATTAGGACCTCGGCAGGATCCTCGCACCTCCTCAAGAACTCCCTCGCTCTCTCCCCTAGCCTCCCGCTCTCCCACTCCTTCCTAAGTTCATCGTAAACTGAGAGCGAGTCCGTAGCTTTCCTCATGAGCCCCTCCTTCATTAGGATCCTGCTCACGCATGGATCCTCCCCGGGGAAGAGGGAGATAGAGGGCACTCCCAGCAGAGCTGCCTCTCTAGCCATGGTGCCTCCTCCAGATATTAAGCCAGCTGATCTAGATATCAAGGAGATGCCATCTATGTTAGCGATCACCCTCTCCCCGGATGGGAGCTCTATTATACCTTCCCTCCTCATCTTGACAGCCTGTATCTTCCTCTCCCTCAGGAACTTCTCCACGATCCCTTCGAAGGGGCCGCTCTCCTTCAGATAGTGAGAGGATATAGGCGGATACCTTATCACGACGTACTCCCCTTCATCCAGCCCTAGATCCGATTTAACGAACTCACCATCCTCCATGAAATCTAGGACGTGCGAGACTTCGAACAAGCCCTTGAACTTGATGGTCTCACCGTAAGTAGGGCCTGAGAAACATTCAGGGACTATTGAGAGAGTTGAGAGGGGGAAGGTGAGCCTCGTCACTATATGAGGAGGGATGTCATTATCGTTCATAGCTATATAAGGTATTCCGAGGCCGAAAGATACCCTAGCTTGCTCAACTGATGCTTTAGATATCGCTAGATCTATCTCTTTATCGGCTATTAGTAATGCGAGTTCCTTGACTCTCTCAGCAAATGATATGAGCTTCTCATATTCGTTAGCTCCCCACTCCCCAACTACTACAGCTTCTATAGGTATCATAGTCCTCAGGAGCTCCACTAAAGAACCTTTCCTCCTAGTAGTCAGGAGAACTGGGCCCCTGAACTTCTTCAGGAACCTCCTCCAGAACCTAACGTTAGCTTCATTCACTATATCGATCCAGATCAAGCCATCACCCGAGTAAGGATAGGAGGAGCGTGAGCGTTAAGCTCATAGCTACTGCTGGCACTAAGTACTTGTAAACCCCTGAGTACCTCGCTTTATAATACTCTAAGGTGAGGACGAGGCATAAGTGGACTGGAGACAGCATGACGCCGAGGTAACCGCCAGTGTAACTAATAAGTAAGAAGATATTCTTTATGTTGGAGGAAGTCCCTATTATCTCGCTCAGCAATGGGAAAGCTGTGCCAGTGTAAACGTACTCACCAGCTGTAGTTATCCCTATCACGAGAGTTATGAGGAAGCAGAGAGGGAGAGGAGGTATGTCCCTAGCTAACATGAAGTTGTAGAGAGCTAGGGCAGCATTACTATCATAAACGTACTGAGTGAACATAGTCACAGCTATGACTACGGCCAATATCTTGAAGGAGAAAGCGAACTTCAGCCCCTCCTTCACCTCCTTCCTCGAGGGCCTAGTGTAGATAGTCACTAATATCGCTGATATCAGTAGGGAGAGATCCACGGGGAGCCTCAACAGGAATATGAGAGCTATTATGAGTAAGAAGGGCCAGAGATTGACTAAAGCCCTGTAACTGACTTTCCCTCTCTCGAATGAGTTGTTGAATTTCCTCATGCCTAGGGCGAAGATGAGGAAGCCAGCGGCGTAAGAGGCTATAGCTGCTGGATAAGTGGCTTCTATTATCCTGACCACTGATGTATTCAGTATGACTGAAGCTATTATTATCGATTGGAAGACTGGCCATACTGGGATTGTAACGTGCCTGAACCAGTAATTTATGAAAGTAGCGAAATCGCTATCTAGCTTCTGCCTCTCCATGTAGTGCTCCTTCATCATCATCGCTGAGACTAGAGCTCCTCCGGGCATCGGTATCAAGCCTATGAGGATGGGGATGAATATAGATGCGAATCTAGGGCCCAAGCTCACGGCGAAATCCGTAATTTTGCCTAAGATCCCGCTGACTTTCATCATGTATGAGAGGAATAGGGCTGATGAGAAAGCCACTACTAAGGAGAGAGTGCTCCTAGAGAATATGCCCCTGAAGGTAGATTCTAGGAATGATATTCCGAGAGTTAGGATCCCAAAAGATATAGTTGAGGCTAAAACGGCTATGTGAACTTCCTGCTTCATCGCTAGGAGTGTTATGAGCAGAGCTATTGATATAGCGAAGCTGAGGACTGGATCTATCATCGGGGTGAGCCCTCCCATTTCCTTAAAAATATTTTACATTAGAAAAGCTGAGGGAATTTCGTCTATATTGAAAATTATTTATCTTTGCTCTCCGATGATTATTTTAATATATGGATTATGAAGCTATATCTTTACTATTCTTTTTAACACTTTAGATATCTCCTTAGATGGCCCCTTGAAGGGCTCCGCATCCCCTTCCTCATCCCACTTTATACCAGGGCATGAGATCGATGCGAGTATGAAATCCTCCCCAACGATGAAAGGATATCTCCTGCAAGTATCTGGCCTATATTCATATGCTATACATTTGTCATCCTTG
>JAVCBY010000089.1:0-5961 GCA_037917625.1 Thermoproteota archaeon | reverse complement strand
ATAGGCGTGGATGAGATCTCCACCCCGTGGAATCCTGCTTTCTCCGATATCCTCTCCATGAACTCATGGAGCTTATATTTAATGATGCCCTCCTGAACGAATTTCTTATATATCGGCATGGATTTCGTGGAGCTCATTCTTCGCTCTCCTCCCTCTCCTCCAACACTATTTCCACGTGGACCATCTGTTCGATCTTAGGGGTCGCCCTCCCGTAAGCTCTGGGGAAAAATCGTCTCAGCTTCATCCCCATCTGGGCTGCAGCATGCTTCACATATAAGTTATCTGGATCTAGATCCTTATTCATCGCATTATGCTCCGCGCTCTTCAAGATCTTCTTCAAGAGTTTAGCTGCTTTGACAGGGTATCTACCCGCTCCTGAGATGCCCCTCCTGTGAGGTACGCCTCCGTTATACCTCTTGAAGGGGATCGCTCTCCTCAAAGATATCACATCATCCAGTATATTGTAAGCTTCTGATAACTTCTTTCCCCTTATCTCCCTCAGTAGCTCTACCATCTCCTTGAAAGATACTCTCAAGTCCCTTCCAGAGGCCATTGCCTCTTTCTCGCCTTGAGCTGCATACGAGTATCCCCACGTAGGCAATACTTTACACCCCTACGTGAGGCACTGCGGCCCAGCCTTTATAAAAATTCCACTTTGCTCGCGCGAAGCTAACAAAAATGATATACGTATGATAGGTCAATAAAAATCAGCTTTTTTCCTTGAATCCCGGTCTAGCTCTCAAGGATTCTCCCCTTATCCTCCAGAAGATATAGGCTCCTACCACTATTGGAGGTAATGAGGCCAAGAGAACTATCTGTGGCGTGACGTAGATCTCAGAGCGTTTAACTATTATTGTAAGGGACTTCCCATCCTTTTGAAGCTGAGGGACGAATTCCCAGAGTGCATTGTTCCAGACGATTACCTTAGGAGCTAAATTACCCCCCATTATCTGTATAGATGGGTTCGTGAAGTTGACCCAGAGGTTGCAAGCTATGTCGTCAGGTAGCAAGTAAGTGAGGGGGCTCAGATCCATCACATAATAATCACCACTAGCGCTCTTCCTGAGTGTTAGTGGCTCAGTCTCAGCGTATATTTCATAACTTACGACTACCGTTTGAGTTTCAGTGGTCTCGCTCTTATATGAGACCCATAAGCTCTTTATAACGCTAGAGTCCGAGGAAGCTGATGATATCGCAGCTACGCCAGTGTAGTTAACTTCGGGAACTCCTCTATAAGTTACATTGAAGAAATTCCATCTAAGTCCGTATAAAATTAACAAGTTTCTCCCATAGAAGAAGCTCATCATGCTCAATATCGTTGAATTTGAGAGGTAGCCTCTAGCGGCAATTTTCCTGAGGAAGTCCGCTCTATTCGTTGGATCCCCGACTTGAGGGTAAAATAAGAATCTATAATCTCCCCTAAGTCCAGCAGGTGTTTGATTCATCGTAACATTCCCTCTGAAGTTCATCCAATATAGGATAGGTGCCTTCAGAGTGTTCGTGAAGAAGAGCGTTTCATCACTGCTCAACGTCCTGTATACGCTCGCCTTCATCGTGGCTGAAAAATCTTCCCTTATCTGAATGGTCGCTATCGGCATCGGGTACGCTGAATCCACTATTCTAATCTGGCTAGCTAGCATAAAAGCGAGCATAGCTAACGCGAATAGCTTGTACCTCATTGATGAACACCTCTTTCGCAACCCCTAGTAGCACCTTATTTAAATTCTCCTTCCAGCATTAAATTACGAATGCCCCCTAGGAGAGGAGTCCTGCTCTCAGTATTCTACTCAGGAGATGATAGAGCTGCTGTGATGAAGTTCTACGATGTGGATAGCGGAGAGATATTTCTGGTTAAAGACGAAACAGATCATAAGCCATATCTCCTCACTAATGCTCCTGAGGAGAGGATATCCGAAGCTCTCTCGGAGTTCGCATCTAGGATTCACTCGATCTCAAGGGTCAGGAAATACGATATCCTCAGAGATAAGGAGGTCGAGTCGACTAAAGTTGAGGCTAAGGACCCGCTTGCGATAGGGGGCTCCCCCAAAAACATGAGAGATATACTAGCTAAGCTCGGATACGATGTCTGGGAGGCTAGAATAAAATATTATGATTGTTTCATCTTCGATAGAAATTTAATACCAGGATGCCTCTATGAGGTAGACGATTCAGGAAATCCGAGGAGGATTAGCATAGGAGTTGAACTTGAAGAGGATTTGCTTAACTCCGATGGTGAGGTTAGGGACATATTACTCTCGATGATCCCACTCTTCGATGAACCCTCCCCGAGCATGCCGAATGCAGCACTGGATATAGAGGTTCTATCTCCATTAGATAAGATACCTGATCCAAGGGAACCGGACAAACCAGTCGCAGCTGCCGCAATAGTGGATAGCTCGGGGAGGAAGGAGGTTCATGTTTTGCACAGAGGAGGGAGCCTCCCTGATGAGTTACCAAACGGTGCCAAATTGATAAGCTATGAGAGCGAGGGGAGGCTTATAAGGAGCGTATTGGACAGGATAAGTGAATATCCTCTCTTATTTACTTATAACGGAGATAACTTCGATCTCCCGTACTTAGCTAGGAGGGCTAAGGAACTGGGGGTGAGCGATAGGCCGGTGAGGCTCGAGAAGGACAGAGCCATACTGGATACGGGCATCCACATAGATCTTTACAAGTTATTCAGCAATAAATCAATACAGGTTTATGTTTTCGATAATAAATATGCAGGTTACACATTGGATGAAGTAGCTGAAGCCATATTGGGCGAGAAGAAGATGGAACTGGAAGCTAGAGATTTTTACTCCATTGAGACCATGACCTTAGCTGAATACTGCCTCAAGGATGCTGAGCTCACATTTAAGCTCGGAAATATAGGTTCCGGCGAGATAATTAGGCTTCTCTTCCTATTCTCCAGGATAAGTAAGATGTCGCTCGAGGAGGTATCGAGGCAGGGGGTATCGTCATGGATAAGGAATATGATATTCTTCGAATATAGGAGGAGGGACTGGCTCATCCCCGAAAAAGAGGAGATAATGAAAGTGAGAGGGGAGAGGACATATTCTCAAGCGATCATAAAGGGGAAGAAGTACATGGGAGCTATAGTTCTGGAGCCAGTCCCTGGCATACACTTCGATGTAGCAGTGATGGACTTCGCTAGCCTATATCCATCGATAATAGGACGTTGGAAAGTCAGTTTTGAGACAATAAACTGCCCTCATGAGGATTGTAGGGAAAACAGACCAGTAAATGAACTCCCTCATTGGATATGTAAGAAGGAGAGGGGAATAGTCCCATACTTAATTCAAGCGTTGAGGGATCTCAGGGTCAAGAGGTATAAGAGGAGGGCGAAGGAGGAGAAGGATGAAAACAAAAGGGAGTGGTTTGATACCGTTCAAAGGAGCCTCAAAGTATTCCTAAATGCTTCTTATGGAGTATTTGGATATGAGAACTTCCCCCTCTACTCCCCTCCTGCGGCTGAGATGATCACAGCCCTCGCTAGGAAGGCGATGCTCCTCTCCATAGAAGAGGCGCGTAAGATGAATCTGAAGGTCATCTACGGGGATACAGATAGCCTATTCATCAGGGGGGCGACGCAAGAACAGATAGAGGAGTTCGAGAGGAGGGTCGAAGAGAAGCTAGGAATAGATCTGGAGCTCGATAAGTGGTACAGGTACGTGGTTTTCTCAAGATTGAAGAAGAACTACTTAGGAGTGACCAAAGATGGATCTGTCGTTATAAAGGGATTGTTAGGTAAGAAGAGGAACATACCTATTCTAGTGAAAGAAGCATTCGATGATGTCATAAAAACTTTATCAGAGGTAAGAAGCCCGGAAGATTTCTCAAATGCGAAAACTAAGATAGAGGAGATCATAAGAGGCTACGTTAAGATGCTAGAGACAGGAGATTATGATCTGGAGAAGCTCGCTTTTAGGTGCATGCTGGGTAAGAGCCCCGACGATTATACTAAGACCACGCCTCAACATGTCAAGGTCGCTAGGATATTGGAGAGCATGGGTAAACGTGTTGAGGCAGGGCAGGTAATTAAGTACGTAAAGGTCGTCGGGAGGGAGGGAGTGATGCCCGTGGAACTAGCTAGCAAGTCGCAGATAGATAAGGAGAAGTACGTGGAGATAATGAGATCGACATTCGAGCAAATATTAGGAGCTCTAGACATGAATTTCGATGAGATCATGAGGGATAGGAAGGAGTCAAGCCTTGAGAAATTCTTCTAACTTAGCTCTCAATCTCTCGCTCACAATAGCACCATCTATCCTTCCTCTCGCGATCTTCATGACCTCCCCCATGAGCATCCCGAAGGCTCTATCACCCCTCTCCAATACTTTATCCCTGAATCTCTCCAGTATTGAATCTATCAAAGAATCGAGCTCATCTAAATTCATTGAGCGCTCTCTTAAGTAGTCATGGACACTTGAGTAATCCCCCCTCGCAACTCCCCTCAGTATATCGGGGACAGCCTCCTTCGCGAGCCTCCCCTCCCCTAGAAATTTGAATAATTCGACTAGATGATCCTCAGTGATCCTCTCAATGCTCTCCCCCTCCCTTCTGAGCATCCTCATCGTTGATGTCAGTGTGGCTGCCGTGAAGCTCGCCGGGGCCCCGTAGCTAACGAGCTTCTTGAAGAGCTGTATCTTGCCCTCATCATATAAATCCCAAGCGAGCTCGCTGTTAATCCCATATTCCTTAATAAGCTCGTTTACAGTCTCCTCAGGCATCCTCGGGAGTTCTCTTATCTTACTGATTATCGGAGCTGTTTTAACTGGGAGTATGTCTGTCTCAGGATACATCCTAGCTGCTCCGGGCATTGGCCTCATGAAGGAGGTGTTCCCATCTGGCAAAGCCTTCCTAGTCTCGCTAGGTACCCCCCTAATGGAGAACTTGATCCTCGATCTGACGGACTCTAAAGCTAACTTAGAGGAGGACTCCTTCCCCATAACTAATATGAAGGAGTCATCATCATAGCATGAGAGCATATCCCCGATACTCCTCACTTCCTCATCCCCTATACCGTAACCTGGTAATTCATCGCCGTGCAGTATCCCTTTGACACCACCGAATACTCTAGCATAATCAGCTAACTCTGTCCCAAAACGTCTCCCTGGCTGTATCTCCCTACCAATCAATCCTCTGAATCCTTTAACTCTCATCCCGAATATTCTCTCTCCCTTGGAAAGGGATCTCTTGATCATTTGAGATCCCGTCTGAGAGAGGGCACCCGTTATATCATATATCGGGTCATCTATATCTTTCTCACTGATCCCGCGTTTTCTCAATTCCTCCTGGATCTTCAAGAGATTCTGCTGCCTCAAGATCTCTCTTCTGATCACCTCAGGTATGAGCTCGAGCTCCTGTATCCCCTTTATCTCCTGCCTAGCCCCTCCCTCTATAGAGACGTTTATATCCTGTCTAATCGTCCCGATGCCTCTCTGAACTCTCCCAGTTGCCCTGAGGATCCTCCCTATTTTCAAAGCAGCCTCCATCGCTTGTTCTGGGTGCCATATATCTGGAGCAGTGGAGATCTCGACTAGGGGTATTCCTAACCTATCTAGCCTATATTTAGCGAATTCTGGTGTGCTTTCAACGATATATGCGGATTCTTCCTCCAGACAGAGTGTTTCTAATCTTACTTTTCCCTTTGAAGTCTCTATGTAGCTTTCTCCATGCCCTAAAGCAACTAAAGCAGTCCTCTGAAATCCAGTAGTATTACTACCATCGACCACTATCTTCCTCATCACGTGTATCTCATCGACGGGCTTCATCCTCAGCATCAAGGCCACTTGAATGGATATTTCGAGAGCATCATCATTCAAAGGGTGAGGCGGGGCCTCATCTATCTCCACTTCGCATGTCGTATCGAAGTATATCCCATAGAGGAAATTCCTCTTCCTTAAGGATTCGAATCTAGCCGCTGGATCTATCATCCCAAGCTCACTGTAAGAA
>JAVCBY010000049.1:0-6712 GCA_037917625.1 Thermoproteota archaeon | reverse complement strand
GAACGTAGAGTATGGTTGGGTAAGGTGGATCCCCATCCGGAGCTAAGAAGAGGCACTCCACATCGACCCCATCTGATGCCTCAATTGAGAAATCCTCAGTTCTCTTCAATTTGACCCTAGAGAGGTAGCCATCGTTCATCCCCGTCAGTCTCCTCATTTCATTATCTACGATGTATATCTCAGAGGGTCTATCGAAGCTCATAGCGGTCAGGACGATCCTCCCGTTCTTAACATCGAATCCCTCAACGGATATATCGGATCTGCCCACGACCTCTAAGTCCTCACCCCTCAACTTGAAGAGGGGAGCTGATTTCCCATCGTGAGTGACAGCGTACCAGGAGCCATCATGCCATATAGGCCTGAGGTTCATCCCTCCTCTCACATCACTGTTCAAGGAGTTTCCTATGCTCCTATCGACCTTAATCTGATCTAATGGATCCCAAGAATCAATAGGAGTCTCGTATAAGTGCCTGTTCGTCACTAAGCCTCTCCTCTTATCGTGCCCAACTACCCCAAGCCTCGAGTCCCCCTTCCAACTCACTCTATTCAAGTACCAGCTACCATCACCTAGCTCATAAGAATCGCCATGGAGGTCTGAGACGAAGAGGCTCACATTCAGAGGCTTCCCCCTATCCTTGAGGGCTAGGAAAGCGATCCTCCTCCCATCGGGGGATGCCTTGAAATCCAATACTTCCAATCCCTCAGCTGAGATAGGCCAGAGCTCCCCAGTCATTAGATCTATCCCATAGAGCCTCCTAATGAACCAGTAAGTCCATCCCTCCCCGTTCTCCCAGAAAGGTATGCTCCTTATAGTTCTCACATCTTCATCCCTCTTGCCCTCCCTCATCACCGCTACAGCTACCCTCCCTGAGACCCATTCAACTTCCTCTATCCCGTTCTCCCACTGGAGCACTCTGTACTCCTCCGAAGGGGTCCAGAGGATTAAGCTGTTCTTCTCCTCCTTCCTGATGAATATGAACCTAGATCCCCCGGGCTCCCAAGATGGGTTCCAATCCTTAGGTCCCTCAGTCAATGGAGCTGGCTCGCCATCTAGTGGGGCTCCCCATATCCTGTACTCGTAGTTATTGCTATCTAGAAGAGCCCGCCCTCCTCTAAACGCTATGAAGCTTCCATCATCCCTCAGAAAAGGAGGACCTAAGAGGAATATCTTGCAGAAGTCCTCAGCTACTACTTGCCTCATCTCGAGGTTATGAAAAGAAATAATTAAAAGATTTAGTTGGAGTTCACTCAGCTTCCCCTCTAGAGGTTAGATAAGCCCAGAGGAGTATAGAGCCTATTATCGCTAAGGAGACCCATGAAGGTATGTCTATCTCGAAAGCCGTGAGGAGGAAAGCTATCCCTAAGTACACTAAGTAAACCGCTAATCCCTTCCCTAAGTTCTTGAGCCTCCTGACCCCATGCTCCAGTAGGAAGTAGAGGGATCTTAAGCCGAGGATCGCCATTATGTTCGATGTGTATGCTGTGAAGAATTCCCTAGTTATCGCTAGGACTGCTGGTACTGAATCGAAAGCGAACATTATATCGGTCGTCTCTATAGCTATGAGCACTAATACTAGAGGGGTGAAGAGCCTCGAAGAGGACCTCTTCACTGTGAACTTCTGCCCCTCATACTCGTGAGTGAGAGGCAAGAATTTTTTAGCGAATTGTACTACTTTGTTCTTCCCCGGATCGACGCTCTCAGCCCCTCCTTTTGCCATCTTATAGCCGGAGTATATGAGGACAGCTCCGAACACATATACCATCCAGTGGTAAGTATGGAGCAGGGTGACCCCGATGATGATGAAAGTAGCCCTGAATAGAGCTGCGAAGACTATCCCTAGGAATAGGACGAGGGGTCTAGCGTTGTAAGGTACTGCGAAGTATGTGAAGATAGCTAAGAATACGAATATGTTGTCCATAGAGAGCAAGTACTCAGTGACGTAAGCCGTTATATATTTTATGAACTCATCAACCCCATAATTGTAAAATACTATGATAGAAAAGCTTGTGCCTATTGATACCCATATCAGGACCCACTTCAAGCTATCCTTGAAGCTCATCTCAACGTGTTTGTAGTGCCTGAGGTCTATCAACAGGAAGGCTATTATCACTCCGTGGAATAGGATCCAGAAGAGTGGATCACCTACCTCCATGCTTCACCTGGGGGGAGGAGGGGAGGGCAATATATAAAAATTTCATCTATATTCACTGAATAAATATTCACGATAAAAGGAGAACTACCCCCAATTAATGTACTAACCGCGAACTTGCTTAAATTTAGCAAGCTTTTGAATCGCTGAGATTGGATCGATTATTCACTATCCATCAAGGATGAGAGCTACTGCTCCAAGACCTCCCTCCCCAACTTGAAGAACTTCTCCATGAGGAGGTAATAGCTCACAGCCATCCCACCATCCACTATGAAGGACTCACCAGTTATGTAGCTCGAGTCATCTGAAGCTAAGAAGAGCACGAGCTTCACGACGTCATCAGTCCTACCCAGCCTACCTAGGGGAATCAGCCTCTTCCTTATCTCTAGTTGCTCCTCAGTGAATTCCTCCCTCAGCATGTCCGTTTCGATAGGTCCCGGGCACACTGCGTTAACCCTTATCCCGTACTTAGCCCATTCAGCTGCAGCTAGTTCAGTGAGCATTATCAGACCGGCTTTAGATGGGCTATAAGCTCCTGAGCCGACCATGGGTATGTAACCAGCTACTGAAGCTATGTTTATTATGCTCCCCCCACCTGAATCAACCATTAGCTTGAAGAGGGCCCTCATCACGTAAAAAGCGCCGTTCAGATTGACTTCCATGACCCTCCTCCACTCCTCATATGGTACTTCCTCCAGGGGACGCCTGAGGGTGATCCCAGCTGAATTGACTAATATATCGAGCCTGCCGAACTCCTCCCTAACTATTCTCTCCATCTCCTCGATTTGCATAGGGTTAGAGACATCTGCTTTCACCATTATAGCCCTAACCCCCAGAGATTTAGCGGAATCCACTACTTCTCTAGCTTTAGCGTCATCCCTAGAGTAATTCACGATGATATTTGCTCCTTCCCTAGCTAGAGCTATAGCTATGGCTCTACCTATCCCCCTAGAGGCTCCAGTGACTAAAGCGACCTTCCCATCGAACCTCATACTCTCCGGCCTCAAGCACCCGAATCCTTATAATCATTCACTCAGCCTCACAGCTTCTCTTATCAAGCTTATGTCTATCACAGCCTCAATTATGTTCATACTGTACCCTAGGACCCTCTCTATACTATTCACTAGTATTTGAAGCCTGCTATCGCTAACCTCCCTACCCTTCAAAGACTTAATCGCTTCATTTATCCTTCTAGCAGTATCATCAGCCACCCATTGATCTAGCTCAAATAGTAGCCTAGTGGAACTGTCGAAGAGATCTATTGAACCCCTCAACTCATCCAGGATCCAATCAGGGAATTTCCTCCCCTCTGAAATCATGCTGAGGGATTCTCTCGCGATCAAGACAGCGTGATCAGATATCCTCTCCATGGATCTAGCGGCTAGGAATATGTGAGGCGCTTCCGCAGCGCTCTCAAGTCCATAATCCTTTATCTTGAACGGTCTCATGAGCATGCTAGTGATCTGCTTCGTTATGAGTAGGTAAAGCTTATCCACTATCTGATCTTGCTCTATGACTCCTTTCAGTACGTTCTGGTCCATTTTTCTCATCCCAGAGTGAGTATCTTCGAGCATATAGTGAGTATCCTCCCTCAATTTAGCTAAAGCATCGCTCAACTTCATGCTATCTTCATCTATCACATTATAAAATGTGAACTCCGATTTGCTCTCCCTAAGCACGTCGAACCCGAGGACCGAGGACTCGAGCATCCTCCTTATGCTTATAGCTTGATCCCTCAACTCAGGATCGAACTTAAGCGTGACGATGGAGAAGCCAGCTAAATAGGCTGCTATTATCCTCCTCACGAAGCTCTCTACATCATCCCCTCTTCCCAGTTCCATCTCCTTAGATAATGTGGGCTTCTCCCCAGCTGGGTTGCTGTAGATCCTCAGAGAACCGTCAGGCATCTCCTCAAGATATATCTTTGATCCCTTATCCAGTCCTAGCGTCTTCACCCATTCCTTAGGGACCGAGACCGTGTAAGTAGCATTCCCCGTGAGCTGGAGGTTCCTTATGTAGAGCTTACTCATCCTCACCCTAGATATAGTAATTTAGGCAAATAAAACCTTGCACTCAGATATCCACTCTATATATTGAGACAAATATCTATATAGATAATATAGAAAAACTCGATTAAGTAATTTACTTATGAATTGTTTATAAATTTTCCAAAATAGTAATTGCGTGGAGATCGTATGAGGCGCGTAGTGATCGCGATATTGCTGGTAGCCCTCCTCTTGGTGGCTGCATTACTCCTACTCAGAGCTCCCACTGAGACGAAGCCCGCGGAAACCAAGCCTGCTGTGAAAGTGAGTTTACTGGGATCAGGAGCTACCTTCCCCTACCCTCAAATAGCGACCTGGATAGATGATTTCACGAAGAAGCATCCGGAGATATCGATCAATTATAATCCGACTGGTAGCGGAACTGGACAAGAGCAGTTCTTCACGAAAGTAGTGGATTTCGCTGCATCAGATCCTCCTATATCGAGGGAGAAGTGGGAGGAGTGGAAGGGTAAGTTCGTCCAGATGCCCTTCGTATTAGGAGCTGTCGTCGTGACTTACAACCTCCCCGGGGTTGAGGGACTGAAGCTGGATGCTGAAACCATAGCTCTCATATACAAGGGGGAGATACAGTACTGGAACGATGAGAGGATCAGAAAACTGAATCCAGAATTAAATCTCCCGAATAAGAGGATAATAGCTGCTCATAGATCGGATTCTAGCGGTACAACTGATGTATTCACGAGGTTCCTCCACAAAGCAGCTCCAGATGTGTGGCCTAAGGCACTGGTGGGTAAGTCAATAGAGTGGCCCGTGGACAAGTTGGGAAATGGCGTAGGTGGTAAGGGGAATCAGGGGGTGGCGGAAATCCTGAGGACTACGGAGGGATCGATAGGTTATGTGGAACTCAACTACGCTATCGAGCTCAAAATGCCGACTGCCTTGATAAGGAACAAGGACGGCTACTTCGTAATGGCAAATGAGACAACGATAAAAGAAGCAGCTAGAGGGGCTTTAGCGAGCTTACCATCCAGCCCTGATGGTGACTTCAGCAATGATATCGATGCCACTCTCTACGCTCCGGGGAAGCTATCATACCCGATAGCATCATTCAGCCATCTGCTCTTCTACACTAACTATCCAGAGGATAAAGCGAGGGCGATAAAGGAGTTCATAAAATATGTGAATACGGAGGGGCAGGAGAAAGTAATAAGGGGCTACGTAGCGATACCGGAGGAAGTGAGGAAGCTGAACCTCAAAGCCTTAGACATAATAAGACCATGAACATTTTTATTTTTTATCCGAGCTGGAACCTTATGGGATTCGATGAGCTATTCAATATCGAATTGTACGCTTACCTCCCCCATAAGGAGATAAAGGAATTGATCTCAATGCTCATACCTGAGATGGAAGCTCTGGGCTTCTTAGCAAGTCCCAGGGCTGAGGGGTACGCTTTCCTCCCAGCCGGGCTGCCCGTAGCGACTCATATAAGGGCTGCCGTATATGAGGAAGCTATAACAGTTTGGGTGAGGGGAGGAAGCGAGATAGCTGAATCCTCAGCTCTCCTCAACATAAGCCCTCAGGAATACTTCGAGAATCTGATGAGGGGTTTGAGGAAGGTTCGAGAGATATTTATGAAGTTCGAGAGCAAGGGGATAGTGAGAGCTCATATCCCGGGAGGCGATCAGCATGAGGGTTGCGATGACTGATCGCTCAGCCCTCCTCATAGTTGATGTCCAGAGGGACTTCATGCCCGGAGGCTCCCTCCCAGTGCCCAATGGCGATTCCGTCGTGGGGCCATTGAACGCTTTGATCGAGAGGTTCGAGAGCAGGGGGCTCCCGATAATCCTGACTAGGGACTGGCACCCCAGGGATCACATATCCTTCGAGGAGAGGGGAGGGCCCTGGCCCCCCCATTGCGTCGCTGGGACTGAGGGAGCTGAGTTCCATAAGGACTTGAGGATGCCTAGAGATCCTATAATAATATCTAAAGCCACTGATAGGGATAAGGAGGCATATTCTGGCTTCGATGGGACTGATCTAAATGAAGCATTGAGGAGGAGAGGTGTGAGGAGGCTTTTCGTTGGGGGTGTAGCGACTGAGTATTGCGTGAGGGCCACAGTCTTGGACGCCCTAAGCTTGGGTTATGAGGTGCTGATCGTGGATGAAGCAATTAAGGGCATCTTCCCTGAGGATGAAGCGAGAGCTAAGGAGGAGATGGTGAGGAGAGGGGCTATAATCGTCAAGTTAGATGAGATCTTGTGAGCTACCCACCCCTGAAGGGTGTGGGCTTCCAGCATTCAGAGTGGGCTTTGCGCCTACCTCCTCATCTGCTGGTTCGAGGGGCTCACATCTCCTCCATCCCATAGAGCTCGTTACCCCATGGGCTATTCTCTTTTATCCACCTCAGCAGATGCTTCATATGTCATCGGAACATCCTCAAACCTCACCTTGAATCCCTCTCTTATCTCTCTGATCACACCCTCCATTTCCTCAGGCGATCCAGCGGAAATAGACGCTTCTATTATCTTACTGACTCTCCTCTCCACATCCCTCTTT
>JAVCBY010000071.1:0-6928 GCA_037917625.1 Thermoproteota archaeon | reverse complement strand
CAGATACAATTACATAGAGTCTTGGAGACTGATGAGCAACTATAAGTTCCTGGAGCTCATGGGTCATCCGATATCGAGATCACTGAGAAGACCCCCCATAACTTAGCTCCCGCATCGTTTATTATATCCAATACTTCCCCAGCGTCCATCCCAGCGAACCTGCTGTCTATCACGCCGACTATCTTATATCTCATCGATTTCCTGACGAGGCCATGAGCTGTCTTAGCGTCAGAAGTATCGTATTTCCCCTCAGCTAGTATCAGGGCTTCAGGTACTTCAGAGCTTTCTCCCTGTGACGACCGCCACTGCATTCTCTAAATATCCCCCGAACTCTAAATATCTCTCTATAGCCCCCAAGGAGGATGAAGATGCTGGAAGGGGATCTATACCTTCCATCCTCAGCTCCTCAGAGAGTTGAAGTAACTCATCATCATAGAATTCGAAAGCTAAGCCACCGCTCCTCCTTATAGCTTCTAAAGCGTACTCACCATCGAAAGCTCTTATCGATACTAATGGCTCATTATACTCAGTTTCCCTAACCTCATCCTCCCCTAGGGAGACTAGTTCCTCAGAGCCTCTCCTCAATGTCTCAGCTATCTGATTCCCCAGTTTCGTGGTCGCCCCTAACATCACTGGGAGCTTCCTCGAGAGCCCCATATCCAACATCTCGCGGAAGCCCATGTAGATCCCAGCTAAAGTAGTGCCGTTTCCCAGAGGGACGGAGACCACATCTGGAACTAAGCCAAGGGCTGCAACTATCTCATAAGCTATAGCCTTGAATGACTCTATCGCTACTCTACCGTTAACGCTCCCGGGATTGGAATCATAGTATCCGTACTTCATGGCATCGAGCACGCTCCTCTCAACAGCGTCCTCATAGCTACCATCTACGTAAACTACCTCAGCGTTGTACTCCCTCATCTCCCTCACTCTCCCATTGGTGTAACGTGATGGTACGTATATCACGGCCCTAATCCCGTAGAGGTTAGCGAAGTAAGCTAAGGAAGCTCCGAAGTTCCCGCAAGTGCCTACGGTCACTGTATCGTACCCCTGCTCTATAGCCCTTCTCACGTGCATGTAAGCTGCCCTGTCCTTTTGAGTTCCCGTGGGATTATTTCCCTCCCATTTGATGTATATTCTCCTCCATCCCTGAGCTATCGGGATTCTCCTTGCTCTAAAAAGGGTCCCGGGGAACCTGAATTCCTCAAGCGAGGTTGCCTGCTGAAGCATCTCCATGTCTCAACTTCGGATCTCTCGGATCCATTGTTATAAAGGTTTTCTAGACGGATTCGATGCTAATGGAGTGGTACCATGTCGCCCATCGGAGTTGAATTTAAATCTAAGTGAGTTACGCTGCTCAGGAAAGGTACGTAGTTATGAGGAACGGGAGGCTTGAGTCTCCTTACATATCCGTCAGGCTTCTGAGCTCCCTAAAGGGATTTTTTACATTGAAGGAGCTTGAATCGAAGCTAGGAATACCTTATCAAGTCATATGGCGGTACATAAGTCTCAAGAGCACACCCGAGAAGACGACAGCTAGGAAGATAATAGAGAGGATAGAGAGCTTGAATCTAATAGAGGAAGCTCTTAAGAGGAACCTTAGGGTCAACAGATACAATTACATAGAGTCTTGGAGACTGATGAGCAACTATAAGTTCCTGGAGCTCATGGGTTATGTCATATCGAGCTTCGTCGGGGATGAGGAAGTCAACGCCATATTATCCCCCCAGGGGTCCTTCCCCCTAGCCTTGATCGCTAGCGATTGGCTAAGAGTGAAGGCTTTGAGCTGCATAGAACATGCAGACCTCTCCTTAGAGTCTTACTTGAGGAGCTCATACATCTCCCTAGATAGGGGGGCTGTCGTCGAGCTCTACGTACCTAGCCAGATGGAAGTAGGTGATAGAGTGATCTTAGTTAGGGATATCGTGAAGAACTTGGAATCCTTAGAGGCGGTAATGGATATAATAAACGATGCGGGAGCTAAGTTATGGGGGGTCTTCTCAGTGATCTCGATATCGGATGAATGGGAGAAAAAGCTGGATGATCTCGGGATAGGAAAAAGGATGGCTTTTTACAGAATGACTCAATAGCTCAGAACTCCTCTTCTTCCTCCCACTCCTCCTCTTCTTCCCACTCCTCTTCCTCTTCCTCCCACTCCTCCTCTTCCTCCTCCGGCACTGGCTCCAAGTAGAGTTTCTTTCCTTTCTTCATGGCGACGAGTAGAGCGCCGCATTCAGGGCATCTGACCTCATCGCCCTCCTCTACATCCTCTATATCGAATGCGGTTCCGCACACGGGACATTCAAACTCCATAGGGTCACCCCCAGCCCAAGCTCGTGAGCTCATTAAAAAGTTAATTAAACATAAGAGAATTTATGAAGTTACGCATGATGTGAGGGCTCCCAACCCATATTTTGAAAAATTCTCTTACAATTTGAGCCTTTTATAAAATATGTTTATATTTCATCATTGAAAAATTAAGAACTCTCTCGGCTCATCCCATATCCCCTAAAAAATTTATTGTGAAAAAATCCAATTGTGATTCGTAAAGTTTAATTTTAATCGCATTGGAGTAGAAATCGTAAGGAGTATATCGTTTCGGAGATCCCAAGCGACCAGCTAGCGTTTTATCTCACTCACTCCGTGAGCTTCAGCATGGAGGTCGTGAGGAAGGAGTTAGTAGGTGGGGAAGGCCTCATTTACCTAGCTACGAGAGTATCTAGGAGTACTGGAGGTCCTGAGGAAATAGCTGAAGAGTTGAATGATAGGGAGAGGGTCAGGAGGCTTCTATCGAACGTTATAAGGATGGGGCATCATTCGGTCCTGGAGCACAGTCTGATAAGGCTCTGGATAGATTGCGATCATCAAGAGTTATTGAGGCTCCTCATAAATCATAAATACGTTGAAGTAACTCTGGGAAATCCTAGCTTGATCTCCCTAAACCCGAGGACAGTTATAGAACTTTTAGATAGTGAAGCTAGGATCATAGGCCTAGAGGCTATAAGGGAGCTCCCCATTATATCGGAGATCTTAGGTATAGAATCTGAGGGTGAACCGAAGCTCCGGGTCGAGATGGAGAAGTTGAGCGATGAGCCCCTATTGTATAACTTCTTGAGGTCCCCTAATGAGGACCCTAGGCATGGGTTCTATGCTTTCTGGATCGAGATGTCTAGAGTAGCCTCTCATCAATTCGTCAGGCATAGGAGGCTCAGCTTCACCCAGAGATCTGGGAGGGTGACGAAACCTGAGGGCTTCATATTCCCGGATTTGAATGATGAAGCTTTGAAACTCATGAAGGAGCATGCTGAGATGAGCATGAAGCTATATGAGAGGCTCCTGAGCATGGGAGTGAGGATGGAGGATGCTAGGTACATCCTCCCATCAGCGTTGAGGACAGCTATCTTCGTCAGCGGGAGGCAATCCGATTGGCATCACTTCCTGAGACTAAGGTTGGATAGATCGGCTCAAGCGGAGATAAGGAGGATAGCTGAGATAATAGCTAATGTGATCAATCCAGAAATTCGGTCAAATCTCTCCCCTTAATTTCCCCTGAAAGTTTATTTATCGTCGCCCACTTCCACCTCACTTGATCCCTGGGGAAATCAGCTCCCTTCAGGATCATCCTGATAGCTTCCCTCGTCTTAGGATCTCCCGGATATCCTGAGCCTATCTCCATTCCAGTGAGCTCGCTCAACTCCTTGATCCTCCTATCCCTCTCCACCTTAGCTATTATTGAGGCCGAAGCCACTTGAACATATTTAGAGTCCGCTTTATTCTCAGCTACTATTTTAACGCTCGAATCCCCCAGAAATCCTCTCAAAATATTTGAGAACTTCCTGCAGTTCCTCATAGGCGAATCAACTATGACTTTAGCTGGTCTGAGCTCCCTTATCAACTCAGACATGACTTCAGCCTCAAGTATATTGAGCATATTCTTAGAGACAGCTTCATCTATCCTTCTGGGCTCGATTACCCTCATTGAATAGGATTCAGCGCTCTCAATTATAATGGGAAGCAGTTCCTCCCTCCTCTCAGCACTCAGGAGCTTTGAATCAACGACCCCCATTTCCCTTAGCCTCCTAGCTTCCTTCCTCTTGAGGATAACAGCCGCCACGACCATGGGTCCTATCACTGGGCCCCTTCCGGCCTCATCTATCCCCATGGACAGGGGGATCACCTCTCAACTAGAGCTCGCTCTCCTCAACTGTAGGATCTAACTAAATCCTCGAATCTATCCCGGACCGGGAGGTAGATACGCTCGTAGAACTTCCTCTGATCTAGTAGGAAGTCGGTGGGGAAGGACCTCAAGTAGTTCAAAGCAGCGTTCCATGCTCTATCGTATGGAACTACTGCCTCTATCCTCCTCACTACTTGTTCATCATAATCCTCAGGCCTCTGAACTTCATCCCCTATTATGAAGAACCCGTCATCGTTCACGTAAGCTCTCTCATCACCGAGTTGCTCGATCCCCCTAGCGATCCTAGGTATTGAGGGAGCTGATGCACCAGCAGCCCTACGTAAGGGAGCTCTTCCCCTCGATCTCTTCGCCCAAGCGTAAAATATAGCTCTGTTCAACCCGAAGGATTTCGCCCTATCGAGATCCCCTTTAATGAGGAAGTACCTAGCTGCTTGCAGGAGCGCCATCACCTGGAACCTTCCCACCTTCCCCTGCATCTCAGTAATATGTGTGCGATAAACTAATACTTTATCCCCAATCTAGGTAGCTCTATGCTTACCGCTACAGCAGCTCTCCCTCTGATCTCCACCTTCACCACTACCTCCTCTCCTATCATCCCCCTGAGCCTCTCCAGTACTTGATGCCACTTATAGCCACCTTCATACTCTCCCCTCGACTCGAAGGCCTTCCTCCCTCAGTCTCCACTACTATGATCCTAGAACCTACGTCCTTCAACTTCCCCCTCACCACATAACTCCTCTCCTCGGGTTTATAGAGCAGGGGAATAGACGCTAAGATTATAGCTATTAAGATCACTAAGATGAGCTTCCTCATGAGAACAGCCTCCTAAATAAGACTTTCAGGGCTCTGAAGTTGAAGTATATGTGTATTAGGGATGATCCTGAGAAGGCGAAAGCGAAGATATCATGCCAATAACGCCAGGATCCCCTGCTCATGAAGATTATGAACTCATGAGATCTTCCGGATGGAGTGAAATAGAGGACGAGCCCGCTTATGAAGAGGAGTGCCCCTAGAACTAATTGAGCTATGCTCACGATAGCTCTGAGCTTGAGCTCCCCAGCCGTATTTGAACACCTTAAAAATTAAAAAGTTGATTCCTTCCTTTGCTCTCTAATCGACTTGAGCGAGCTTCATCGGGACTATCCTCTCCGGCCACTCCCCCGTCCTTAAGTACTCATCTATAGCCATAGCTGCCCTCTTACCATCTCCCATCGCTAGCACTACTGTAGCCTCTCCCCTTATAGCATCCCCTCCAGCGAACACCCCTCTCAACGTTGTCCTGTACTTCTCATCAACTATTATCGTGCCGTCCCCCGATACCTCTAGTTCGGGGACCTCTTGGTAGAGTATCCTGTTAGGCCTCTGCCCTATGGCTATAACTACAGTATCCACCTCTAGATCGAACTCACTCCCGGGTATGGGGACGGGCCTCCTCCTCCCGGTCTCATCGGGCTCTCCTAACTCATTCCTTATCAGCGTAACAGCTCTTACCCACCCGTTCTCATCGCATTTGAAGGCCACGGGATTAACTAAGAACATGAACTTGACCCCTTCCTCTTCAGCATGTCCAATCTCCTCAATTCTAGCTGTCATCAATTCCCTAGTCCTCCTGTAAAGTATGTAGACCTCTTCATACCCTATCCTGAGACCGCTCCTAGCAGCATCCATAGCTGTATTCCCCCCTCCTATTACAGCGAGCCTCCTCCCTCTCTTGATAGGAGTATCGTACTCAGGGAAGAGGTAAGCTTTCATCAAGTTTATCCTAGTTAGGAACTCGTTAGCTGAGTATATACCGAGGCAGTTGACTCCAGGTATGTTCAGGAACTTAGGGGTACCAGCCCCAGTCCCTAAGAAGACAGCATCGAATTCCTCGAGGAGGTCGTAGAGGGAGAGGGTCTTCCCTATCACTACATCCGTGTATATCCTGACTCCTATGCTCTTCAAGAACTCGACCTCATACCTCACTATCTCCTTAGGGAGCCTGAACTCAGGGATCCCATAGACTAGGACGCCTCCAGGCTCATGCAGAGCCTCATATATGACTACTTCATGCCCCATCTTCCTCAAATCAGCTGCAGCAGTGAGCCCAGCTGGGCCTGAGCCTATTATAGCTACCCTCTTCCCAGTCGGAGGTGCTATCTTCACTTCTGGCCTTATACCGTGCTCTCTAGCGTAATCTGCGACGAACCTCTCGAGCTTCCCTATGTTTATCTTATCCCCTAGCTTCCCCATTATGCAGTTCATCTCGCACTGCTCTTCCTGAGGGCAGACCCTCCCAGTTATCCCTGGTAGCGAGTTCGTCTCCATTATGACCTCTAGAGCTCCCTTCATATCGCCCTCCAGTATTTTCTTTATGAGCCCTGGGACGTTCACGAGCACTGGGCAGTCTCTTATGCAAGGAGCTACTTTCACATGACATTGAAGGCACCTAGAAGCTTCCTCCATAGCTTGCTCTAAGCTGTAGCCCAAGGCTACCTCATTGAAATTGTATATCCTCGCATGAGGATCTTGCTCCGGTACTGGGACCCTTACTTTCTTCACTTCCCTCCTCTTCACGCTCATCCTCTCACCACGCTCACTTGGAGGAATTTCTCAAGCGCTACCTTCTCCTCCTCCCTATATTGAGCTAACCTCTTCATGAGCTCATCGAAATCAACTTGATGAGCATCGAGATCTGGACCATCAACACAAGCGAAGACGACTCGTCCCCCTACAGTCACCCTGCAAGCC
>JAVCBY010000057.1:0-7150 GCA_037917625.1 Thermoproteota archaeon | reverse complement strand
GCCTTCAGGGCCTTCCTCCTTAACCTCTCCACCTCCTCCTGATCCTCACCATAGACTTCCTTAGGAGCGCCTAGCTTCAGGAAGGAATCATCCACATAATCGACTAGATCCCAGAACTCCCTCTCGAGGAAGTATGGGAGGGGATTCGTTATATCAGCTAATTTCAGGAGGGATAGGAGGGATAGGACGTCCTTATTCTCTAGATTCCTCAGGGATCTCTCTGAGAGGGATCTCATCGTTAAGATATTCGTTAGTGGATTTGGGGCAAAATCAGTAGCTAAATATGTGGGTGAGAAGTGCATCTACGTCAATGAGTGCCTAGATTCTGCTCAGGAAATGATAGAATTCTCGGAGAAGGAGGGAGCGATTCTCATGCTCCTAGCAAATAGAAAAACGAAATTAGTCGATATATTACTGGAGAAGCTCAGTGATAAATAGAGATAGCTCTCAACTCATCCCAGAGCTTCTCATTGAACTCGCAACTTGGATCTGGCCCGAGAGGATCGTTATAATAAGCTAAAGCCCTAGCCCTGCACCCTCCACATATGTATCTATAGCTGCACGTTGAGCACGCGTACCCCGAATAATCCCTGTCCCTGAGCTTATTCAGGAGTTCGTTCTCCTGCCAGACCTTGAGGAAACCATCCCTCAAGACGTTCCCCAGTACTATGGGCATGAAGACGCACGGTTGAATATCTCCATTATGCTCTATAGAGCAATATATCCTCCCAGCCCCGCAACCACCTAGGAACTCAGCTAGAGCGAATCCCATAGACATATACTCCTCGGGAATTGCTAGTTCGGCGAAGTGAGTCGGGGTGAGCCTCCCTTCCTTATCTACATGCTTCAGGGAGACTATCGCATATACTGGGCTAGTTGAGAAAGCCTGGAAGCCATTTGAGAGCTCAGAGTATAGGAGCTCTAGGACTTCCATCCTCTCCTTAGGGCTCAAATCGTACTCAATTATGTCCTTCCCTCTTCCAGTCGGTATGAAGTTGAAGGCTATGAACCTATCCACGTTCAGCTCTTTCGCTAGCTTTATCATGTCCGCCACTTCCTTATAGTTCTTCTTAGTTATCGTCATCGCGATCCCCACATCGATTCCAGCGCTCTTAGCGTTCTTTATCCCCTCTACGGACCTCTCCCATGCACCCCTCATTCCCCTGAAGTTATCATGAGATTCGGGATTCGGTGAATCCAAACTAACTTCAACATACCTTACTCCGATCTCCTTCAGCCTTCTCGCTACATCGGGCTTTATCAGAGTGCCATTTGTCGCCACGCTGATGTACATCCCGGCTTGAGCAGCCCTACGAGCTACTTCCCAGAAATCAGGGACGATTAGGGGCTCTCCTCCTGAGAAGGAGATAGCAGCGACTCCAGCTTCATCGAGTTGACTCAGAACGGAGAGCCTCTCCTCGAGATTCAGCTCATCTTTCGGCTGTAAGTATGAGGCATTCGCATAACAGTGAAGGCAGGAGAGGTTGCACCTCTTCGTGAAGTCCCAGACGACCATGAAAGGCGCGTATAATTTCTGAGGTCTAGTTATACCGTAATGAGCGATGCCAAGTAATATATTAGCTATCCCCCTCCTCATGTAAGGGTCCTTGAGCTTCTCCTTCAGGATGGATTCATCGAATCCGAACTTATCTGCTGATTTAGACAGTATGTAGCTGACAATCCCTGAGAGGACCCTCTCCTTCGCGGACGATGGATCCTCTAACCCAGCATAAATTGAGAGTATTTTCACTATATCTAGGGGCTTTCCGATCATTTTTATAAATCTCCTGGTGAGATCGTTCCCCAGAATTCTCCTTAGATCCAGGATTAGCTCATTAACATTGATATCATTAGCCATACTCTTCTCCCATTAGTATGGGAGTTCATGATTTTTTTAATGTTTATCATTTAGGTTCCAGACGAGTAGCTTACGAATTTTATTTAGCTAATATTCGAAATGTATTAAAATTACTCATAATACTCGCATTTTAGTGGTAAAAATTAGAGTCCAGATGGCTCTCAGATCATGATTTCCAACTTTTGTAATATTGGGCGCTCGGGCATACGTTTAAATAGCGGGGCTTGGAAGTTAGGCAACGCCTTCGAGGCGAGTAGTATGTCGACGAGTCGGAAGGTATTGGATCTAAGACCCGGGGAAAATAGTGTGAATGTGAAGGTCCGGGTCCTAGAAGTTGGTGAGTCGAGAGTTGTTGAGACGAAGAGGGGTCCTAGAACCCTCTCAGAAGCGACAGTTGGGGACGAGACAGGTAGAGTGGTCCTAGTCCTATGGGGTGACCATGCCGGGAAATTGAAGGAGGGAAAGGTGGTACAACTACAGAACGCTTTCACGACTGTCTATAGGGAGAAGGTCCAACTTAACTTAGGGAACATGGGTAGCTTCGTTGAGGTAGATGATGAGGGCTTCGTGAAGGCTGAGGAGATACCTGAGGATATGCCCCAGGCTTCAGGAGATTTCAGGCCCCAGAGGAGAAGGAGGGATTTCAGAGGAAGGGATGATAGTTACAGAGGAAGGCCGAAGTGGTAGGGGATTAGATCCCCAAGAGCGATTTTTACGTTGAATTATGTTATTTTTTGGTTTTATGGGGAGATTGTCTGAATGCTTTCGGAAGATGGCGCTTGCTTAGTTAAAATATTTTTCCTAAGCTGTGCTCATCGGAGCCAATACGATTAAATTATTTTCCTGGAAGATAATGAGGTGCGAGCTTGTCGCCGTCGGATGTGGAGCTAGCTAAGTGGACTAAGTTGATCCCTGAGTCGGAGATAAGGAGACTTCTCAGATATACTGTCAAGTACTACTTTGCTGGGGGTAAGCCCGGCGTAATACCTACTGGAGCCTTCCCGATGATCTTGATGAGGCTGGCCCTTCAGGAGCTGGAGAGTCTCTTCTCGGGAAGGGAGGTAGATGTGATAGATGACTACAATTACGGTCCTACAGATGGCTTACCAGACGTGAGGAAAACTCTGGCGAACTTCCTGAGGGAGAGGGATTCAATAAATCTGGATAAGGATGAGGGATGGAAGCAGGTCGTCGTCACAACTGGCTCTCAACAGATGATCTACTTGGCGTTAGATGTCCTCTTAAACCCCGGAGATATAGTGATAGTCCCGGCCCCTGTCTACTTAGGTTTCGTTAACGTAGTTACTAAGCTCTACGGGGACACGATAGCTGTCCCGGGAGATAAGGATGGCATAATACCGGATTACGTTGAGGATGCGATGAAGAAGGCTCAAAAGGAGCTTGGAAAGAAACCGAAGCTCATCTATGTAATTCCAGATTCTGATAACCCCTCAGGAACTACATTACCTGAGAGTAGGAGGAGGAGGCTCTTAGAGATAGCTAAGGAGAACGGAATTTACCTATTAGAGGATGCAGCTTATAGGGAGATCCAGTTCAGGGGAGAGAGGATCAGGCCTATAAGGGCCTTGGATGAAGAGGGCAGCACCGTAATATATATGAGGACCACCAGCAAGGAGGTATCTGTCCTGAGGGTCGGATACAACTTGATGCCTCCCGAGATAAGGGAGGAAGTCATAAAAGCCAAAGGTTACTATGACCTCTGCACTCCTACGATAACTCAGAAGATTGCCAAACTTTACTACGAGCTCTACTTCCCCAAGTTCATAGAGAAGGTCAGGGAGGGCTACAGGAAGAGGTATGAGGCCATGGCTAAGGCTATAGATGAGAGCTTCCCAGATGGAACGAGGACGGATCCTACGGGTGGCTTCTTCATATGGTGGGAATCATCCAGAAATGATTTTGACAGTAAAAAGTTCTTAGAGGAGGTGGCGATACCGAATGACGTTCTTTATGTTCCAGGGGAGGCTTTCTACCCACTTACAGGCCGCATTTACGATCCATCGGATGGAAGTCTGGTGGATGTCAGAAAGAGGACGCCTAAGAACGGGATGAGATTGAGTTACTCTTACAATGATCCAGCGTTGATAGAGGAGGGGATGAGGAAGCTAGGGTCTCTCCTGTCGAAATCAGTGTAATATTTTAACTTTTTTATCCCCTCCCTCCCGCCCTCCTGGAATTCGAGAAGATCTCGTCCCGACGAGGGCGAAAGTGACATCAGAAAAGTTAATAATTTACACTAGATGTGAAAGAGGGGCTTCCGATGGGAGATCTAAGGGGCTCAATTATAGATGGTATCGTTAAGATGATGCGAGAAGCAGCTTTCAATGTCCCTAAGGATGTCAAGGATGCTCTGATCAAGGCATACGAATCTGAGGAAAATCCTGTCGCTAGAGCAAACTTAGAGGCAATTTTGAAGAACATAGATGCATCAAATAAGCTTAAGATGCCGATGTGCCAGGATACTGGGACTCCAACGTTCTTCATAGAGCTGGGTGATGACTTCCCAATTAGGTCCGAGGTCAAGTCGGTGATAGAGGAAGCCGTCAGGAGGGCGACGGCTGAGATACCCCTGAGGCCTAATACAGTGAACCCCTGGACTGGTGAGAACCCCGGGGATAATACGGGCAGGCACGTCCCTATAATACACTTAGACCTCGTCCCCGGGGATCAGATGAGGGTGCTCTTCCTGGCTAAGGGAGGAGGAAGTGAGAACACATCGAAGATATACATGTTAAGTCCTGTTCTTGGTATAAAGGGCATAAAGAGAGCCGTTATAGATGCTATGGTTGATGCGGGTCCCATGCCCTGCCCACCGATAATAGTGGGCGTCGGCGTCGGAGGGAGCGCCGATCTAGCGATAAAGCTAGCGAAGAAGGCGACCTTCAGGAGACTTAACGAGCCTAATCCAGATCCAAAGCTCGATGAACTGGAGAATGAGCTCTTAGAGATGATAAATTCACTCGGAATAGGGCCGATGGGGCTAGGGGGCAAGACTTACGCCCTAGGAGTCAAAATTGAGTGGGCCCACAAGCATCCAGCTAGCCTTCCCGTGGGCATAAGCACTCAATGCTGGGCCTTCAGGAGGGCAGAAGGAATCTTCGATAGGAACGGTAATTTGAAGATTGTTTTGCCGCCTTAAGGGAGGTGATCCTATGGCAGAGTATAGATTGAGGACCCCCGTTACCGAGGAGCAAGTTAGGAAGTTGAGAGTGGGAGATGTCGTATATCTAGATGGGATAATAATAACTGGAAGGGATCAAGTACATAGAAGGGCCTTGGAACTTGCTTCAAAGGGTGAGAAGGATAAGGTACCGGTTAAGCTGGGGGGAATGGCCTTATATCACTGCGGACCCATAGTCGGCAAAGTGGATGGGGAGTGGAAGATATACGGCTTCGGCCCGACGACGAGCGCTAGGATGGAGAGCGTTGAGGCCGATTTCATAAGGGAATTCGGGGTTAGGCTCATAATAGGGAAAGGCGGCTTATTCGAGAGGACCACTCAGGGGATGAAGGAGTACGGAGCAGCTTACCTCGCGTATCCTGGAGGAGTCTCCGTTCTAGCGACTAATGCTGTGAAAAGAGTTGTTGACGTCCACTGGCTCGATTTGGGAGTTCCAGAGGCTATGTGGGTCGTCGAGGTTGAGAACTTCGGCCCGACGATGGTAGCTATAGACTCCCATGGGAACAACTTATTCCTGGACGTCCTACAAAACGTCAAGAAGAAGGCTGAGGAGATAAAGGCCAAAATATGATCATACCTTCACATCGACTCTCTCATAGCCCGTCAAAATCTCAGCTATAGCTAGGAGAGCAGCTACTTCCTCAGGATTTTTTATGTTGAGTTCCCTCAATATCTTCAAATAACTCCCGTATTTTTTCTTGAAGGTCCTCTCCTCCCTAGGGCCTATCGACATCCCCAACACCTTTTCCCCAACATATAAAAAGATGGTAAAAACTAATAAAATTTCCTCCCGGCGTGATCGCTCGACCTCCTAGAGGGATTTTAACTGTGTTGAGCCCTCCCTCAGTAAGAATATGATTTGCGAGCTCTATGATCCTCTTAGCTGGATTGAACATCGATAGAATCTTCCATTATAAGCAGAGAGTTTCTCGCTTCACAAAATCTCTTAAGCCTCCAATAAGATCAACTCAATCGTGGGAGAGCCTCCTAGCTATATCCCTCCCTATCCATACCCCTGAAGCTGCGGCTTGAACTAGACCCCTCGACACTCCCGCACCATCTCCCCCAGCGTAGAGGCCCTCTATGACTCTTGTCTCAAGATTGGGCTTAAGATCTATCTTCGCCCCGTATAACTTCACCTCGACCCCGTAGAGGAGGGTGTGATCTGAGTATATCCCAGGCATTATCTCATTCATCGCACGCAGCATCTCCAGTATGTCCTTCAGATACCTGAAGGGGAACACGAAGCTCAAATCACCCGGTGTAGAGCCCGGAAGAGTGGGCTTCACTATGCTCCTACTCAACCTAGCTTCAGTAGATCTCCTCCCCCTCTTCAAGTCCCCCAGCCTCTGAACTATCGGTTGATTCCCAGCTATCTCATTCGCCATCTTAGCTATGCTCAACGCGTAGGAGATCGTATCCCTGTAGGGTTCCGTGAACTCAGTCGTCACTAGGAGAGCGAAATTCGTATTCTCAGTCTTGAAATCATTCCTAGAGATACCGTTGACGGTCACTATCCCCCAGTAAGATTCAGTAACTACTTCCCCCCTCGGGTTGACGCAAAAAACCCTGACTTTATCATCGAACGTATCGCTGTAATAGATGAGCTTCGGCTCATAGAGGACGTCAGTGTACTCACGCATCACTTCGTAAGGGACTTCGACCCTCACCCCCAGATCCACCTTACCCCCATCTACCTTGACCCCCAGCCTCCTCATCTCGCTAACTAACCAGCCCTCCATGACCCTTCCAGTGGCTAGGACGACATATTTAGCCATAATTTCCTCTCCATTCGAGAGAGATACTCCAGATACCCTCCTATTCTCCGTTAAGATTTTACTAGCTGTTACTCCGAACCTCACCTCTATTCCCATCTCATCCACTAACTTCCTGATGTTCAGTAGGACCCTGTAACCTCCATCGCTCCCCATATGCCTTATCCTGAATGGCACTAAGAGGAGCCCTGCCTTCAGGGCCTTCCTCCTTAACCTCTCCACCTCCTCCTGATCCTCACCATAGACTTCCTTAGGAGCGCCTAGCTTCAGGAAGGAATCATCCACATAATCGACTAGATCCCAGAACTCCCTCTC
>JAVCBY010000095.1:0-7842 GCA_037917625.1 Thermoproteota archaeon | reverse complement strand
GAGGAAGTGTCGACTTCATGGCGGAGCAAGCAGCTATAATAAGCGAGAGTCCCGTCCTACACCCGGATCCGGGGGCTAAGTGCCCTATGGCCTCTATGATATCAATCGAAGATATCAGAAGGGCCCGCAGGGAATATAGAGCTCCTGTAGTGATCTACGTCAATAGCCCAGCTCAAGTCAAAGCTGAAGCAGATTACTTAGTGACTAGCGCTAATGCCGTAGATGTGGTCAAGGCTCTAAGGGAGGATACAGTGATCTTCGGCCCTGATAAGCACTTAGCTGATTATGTAGCTGAGAGGACGGGGAAGAGAGTAGTAGCTGTGCCTGAGCGAGGCCACTGCCCAGTCCACGTTAAGTTCGATCCAGCGAAGATAAGGCTTCTTAAGTCTATCTACAGAGGTTACAATTTCTTAGCTCATCCTGAGTGCCCTAAGGAAGTCAGAGAGCTCGCTGATTTCATCGGTAGCACGAGCCAGATGCTGAAATACGTCAAGAGCTCCAGGGACCGTGAGTTCTTAATAGGCACTGAGATAGGGATCATCCACAGGATGCTCAAGGAGAGTGAGGGCGTCTCACTGATACCAGCCTCCACTGAAGCTATATGTGAGGATATGAAGAGGATAACTCTGGAGAAAGTGTACGCGAGCCTGAGGGATAAAGTATACAGGGTAGAAGTGGATAAGGAAGTAGCTGCAAGAGTGAGGAGGGCTCTAGAGAATACTTTCAAGCTGATGGGAGTTGAGGTACCTTGGTCGAGGATTTAGCGTTCAGGAAATTCCTCAACTTCCTAGAGGAAGATATGCCCTTCTGGGATTTGACCACGGAGGCTATTGTGCCGAGGGATATTAAGATCAGAGCGAAAGTTATAGTTAAAGAGGACTGTATAGTAGCTTGCGTAGATGATATAACTGCCTTCCTCAAGAAGCTCGGGCTACAAGTTGAGCAACTAGCTAAGGATGGAGATGCTGTTGAGAGAGGTTCAACGATACTCGAGATCTCGGGCCCCGCTAGAGTGATTTTGAGCATTGAGAGGGTCATTCTGAACATCCTCATGCACTGCAGCGGGGTGGCTACAGCTACTAGGAGGCTCATCGATGCTTTGAGGGATGCGAACAGTAGGGTGAGGGTAGCCGCTACTAGGAAGACGATGCCCGGCTTGAGGTACTTCGAGAAGAGAGCTGTAGCAGCGGGCGGTGGGGATACGCATAGGCTCTCCTTGAGTGATGCCATAATAATCAAGGATAACCACTTGAGGATTATCGGCGACTTAAGGAGAGCTATTAAGTTAGCTAAGGAGAGAGCTAGTTTCGCGCACAAAGTCGAGGTAGAGGTCTCTAGCGTTGAGGAAGCCGTTGAAGCAGCTGAGAGCGGGGCTGATGTAGTTATGCTGGACAACATGAGACCAGAAGAAGTAGCTAGAGCTATTGAGGAGCTCAAGAGGAGGGGGCTCAGGGATAGAGTCATGGTGGAGGTCTCTGGAGGCATAAGCTATGAGAACGCTCAGGAATACGCGAAGCTTGGCGTGGATGTGATCAGCTGCAGCTTCATAACTTTGTCCAGTAAGGCCGTGGACATGAGCTTAGAGGTAGTGGATGTCATTTAAATCCGATTTACTTCATCCAAACCTCCTTAGGCGATCTGGAAGCATGATCTGTTATGGGGGAGATAGCCATGTGGGAGGCTCATTATCGAGCCTCTCTAACGCTGGAAAATAGACTAGAGGGCCTCATTCACCTCAATATGATTAAGCCATGGGATATTAAACTAGCGTTTCTGATGAGAGGATGCTAGCGATTTATGGTATGCGACATTACGCTTTCGATCCATAGGAGGCCTTCAAGACGCCGATAAAGGGCCTCTACTCAGTGGAGCGTACCCCCCTGGAGATAAGGCTGTCGATCGCCCTACTGGGTGATACGAGAACTGCGTGGAATCGCTGCTATGGAAGGGGGCGAGATGATAGTGAGGATTTTAAGTCCTCGCATTACTCCTAAGAAGCCTTGATTCTACCCACTGGAGGAAAGGGGACTGTGAACCCTTCACCAATACTGTATTTCTTTATATAGGGTTTTCCGTATACATTGATGGGTATCAAAACGAGCTTCATCATCCCGGAGGACCTCTACAGAGAACTGAAGAGGAGGGCGCTTGAGGAAGGCAGGACCATGAAGGAAATCTTGGTGGATGCCCTCCTAAATTACCTGAGCTATCCATCCAAGAGAGAGGAGATAATAGATTTACTCAAGCCGATCGAGGGCGCCGGACCCGAGGATCTGGAGGAATACGGATATGAGGATGTAGATTGCTGACTTGAGGGCCTTCATTGACGCGTAGATAGAGCTTCGCGAAGAAAGAGCCCCTCAGAAATAAATTAGTGAAGCTGAATTTAAATCAGCGACTGCATGAGAGAGCTGTATCCTTCTTCAAAGGGGTCTTCCCTCAAAGTTTACATGTCCTATCATCAGTTGGCCGAGATATTCCATGTCCTAGCGTTCAGAGGGTTTAAAGTGCCTTTGGAGGATGCCATGGCAATTATAGAACGTATAATTGAGGACAGCAGTATAGTTAAGGTACCGACAACGGCTGACAGAAGGAGGCCCTTAGAGGGAGCCTTGAGACCAATTCATATTTGGGACTCTCTGTGCTTCTTACCTGTTAGGAAGTATGTGGAAGCCAACTCGTCCGATCCTCACCTCAGGGTTATGGGCGGGAGGCATTGAGGTAGTCAATCCCGTTGGAAAGTGGATTGGTCCTTAATAAATCGGGGAGGCCATAGGGAAGAGGATAGAGCTTGAGGAGAGGAAAGGCCACTGAGAAGCTGCTGATCTGAAAGAGGGAAAAAGGAAGATACTAGTGGGTTCGTGGGCGAGCCGATGAAGGAGGGAAGGGAGCGTTACGTAGTGGATGCTTCAGTAGCAGCTTTCCCCTCAGCGAGGAGTTATCGGATCTGCTAAAGTGTTAGAGGACTTCCTGTCGGGTAAGGTGGAGCCCTTAGCTCCAGCCTACTCTATGAGGTGGGAGCATTAGCTATAAGGGGGCTTAGTGAGCGAGGTGCTCTGGAGTCCTTCGCGTTCCTTAAGTCGGGATTATGGAGCTCAAGGTAAAGGAGGAGCTTTAGGCCCTGAGGTGGGGATAGAGGGACGATTCCACCATGATTCAGCTTACGTGGCAAGGCAAGTTCCGAGGGGGCTGTGCTAATGACTGCCGATAATAGATTGGAGGAGAGGGCCGAGATCTCAAGGCTTAACTTGAGGGATTATGGTTATGTACCAACTCAGCTAGCATCTCGCAGAGCTCACCCAGGTGAGAGCAGGTCATTCACGCACCTCCAGCTCCCTCACGCATGAGGTTAGCGATGAGCTTTTATATATCACATTACATACACACATATGAAGAACATATCCCTGAGGGATGAAGTTTACGAGGAGCTGTTGAGATTGAAGAGGGAGGGGGAGTCCTTCTCTGACGTGATAATGAGGCTCCTCAGGAATAACAAAGAGAGATCGCTCGAACTTCTGAGAAGATATGCGGGTAAGTTGAGAGACTCTGACATAGAGGAGATGATCATGGGGGAGAGGAGGTTCAGGGTGAGGGAGTTTGATCTTTGACACCTCCGCCGTAGTTAACAGTTCCAAAATAGATTTAAATGGGCTTTGATTTATAGCTCATAAAGTTGTACTCCCCAACTCGAAAAACTAGGAGGTGCTCCGGATGTGGGATTAATGCCCCGAAAGGAGCACCATATCCTTCAGATGGAGGGTCTTCCTCCAAGCCCAAGGCTCCTCGAAGAGCTGATGAAGGCTTGGAGCGGGTTCACCCTGACGGGGGGAGAGGCCGATGAGGGCTCCGATGAACTCGAGAGGAGCCCAAAGCTGATGAATCCCAAGAGCTATGTAAGTCTCAAAGACTACATAGCTCAGAACCCCTTAATTAACTAATTTTCGCAACTAACATCTCCGGGGATATCAGCGACCCCTCAATAGTTATTATAATGATCAACAAAAAATAAGTGATGACATATACCACTATACCCGTGAGGAGAGAGGTGAAGGAGAGGCTCGAGAAGCTTAAAGGTGAGAGGGAGTGGAGTGAGTTTCTAAACGATCTCATCGACGAAGTAATTAAGGTAAGAAGGGAGGAATCCTTCAGAAAACTGAGGGAGCTCAGCTTGGAGCACTTAGAGAGTATAGAGGAATCCCATAAGAGATTCAGGAGGGAGTTCTCCCTTGATCCTCATTGACGCTCTAATAGATTCCCTGAGGGAGGGAAGGAGGCTGGGTGATGCCATATCTGTGCTGACGGCCTTAGAGTACCTCAGAGGGATCCCTGAGGAGAAGAGACTCCTGGAGGAGTCTTTTGATATAATAGTTGGATAATAGTGTATTGAAGTACTGCGAGCTCTATGAGGAGTTGAGGTCGAAAGGAGAGGTGTTGAGTGATGCGGATCTAATAATAGGCGCTACAGCTATAGCCAAGGGAATGAAGCTGCTCACTAGAAACTATAGGCATTTTGAGAGGCTTGAGAGGTATGGCCTGACCCTAGAAAAATAGTTCCTAGAAGGCTCTATGAGAAGATTCACACCGGGATGAGAGTATAATAGTCTCGAACGCTAAGACTATAGAGTTTCGGGGAGGAGCACTTAGATGGGGAGTTCGTCGATTACATAAAGGGATCGAGATCCCTCCATCTCGCTTCATGGTCTTTTTGTGCGTTGATAGATCATCTAACTACACGACGTTGATAAAGGGCTTATAGATATCGTGATGAACTCTAACGCTGATGGGAGCTTAGCCCCTCCGGGGAAGGCCAGTGTCACCATACTGGCTCCAGCTAATTACCGGGACTTCTCTGAGAGCTGATGATACTGGGTGAAGAAGGGATAGCTAGCGTCCTGATAAGCAAAGTAAATATCCCGGGCATGAGAGATAAGTCGTGCAAGATGAAGTGACGCTTAGGCATTCGAGAGACACTTCAATGCCTGGAGACGCTAGCTTTCGATCCACGGAGGGCCTTCAAGGCGCCGGTAAAGGGCCTATACTCAGTGAAGCGTATCCCCCTGGAAGTAGAGGCTGCGGTCATCTCCGGTATAATTTGCGCTAACGATGCGCTGCCGAAACCTCACGACATCAAGCCAGAGCTTGAGGGTAGTGAAAGCTGAGAGTCATAGAAAGAATTGAAACATTTAGAGAGAAAGATTCGATAGAGTTAGAGTTAAACAACTACAGGAACTCTAGCTGATCTGAGGAGCTCCCTGAATTCCTCTATATTCATATCAGCTATCCTAGATGCTAACCTTATGTCCCCAGTCTCTACGTAGAACTTGAGGGCTGCCCTCAACTTAGGGGGTTGAGACTCTATGAAATCCCAATCCGCTTCCTTCCTCCTCATCTCTCTAGCCTCTTCCTCTAACTTCCTCCACCTCTCAATCTTCTCCTCTAAGCTCACGCAGTACCACCTCCAGATCCCTCCTTGGGAACTTGTGCCCCGTATCCCTCTCATATTCCTCGAATATCTCGCGAGGATTCCCCCAATGATGTTTCTCCTCAGCCCCTCAGTTATTACCTCTAGCGATCTCCAAACCCTCAAGTTCGAGAGTTCCTCGAGGATATCAGCTGCCATCAATGCTCCCCTGTTCTCAGTTATCACGGTGTAATTCCTCATCCTCCCAGCAGCTAAGCATATAGCCTCAGGGAGATCCACGCCCCCTATCGGGAGCAGTTTAGATCTCTCGACTAAGTCCCTAGCGAGGGAGATCACATCAGGTGTCTCAGTGAAGAGGGATAAGGATCGAGATGCTAGAGAGCTGGCGATCCATTCAACTGTCCTCTCGCTTCTTATCTCCTTGATAACTGATTCTGGAACGAAAACGGTCTTGAAGAGTTTGAATAAGAGATCTCTCCTTCTCCATGATGCCCAGTCTATTAGGAAGCAGGTATCAGCTATAGCGAAAGCTTCAGCAGACATTTGGGATCCTCGCCCTCTTCCTGAGCTCGTTGAACTCCTCTACGCTCATATCAGCTATCCTGGATGCAACGTAAAGATCCCCAGTCTCTACGTAGAACTTCAGGGCTGCTCTTAACTTAGGAGGTTGGGACTCTATGAAATCCCAATCAGCTTCCCCCTCCTAACTTCCCTAGCCTCTTCCTCTAGCTCCTCCCACTCCTCAACGCTCCTGGGCATCTGCCATTATCATAATAACCTCAGGGATAAAAATCTACCGTTAAGCCGATGTTAAACGTGAAACTCCCTAGTGAAGTTTATGTCCCTCGCTGAGCGATGTTAAATAGCCTCGAGGAGAGGTGATGGGTGAGATAGAAGCCGATGAGAAGCTGAGGAAGGGACTTACAGAGCTTCTCGTGAAGGAACTCGTAAGAGCAGGGAGCCCGGAGCTTGCAGGAAGGTCATCTGGTCAGATGCTGGCGTTTGATTGAAAGCATGGCTTCCGAATTCATCTCTTACTACGCTTCAAGCATTATTAAATAGAGAGAGGGCCTTGAGGGGAGTATGATAGAGCTGAGGGATGATGCTAGAGCCCTTGGGATCTCAATAGCCTTTTCAAGGGTCAGAGGGGTGGAGGTTAGGGAATCCGGGAGGAAGGTCATAAAGCTAGCTGTTGAGGAAGTGAGGCGTAAGTACACTCTGGAGAGTTTGAAGGAGGATCCGGTGGTAAGAGCTTACAGGGACTTCTACTGGAGGATAGGGATAGATCCAACTAAAGTGAGGCCTAGTAGCGAAGCCCTAGTCAGGAGGATCCTGAAGGAAGGTTTACCATCTATAAACAGCGTTGTAGACTCTGGAAATGCTGCTAGCGCTATAACATTAGTGCCGATAGGCCTCTACGACCTAGGCAAAGTGAGGGGGAAGTTGGAGCTGAGGTTAGCTAGGCCTAAAGAGGTCTTCAGGCCGATAGGAGGTGGGGAGAAGGCCCTGTCAGGAGGGGAACCGGTTTTAGCTGATGAGGATGGCCCTATCTTCCTATATCCTCACAGGGATAGTGTGAGGACTATGATAACTGAGGGGACGAGAGACGTACTTATAGTAGCTGCTGGAGTCCCTGGAGTGGAAGCTTCCCTCCTCAAGAGAGCTGCTTCCTTGACTCTGGAGTTCATAGTGGAGACGTCCGGCGGGGAGGGGGAGGAAGTGAGGGTTATTTAGCCTTGACACATGCATGAAAGTCGAAGCACTCTATTTCCTAAAACTTGCAGTAACTGCCTTCTCCAATGAAGGCCTATTTTCACCTCCGAGAGATCCTCAGCTGCCCGATCTTTCGCTTCTCCTCGTCCTCTCCTTTGGCTCCCACCTGAACCTCCAGAGACCCTCCAAAAAATCCTCAACAGCGATGCTGAGCTTGCCCGCCAGCACATCGCTGATGAGAGGCTCATCTACAAGCTGAGATATCACAATATCAGCTTCAACAAGACCCGATTCAGCATCCTCAGACACCACCTTTATTTTAGCTGCAGATCTCACGATCCAGACCCTCGCAGGCCCTCCTGCAGTATCGAATAAGTCCTCCTTTGCATCGGGAGGAGGGGGCCAGATGCCCAGCTCCCTCGCCAATCCAGCCGGCACCATTAGCTGCGGTGTATCGGCCTCATACCCGCTGTTTAGGAGGGCCACCACTTCTCTAGCTATCCCTCCTCTCTCTATCCTCAGTCTCACCCTTACCGCCACGAGAGATTCCCCTCACCCAGCCTACTCTTACCTTTTTCGCCCTCACTCTCCCAACTTTCACCATCATGCTTTAAAGCGATGAACCTATTTAAGCTTACATCTAGCTGGAGTTATTTGAATTGTGTTTGGGTGAGCAGATCGGCGAGAGGATTGGCAAATATATAAAG
>JAVCBY010000047.1:0-8356 GCA_037917625.1 Thermoproteota archaeon | reverse complement strand
AAATAGGTTATTGGGTTGGTTTCGAGCCAACACATCATGGACCTACCTTAGATATTCCCACAGCTTTCCTCGAGATAGGTTGCGATGAGAGAGCTTGGAGGGATGAGAGGGGCTTGAAGGCTGCAGCTGAATCCATTTTGGAGGCAATAGAGTCTTGGAAGGAGGGGAAGTTCGTAGCAGCTATTGCATTCGGGGGACCTCACATAAACGATCACTTCACTAGGGTCGAGCTCTTCACGAAGTTCGCGATAGGGCATGCTGCGAGGAAGCTCGATGCTGAGTGGGTCGATGGGGAGATGGTGAGGCAAGCGCTATTGAGGAACGGTGAGCCCACTAGAGTAGCTATTGTGGATAACAAGGGGTTGAAGGGAGAAGATAGGGAGAGGATAGAGGGGGCTCTCAAGGATTTAGGTCTCGAGGTGATCAGAGTTAAGAAAGTTTTGAGGGATGAACTTGGTGAAGAGGAAGGTGAGGAAATATAAGACACCTTTCTTCTTCGATAGGACCGTCCCCAGGGACTTCTACTTCTCAGTTCAGAGGAGGCTAAATTACTTAGGTTATGGAGCTGTTTGGCAGCCTAGGAGCGCTGTCAAAGGCAGGAGTAGAGACATAAGGGAGATCTTAGAATATTGTTTGAGTAGAGGCATCAAAATCTTCGTGACTTTCTCGAGGAGCGTTAAGATACCTGAGGAGTATGAGGACAAGATAACATTGATAAAACTGAAGGGCGGTAGGAGGAAGACCGTGAATAAGGTCATAGCGAGGCTCTTTCTTGAGATCAGGCGGGATGAGGGGTTCAATGAGGAGAATCAATTAAATTGTGGGAAACATGAGTAAATGCATTTAACAGATCCCACAGTCTCGAGACCATGAACGCAGATAAAATTCTCGAAGGGCATTGAAACGATCAATCTAAGCGGATGCACAAGTATTAATCCAGGTCCGATTTTTATTGAAGTAATGCGATGAGATCTTCGCATCACGCTCCAAAAATCATCGAGAGTAAATATTATAAGGCGGTTCTCCAGACCCTAATGGGGAGGACCTAGCAAGTGTCGCGATCTCCCTCAGGGAAATTGAACAGTAAGAGGACTTTCATAAGGAAGTTAGTGCTCGATGTAGTTAAGCCTCATGAACCAGATATAATAGAGGTAGCTGATGCGATCTCGAAACTCGACGGAGTCAAGAAAGTCGAAGTAGAGGTGAGGGACTACGATTCAAACATAGAGAGGTTAATGCTCGTGGTTGAAGGAGATGACTTAGATGAGGATGACATAATGGAGCTCATCAAGTACTATGGGGGGCAATGTAGCGAGCATAGATGGGGTTACTGTGGAGTCGGAGGAATTTGCCGATTGAGGTTTTACATGGAAACTTATGGCTGCTCTATGAATAGATCTGATTCCCAGATAATGGAGAAGCTACTTGAGAAAGCTGGCTTCCTCAGAGTAAATGATCCACGAGAGGCTGACGTTATAGTATTGAATACTTGCAATGTTAAGACTCCCACAGAGCATAGAATGATTCATAGAGCTAGAGAACTCTCAAAATACGCTCCCTTGGTCGTAGCAGGTTGCATGGCTAAATCTCAGGGATATAAGCTGAAGGATTTCTCCAAAGTCTTCTTAGCTCCGAGGGAGATAGATAAGATAGTTGAAGCCGTTATCTCAGCTGTAGAGGGGAGGAAAGCTGAGTTCCTAGGATGGAAGTTCATTGACAAATCCTCATATCTCAGGGATCCTCTTGAGCTCATAGGGATCATCCCTATAGCTGAGGGCTGCATGGGGGCATGTACTTACTGCATAACGAGGCTAGCTAGAGGAGGTCTCACTAGCTTTCCCAAGGGAAACATCCTTAGGTTAGCTGAGCACTTCTTGATGAAGGGAGCCGTTGAGCTCTGGCTCACGGCGGAGGATACAGCGGCTTATGGTAGAGATATGGGCGAAAATCTCGCTGACCTTATAATGGATTTGAGTGATCTGCCCGGGGATTTCAGGATCAGGGTGGGTATGATGACCCCCAGCTCCGCCCTGCCCATAATGAGTGAACTGATAGAAGCTTACAGATCTCATAAGGTCTACAAGTTCTTCCATCTACCTGTCCAGAGCGGTTCAGATCGAGTTCTCAGGGATATGGGGAGGAACTATACCGTGGATCAGTTCTTAGCGATGGTCGATTTTATGAGGAGAGAGCTCTCAGATGTGACGATAGCCACAGATATAATAGTCGGATTTCCAACGGAAGATGAAGATGATTTTGAGAGCACTTTAGTGATGTTGGAGAAGCTCAAGCCGGATGTTGTGAACATAAGCAAGTTCGGGGCGAGGCCCGGGACTGAAGCAGCGAGTATGGGGAAGCTCCCTGATAGTATTATATCGAGGAGGAGTAAGGAGATAAATGAGTTAGTTAAGAGAATAAAAGAGGAAGTAAATGAGAGATATTTAGGTAAGGAGCTTGAAGTACTGGTCTCCGAAAGGGAGGAGGGGGGATTCCAGGGGAGGACGAATAGCTACAAGCCTGTAGCTCTCCGCGAAGCGAAGTTAGGTTACTTCTATCTCGTAAAGATAGTGGATTTCAGAGCGAACTACCTGATAGGTGAGGCGAGGGAGGAGCTGGGGAGGGCCGGTTTCAGATGGAACTCAAGCTCACTTGAAGTCAAGGCCGCTCTTGATCTCAACAGCGCTCTGTTGCCTCGGTTTCAGGAAACTCGCTAGTATCTTATACATCTCCCAAGGCCAGCTTTGTTCTGAGAAGCTAACTACGTTTATCGTAGCGTAAGAATGCTCCGGCCATGTGTGTATAGCTACGTACCCTTTGTCCGTCATTAGGAAACCGCTGACCCCATAAGGCTCGAATTCGTGCACGTGTATGTGAAGGACTCTCACCCCGCTCTCGTCAGCTGCATCTCGCAGTAGCTTATCCATCAACTCCGGGGAATCTAGTAAATCCTTTTCAGCGACATCGTACAATTCCGCTATTACTTGGATCTCTTTCGGTTTTATTTCAGAGCTCATAACTCTCTCCTGGTTTCAATACTATTACTTCTGCTCTCACCCCTCTCCTCCCCATATGTTCCTTCAGTTCCTCAACACTCCCCTTGAGCACGGGGAATGTCTGATAATGCATCGGTATGACCTTACTAACCCCAAGGAGCTCTATAGCGAGACTAGCCTCGGACGGACCCATCACGAAATGTCCTCCTATCGGGAGAAGAGCTAAATCGGGTTTGTAGAGCTCACCGATTATCTTCATATCGTAGAAGACCCCAGTATCCCCAGCATGATATATCCTCTTCCCATCCAGCTCGATGACAGCCCCAACTGGAGCCCCTAAATTGCTGCTGTGGAGAGCTTCAGTGAGGACTACCTTAACTCCATTGACCTCGAAGAAGCTGCCTATGTTAGCGCCGAGGGAGTTAGCTCCCTTTCTCCTAGCTTCCTCAGCTATCTCATAGATAGATACTATCGTTCCCCCATGCCTCTTAGAGAGCTTTATAGCATCCTCTAAACCATGATCTCCATGGTCGTGCGTGACTACATAGACATCTGCGCCCTTGCATTCCTCAATCTTAATGGGGGATTGTGGATTTCCGTCTATCCAGGGATCTATGAGGACCCTCTTGCTCCCCTCAAGCAGGAAAGCGGAGTGGCCTAGGAACGTAACTCTGACCAAGCTCACACCCAGTTTAACTGAGTGAAGAGCCAAAAAACTTTCCTATTATTTATGGAAATCTCTTTAACTTTTTAATTATTTTATCTAAAATTTTTTCATCAGATTTCCCCGAAACTTCCGCATGAGTTTTAGAAGAGAGGGCCTCTAATATCAAGTTCCTTATCTCTCCTCTACTCTCCCTCCTCAACATCTCAATGAATAACCTCCTGACTTCCTCCCTCTCAGCGTGTATGGAGAGAGAGGAAGCTAGAGCGAGCCTAACTTTAGGCGAGGGGTCCTCAGCTAGGGGAGTCAAGTCCTCTATTCCCACCTCCCCCCTATCAAAGAGCTTCAAGAGGCACTTGAGGTAAGCGATCCTCACGCTAGGCTCTAAGTCATCACTCCACCCCTTCAAGTGATCCAAAATCTCCCGGCTGCAGAGTTCCCTCAGGATAAGAGTGGCTTCATCCCTGAGCTTCTTATCATGGAGTTTATCCCTCAGTATAGCGAGGAATTTCCCCACCTCCCCCTCGCATTTAACATAAAGCACCATATCTGAGAGGAGGGAGACCACATCCTCCCCGAAGCACTCGTTATATCCGTTCAATATCTCCCTCACTCTCGATTTATTGCTCACACATTCTTCTGATAACAGCTGTGAAATTATCTTATATAACACTAATTGACAATTCTCATCTCCCTTAATTTCCATCCCCCCACTATGTAGTAATATTTATTAATAATCATTTCCACAAGAGGAGGTGTTGAAATGGTAGTTGAGTTGACCAAGCAGTCCTTCGAGGTAGCGGGAAGGGAGATAAGTATCGGGGGGCCCAGACCTCAAGTAAGGGAGTCGGAGAAACTCGTCAGATATACATCTTCGATATGTCCTGAGTGCTACAGGATAGTCCCAGCCATCTTAATCGAGAGGGATGGTGCTATATTCATAAGGAAGGTCTGCCCGGAGCATGGTGAGTATGAGGACCTCTATTGGGGGGATTCGGAGCTATTCAGGAAGGCCATGAGATTTGAGGTCAAGGGAAGGGGTATATATCCGCCGCACACGAACCTTAAAGCGCCTTGTCCTTTCTCCTGCGGCATATGTGAGGCTCATTGGAACACTACAGCTTTAGCTAACTTAGTGGTGACTAACAGGTGCAACATGGATTGTTGGTATTGCTTCTTCTACGCTGAGAGGATGGGGTACGTCTATGAGCCGAGTCTCGATGAGATAGATAAGATGATCGATCTCATGCTTAAGGAGAAGCCAGCGCATGGTAATGCTGTACAGATAACGGGTGGAGAGCCCCTGCTCAGGGATGATATCGTCGAGATAGTGAAGTTACTCAGGAGGAAGGGGGTGACGCATATCCAGTTGAACACAGAGGGAATAGCTTTTCTCGAGAAACCATGGCTCATGAAGGAGCTCAGGGAAGCTGGAGTCAACACTATTTACTTCAGTTTTGATGGGGTCACGCCTATAGCTAATCCGAAGACGCATTGGGAGACTCCCTATGTACTCGATCTCGCGAGGAAGTCCTCCATGACCAGCATAGTGCTCGTCCCAACTGTGATAAAGGGGATAAACGATAGGGAAGTCGGAGATATAGTGAAGTTCGCAGCTTATAATATGGATGTCGTGAGGGGAGTCAACTTCCAACCGGTCTCCCTAACTGGGAGGATGCCGAAGGATCAGAGGGATAAGTACAGGATAACGATCCCTGATGTTATAAAGAGGATAGAGGAACAGACAGATGGACAGATACCGAGGGAATCATGGTATCCAGTTCCATTCACTGTCCCAATAAGTCAGTTCGTTGAGGCAGTGACTGGGAAGCCTAGGTTGATGCTCACGAATCATCCAGCCTGTGGGATGGCGACTTACGTTTTCCTAGTATTCGAGAACGCTAATGGGAGGAGTGAAGTTAGATTCATACCTATAACTGACTTCGTGGATGTTGAGGGCTTTCACGAGTTCCTCTCGGAGAAGACTAGGGAAATAATGGAGGGAGGGAACAGGCTTTTGGTCCTCCTCAAAGTCGTATCAAAGCTGAGTAGCTTCATAGAGAGGGAGAAACAGCCTCCTGGTCTCGATCTGATCAAAATCCTCAGGAGGATATTGCTGAAAAGGAACTATGAAGCTCTAGGGGAGTTCCACTATAGGGCCTTATTCCTGGGGATGATGCACTTCATGGACCTCTACAACTACGATATCCAGAGGGTGATAAGGTGCGATATACACTACTTCTCCCCCGACGGGAGGATGATACCCTTCTGCACCTACAACGTGATCTCAGATATATACAGGGATAAGGTCCTCAAGGAGCATTCCATGAGCCTTGAGGAGTACGAGAGGAAGTATGGACCTGGTAAGGTGGGCCCATCAATAAAGTACAGGAGGGACATAAAGAAGCTTGAATCATCTGAGCTATATTTGAAGACATATGAGCCATTCATGGATAAGATTAAGAGGAGGGACGGCTGAATGATTTATGATGTTGCCATCATAGGAGCTGGCCCCGCGGGATCAGCTGCCTCCTTTTTCCTATCCCAAAGGGGCTATAAGGTAGTAGTGATCGAGAGGAGCAGGAGAGCTAATGCTACATGCGGGGAGTACGTTCCAGATCCCAGCTCGCTCGGGATTGAAGGGGAAGTTGCCTCGATTTACTCAGAATCCTTCAAACCCTTCATAGTGAATGAGCTTAGGGGAATATCCTTCAAAATATTTGATAGGCCTTTCAGAGTCGATTACCTAGGATATTCTATAAGAAGGGGTGAGATGATTGAGGATATGCTAAGGAGAGCTCAAGATCTCGGAGCTAATGTAAAGCTGGGAGAGAGCTTCATAACACTCAGAAGGGAAAGAGTATATAAAATTTTAACGAATAAAGGAGAATATTTCGCGAAATATATAGTGGGGGCTGATGGATTCCTGAGCAGAATTTCTAGGTTCTTAAATGTGGGAAGGATAGATTCGGATGACGTCAGCATAGCCTTCGCCACGGAGACGGAGCTGAAGGTTGAGGATCCGAGTGAAATAAAGTTGATATTCGATGAGGGAGTAGCGCCTGGAGCTTATGCATGGATAATCCCGAGAGGGGATTCGAGGGCGAACGTAGGCCTGGGGATAAGGTGCAGCATGATTACGATGAATCCGGTGGATTACATGAGAAAATACCTCTCAATCCTGAGGATTGAAGCTCGGGATATCAGGGGTAGGTTCGTCCCAGTCGGTGGATTGGTCAAGAGGATAGCTAAAGACGGCATATTCCTCTTGGGAGATGCTGCTGGGATGGTGATACCATCTAATGGTGGAGGTATCCACAATGCCATAATATCAGCTTATCTGCTCTCCAAATCCCTCGAAAGTGATCCTGAGGAGAGGTACATCTCTTACATCAATAAATATATAAGGAGGGATGTGGAGGCCGGCCTCACCTACAGGAGAGCTGCAGATGCCCTCCTCAGACTAGGAATTCTTGAGAAGACGGTAGACCTCCTCCCACGATCAATGGTTTCTGAAGCCATAACTGGAAGGAGGGGGAAGTACTATCCTCTCCTCAAAATGGTCTCTTACCTTTACCCCCTGTCCAAGGGCAGAGCCGGAATCCGTTCAACCTGTAAATTGGTGTAACGCAACTATCACACTCTAAGATCGTATCGAACTCATCGGAGAACTGAGAAGCCTCATGCGTCGATAATATGAAACATCCCGACTTTGAAAGGGAGGATATGAGCCATTTAATGTCATCCCTTATCCTCTCATGCAGCCTCTCATCCGTTATTGGGCTCAGGAGAGGGGAAATCACTAAGAAATCCCTCTCATCATAAGCTGAGCATTGTAGGAGGATCATGAGGGAGATAGCATTCTTCCCCCTAGCATTAAGCTTTGATAAGTCTATTATGAGCGCCCCTCCTGGTTTCGGGAGGGCTTCATCTATCCTCACACGCTCCTCCGATAATGGGAGGAGGATCTCATCCACGGGCCCTCCGATACTCTTCCTCTTAATTGTATCTAGGATTAGCGACCGATCGACCCCAAAATAAGAGAGGAGCTCAGAGAGCGTCAGATCATAAGATGATCCGAGACTTCCCTGATATCCCAGCCAGATATCCGATGGGCTCGCAATTTTATGCTCCATATCTCTGAACCTCTTAGAGGCCTCTCCGCTCCAATCCACTAGAATAACCCTCCTCCTCTTAGATATCTCGAGAGCCAGAGAGATTGCTAGAGAGCTCATAATCCTTACTGACTTACAGATCACGAGGTTCGATCCGTATGAGGCACTCAGGAGGTCCTCTCTAACTGGAGCTTGGTGGATCTCCTTCCGTTCCATCCTGAACGGGATGAGAGCTAGTATTAAAATTGGTGGGAAAAAGAAGGAGAGCACGAAGAATATTGGGAAAAGACTTCTCCTATTTTTCCCAACGATTAGGGCGAGGTATATTAGAAGGCCGGCTAAGGAGGTTCCGTACACTCTCTTAGGATCGGGTATGAAGATCCCTCTCGAAGTCTCAGCTAATATGAAGAGGATGGCCATCAGGATCAATATAATAAATAGAATCCTCCTGATATTCTCATTCAAATTTTCAATCTTTCTGAAGGTTTTTAGCATATTCAAGGAGTACCCTCGCCTCAGCTCTCCATATCAATCTAGCTTGATGCGACGCTCTGCTCTCACTTAATATGAAGTCCGCTCCTAGC
>JAVCBY010000028.1:0-8474 GCA_037917625.1 Thermoproteota archaeon | reverse complement strand
TTTTGCATAAGCAAATTACTCTCCCTCTGAAAGCTTACGCTGGTATAAGGCCAATTCCCCCTCAGAACGATTTCATCATAAGGAGATCCGAGGGAAGGATAATCCACGTCTTGGGGACCGAGTCTCCTGGCTTCACAGCATCACCTGCATTAGCTAATATCGTCATAGATATGCTAGGCATTAATCTGGAGGAGAAGGAAGTTAGAAATAGGGAGGAATTCAGGAGAGCGAGGGATGATCCGAAAAACTCTAAAGGGAGAGTAATTTGCTTATGCAATCTCGTGACGGAGGAGGAGATAAGAGAAGCAGTGAGGAGAGGCTCTAAGACGCTTCAAGGGGTTATCTTCAGGACAGGGGCATGTATGGGGACTTGCCAGGGATCTAGATGCCTAGCAGATGTCCTAGAAGTCATGGCTAGCGAGATGGGCGTGGACGCTAGGGAGATACAGTTGAGGGGGGATGGGAGTTGGATCGTTTCGTGATAGTGGGAGCGGGTCTCTCAGGCCTCTCCCTGGCTAAATTTTTGAATGGAGTCTTGATAGAAAAAGGGAGGGTTGGAGGGTTCTTCCTGAGCGACGAATATCCTGTCAGAGGGGTCAGAGGATCTAGGTTAGTAGAGGAATTCATGGGAGCGAGTGTCGTGAGAGGGGCTGCATTCGAAACTAGCGAAGATGGTGTCTACGTACTATCCGAGGAAGGATCGAAGTTCGTCAAAGGTTTCGTGATAGGAGCTAATGGATTCAGGGAAAAGACCGCTATAGAACTGGGTATATTTGGATTCAGACCATCCGGAATATTCCCCCTATACTCCGCTTGGGAGCTAGTCAACAGGGGATATGGAATAGGGGAGAGAGTCGTGATATACGGCTTAAACCATTACTCCCTCTCCCTAGCGTCCAAGCTGAGGGCTAGCGTGACCTTCTTGAGGGGTTCCGGTTCGCTAGTTCATGAAGAAGGGGAGGCCATGGATATGGGTTTCGATGTGATGGACGCTAAGATAAAGTGGGCAGAGGGTAGAGCTAGACTAGAATGCTTGAGGACCGATAAGGGAGAGTTGAGGGCTGATTCTCTCATATTAGCTGAGCTATCACCTTGGAACCCTCTGAACCTCAAGTATAGGGTTGGAAACTCAGCTATGATCTTCGAGGATCCCTCAAAGATAGTTGAAGGGGCGAAGATACTCTCAGAGTCTCTACTCTCCGGGGGGAAGTGCGTGGATGTGATCTCCGACGTCCCCTGCTTCCCGGAGAGGGTCTCCTCTGAAGTGGGGAGGGTCATAGTTGGTGTCAGGGAGGGGACTAAACTGAGGATAGGGGGTAGGGAGACAGTAGCTGAGGAGCCCTATCCAGTTGTAGAGTTACCTGGAGGCGGTAGAGTGCGTTTAGAGGTGGTGGGATGTACGGAGTGATAGATGTAGGTACCACTGGGATAAAGCTCTCAATTTACGATGGGGAACTCAGGAAGGTCCATTATGAGAAGCACATACTGGGCTTCGAGCAGTTGGAAAGCGGTTTCATAGAGCAGGATAGTAGGAGGCTAGCGGAGGTAGTGAGAGGACTTTCTAGGAAAGCTAGGGAATTTGGAGTCAAGAAACTGGGCATATGCACTTACAGGGCATCAGTGCTGGCTTGGAAGAGTGATGGAAGTCCCCTGACTAATGTGATAACTTGGATGGATGGGAGGGGAATGGAAGTCATATCGAGACTGCCTATTGTAGCTAAGGTCCTGAGAAAGCTCAGCGGATCCCTCAATACGATATTGAGTCCGGATTCGCCAGCAATCCTGCTGAAGTGGATATATGAGAGGATGGGGATCGAGAAAGATGCAGAAGAGGGTAACGCTTTCGCATGGACCTTAGACTCCTTCTTAATTTATAATTTGACTGGGAAGTTCCTATCCGATTCTACTAATGCTACGCTAACCGGATTGATACATCCGAAGGATCTATCCAAGATAGATTTAATCTTCGACCTCTTGAAGCTCCCTGAAGTGACTCCTGATGTAGTCGAGAACGTCTCTGACCTCGGGAGATTCGAGGGTATGGACTTAGTCGTCTCAATAGCTGATCAACAATCCGCAGCCTTGGGCATGGGGGTCATAGAGAGAGGGAAGATCGAGAGCGTTCACGGGACCGGCAGTTTCATAGAAGCAGCAGCTTCAGAATTCATAATGCCCAAAGGGGGCTTGATTCCGCTCATAATCCTTAGTTTAGAGGGGAGGAGGGTCTACGGATTGGAGGGATTTATAAGGTCGACTGGATCTACTGTAGATTGGCTGAAGGGAGTGGGCCTCTTCTCGAGTTACGATGAGATGGAGGAACTAGCTCAGATGGGGAGGAGGAAAGCGATACTCATACCCTCATTAGGGGGCCTCAGGGTCCCCAGGGCTGATAAATTGAGGGGAGTCATAACGGGGCTCGATCTCTCGACGGGGAGAGCTGATATAGTATCGGGAATCGCATGGGGGATCTCGATCCATCTAGCGAGCATAATAGAGAGGATAAGATCCCATTTGGGATCGTTGAAGGAACCTTTACTCTCCGCAGGCGGTTACTCTAGGTCCAACGCTTTCCTCCAGAGGCTCTCAGACCTCAGTGGGATGAGAGTAGCGAGATTGAAGGATACTGAAGCTAGCTCATTCGGTGTCGCGAAGTTACTAGCTTACTCCGATGGGAGATTGAGTTATGAAGATCTCACCGAGACCCCTGAGATAGATACTGTTTTCGAGCCTGAGATGAGTGAGGATGAGAGGAGAGCTCTCATCAGGGAATACTCGAAGCTCTTGGAGGTGATGACTAGTTGCGAGGGGAATCCTTTCATGAGGGGGAGTTTCTGAGGGAGTTAGAGGCTGTAGTGGGAGGGAGGTGCTCCTCATCCCCGGATGCACTGAGGATTTACAGCAGGGATTACTGGCCCCTAGCCCTCCTTAAGGAAGTCAAGGGGGAGGAGCTCCCCCTACCCATAGCTGTAGCTTGGCCTGAGAGCTTGGAGGAGGTCGTCAAATTAGTGAAGTTATGCAATGAGTATGGAGTCCCATTCGTCCCATACGCAGGAGGATCCGGGGTGATAGGAGCTACTATCTGTGAGAAGTGCTTAGTTATAGATGTGAAGAGGATGAATAGAGTGATCCATCTATCTGAAGAAGACTCCTACGTTCTAGTAGAATCTGGGATCATGTTGAGGAAGCTCGAGGAGTTCCTGAATAGTAAGGGATTCACATTGAGGCACTTCCCCCAATCCTACCCTGAGGCAGCGATAGGGGGGCTGATAGCGACTAAGAGCGTGGGTCAATACAGCACGAAGTATGGTGGGATAGAGGATCTACTGATAGATCTAGAGGCAGTAGCTCCGGATGGAGGGCTCATACCCCTCAGGAAGAACATAGTCCCTAGAGCATCTACAGGGCCCGAGATAAAGTCCCTCCTCTTGGGGGGCGAGGGGCAGCTCGGGATAATAACTAAAGCCGCCTTAAAGGTATTCAAGATACCTCCATTCGATTATAAGAATTCATTCGCTTTTAAGAGCTTCGGAGAAGCTCTAATGGCTGTTAAGGAGATCGTTCAATTCGGTCTAACTCCAGCAGTTGCTAGAGTATACGATGAGGACGATTCATCCGTCAGGTTCGGGGATGGGAGGGATCTACTCATCCTGATACTGGAGGAATATTCTGAGCCCCTATTGAAGGCGAAGGTCAGTGAGGTCGCGAGGATCATCTCCAGGTACGGTGGGGAGGAAGCTGGGGAAGGTTATGTCGAGAAGTGGCTCGAGAAGAGGTTCGATGTGATAAGCGAGCTTAAGAAATTAGTCATTCCAATGGGCCTCTGGTTCGAGACAATAGAGACAGCAGCTACCTGGAGCAACTTAATGAGGATTCACTCTAAGTTCAAGGAGATAAAGAAGATGAGAGGTGTTTATGCTGTCTTAGCGCATGCATCCCACTTCTATGAAGTCGGGGCTTGCCTATACTTCACACTGACGTATGAAGCTGATGAGAGAGTTTATTGGGACATCTGGAGGGAAGCTATGAAAGTAGTGCTCGAGAACGGAGGGACTATAAGCCATCATCACGGGATAGGGCTCCTGAGGAAGGAATGGGTCTTCAGTGAGATAGGGCCTTCGCTGGATTACTTGAGGAGGATTAAGAACGCTCTAGATCCTAAGAAAGTCAGCAATCCCGGGAAGTCCCTAGGGTGAGATCATGGCAATCCGGATGATCAGAGCGATAAAGGTGACGCCCTCACTCCTCCTGAAGTTCGTGAGGAGGAAGGAAGTGAGGGTCCCCTGTATCTACTGCCCCGGTATATGCATAACTTCTTGTCCCACTTTTCTAGAGAGCGGTAACATGATGCTCAGCCCCTTGGGTTACTCCAGGTATCCTGAGATCGGTAGGAGGGAGTGCCTCAAGTGTTGGAGGTGCGTATCCGAGTGCCCTCTCAACTATGAACTGCCCGAGACCTTCTCGGATGGGATAGAGGTGGAGCTGAAGTTAGTTAGGGAAGGGGCTCCCATGCTACTATCTGTCGAGGGTCTCGATGAGGGGTACGCTTCCAGACTCGCGGAGGAACTTAACGCTGGCTTATTCATAGCTACCGGTCTCCTGAGGAAGTACGATGATGGGTGCAGGATAAAGAACCTCTGGGAGATCAAAAGGAGACTTAAGGGAGTTAAGGTGCTCTCATTATCCCCTGAGGCATCTCACTCCCTCAAAGTACCTTTCATCTTGGAGGCAGCTCATGAGCTCCCGCTCAAGCTTGAATACGAGGGACCCGTCCATATCCCCTGCTTGCTCTTGGATAAGAGCGAGAGGATATTAGATGGCCTCAAGATAATCGGGGCTAAAATAAGTGGTGTGATCAAGGACTCCTGCCTGAAGCGGAGCGTCCCAGATGCCCTCATCTTATGCCCTAGGGCCTCTACGGGCAAGCACCTTTACGATCTCCTGGAAGTTAAGACCCTATAGGTGCTCTCTCCCCATTTAGCTCTACTTCGCACCTTCCCTTGAGCGAGATTATCGCTATCTCCCCCTTAATGGGCTCAATGTTCCTCAAGTTCAGCTTGATCCCCCCGCAGATGAGACTAGCGTTCCCCCTCCAAGTAGCGGCATAAACTTCATCGAATATCTTGTATATCCTGAAGCCGTTCTTCAGCATGATCCAATCTATAATTCCCCTCGTATATATGACTTGAGGAGGCTCCATCTCCGATTTGAGGCACTCATTAGGCCTTATGCTCATGTTAAGTACCTTGATCTCAGCTCCCCTGGGGAACTTGACGAGGAGAGCGACTGTCTGTATGAAAACAGTATAGTTCCTCTTGAATGCACTCACATTAGTGCTCAGGATGACCCTACCATCCTTCAATATCTGTAAGGGGAGGCTCATCTCGAGCTCATCATCCGTAGGTAAGTATATCCTGTACCTAACCAATGAGTAGCAGGACCCCTCGCAGGAGAGGAGAGCTGACTCGAGGTAATGATGAGTTGAGTTGACCATGCAAAGCTTGGATGAGATCTCATCTAGATCAGGCCATAGGATCTTGAGCTCCTTAACTGAAGCTTCCTCACTCATCCTGTATAGATAGAAGGAGGAGAGGAGAGCTAGGAGTATTATCGAGGCTAGTGCTATGGGCTTCCAGTTCATCGAATCATCCCCACCGTAAAAATATAAAAAGGAACCGGAAGTCGGAGGAGGTGGGATCATGCAAGGTGGTTCACTTTGGCAGTGAGGAGTTCAAGGTAACGCCTTGGGAAGTCGAGGGGATCGTCGACTACGATAGGCTAATATTGGAGTTCGGGACCAAGCCCTTGACGGAAGATCTAATAGAGAAGACGAGAGAACTGACTAAAAGCGAGCTTCCAATATTCCTTAGGAGGAAGTTCTTTTTCTCTCACAGGGATTATGACTTAGCCCTCAGGGATTACGAGGAGGGGAGGGGCTTCTTCTTATACACGGGGAGGGGCCCCTCAGGACCTATGCACATAGGCCACATAATACCCTTCTACATGACAGCTTGGTTCCAGGAGAAGTTCGATGTGAACCTCTACATCCAAGTCACGGATGATGAGAAGTTCATAATACACCCGGAGTTCGAGTTCGAGGACACGAAGAGGTGGGCGATCCAGAACATATTAGATATAGCTGCAGTTGGTTTCAATCCCGAGAGGACTTTCATATTCCAGAACAGCGAGTACACGAAGATATATGAGATAGCGGTCCCCATCTCTAAGAAAATTACATTCTCAACTGCAAGAGCTGTCTTCGGTTTCAATGAGAGCAGTAAGATAGGTATAATATTCTATCCAGCTATTCAAGCTGCACCGACTTTCTTCGAGAGGAGGAGGTGCTTGATACCGGCGGCCATAGATCAAGATCCATACTGGAGGATCCAGAGGGATGTAGCTGAGAGCTTAGGTTACTTCAAGGCAGCAGCTATACATGGGAAGTTCTTCCCGCCTCTAACGGGTATCTCCGGTAAGATGAGCGCTAGCATGCCGGAGACAGCTGTTTACTTGACGGATGATCCTGAGAGCGTTAAGAGCAAGATATGGAAGTACGCATTAACTGGAGGCCAAGCGACAGCTCAGGAACAGAGGATCAAGGGAGGGAACCCGGAAGTATGCGTCGTGTTCAAGTGGCTCGAGATATTCTTTGAGCCTGATGATCAAAAGCTGAGGAGGAGGTATGAGGATTGCAGATCTGGAGCCATACTCTGCGGGGAGTGCAAGGAATACCTTATATCTAAGGTCCAAGAATTCCTGAGGGAGCACTCTCAGAGGAGGAGAGCTGCTGAACCGATCGTGGAGAAGATGAAGTACACTGGAAAGCTAGCGAGGGAGATGTGGGATCTCCACATACCGGAGGCCTTGAGAAGATAATTAAAATTTTTAGGCCCAATTTTCACACTCAGAGTTTCTAAAACTTTTCAGCGATATAGGGAGTGAGGGGATACGCCTCTAAAAAAGGTAAGAGGGTTTAGGGTTCTGAGCTATGTGGTCTTTGAGACTCACATATCTGGGATTCAAAAGCTTTTCCGGGATTCATCAGCTTCGAGCTCCTCTCGAGTTCATCGGAGCCCTCATAAGCCTCCTGTCAGGGTGAACCCGCTCCAAGCTTCATCAACTCTTCGAGGAGCCTTCCTGGAGGAAGACCCTCCATCTGAAGGTATGAGTTTATGGCAGCATTGAGCTGCCTATCCATCCTCAACCCACATTTCTTATATTCATATGATGCTCCTTTCGGGCATTAATTCCACATCTGGAGCATCTCCTAGTTTTTCTGGGGAGCACCCTTATGAGCTATAAATCAAAGTCTTTTAAATCTATTTTGGAACTGCTAACTAAGGCATGAGCCTACGTCATCAGGCGGGGTATCAGTGAGCTAATATAAAAGCTGATGGAGCCCAACGCCCTGTAAGAGCTATTTATCAACCTTATGGAGTAATAGGAGTATTGAAGCGATAGATTTCATGTCCTTAACGCTATTAAGATCGCTTATGTATTCCTCAGGCCTCATCAAGACCTTCTCCAAGATCTCCCCTCTCTCAGGGTTCGGGACTCCGGGCCTCAGCCCCTTAGCTATGAATATGTGCATGAGCTCATCACTATACCCAGGGGAGACGAAAGCTGATGCTATTCTCTCGATGTACTGAGCTTTATACCCAGTTTCCTCCTCAAGTTCCCTAATAGCAGCTTCCCTCGGATCCTCCCCCCCTTCAACCCTTCCAGCGGGAAGCTCTAAGATCCAGGAAGATACTGCAGCCCTATACTGCTTCAGGAATACTACCCTTCCATCATCGAGCAGAGGGATTATAACTACCGAACTCCCGAAGGAGACGAGATCCTTCTCTATCTCATCATTCCCTCTCACTAAAACCCTCTTGAAGAGCTTCACTCTCTTACCTGAGCAGAGGAGCTCATCCCTCACTATCCTTGGCTCCTCAAGGTGCATGAGAGGAGATCTCACATAAATTTTTAATCAATACTTAGCCCCCTCCTAAAGGGGGGAAGAGGGAGAACTCATCCCCGTCATTTAATGCATCCTCCATACTTGGCCACTCCCCCCTCCTCACTAAGATGTAGCTCCTAGATCCCACCTTCCTATTGATTAATCTCCCCCTGAACCCCTCGAATCTCTCCTCTATAGCACTGAGGAGATCTATGACAGTCGATCCCTCTGGCATCTCGAAGATAGCATGATCAGCCCCAGCTATATCCTTGTAGAAAGCGTAGAACTTGACCTTCACCCTCATCGCGCATCGAAGTAATGTAAACTTAAAAGGTTTTCAGTGATCACTTATATCACTCACTTCAGCCCCCTGATATTCCACTATCCTCTCCGGGGAGATCTCGATGAGCCTCCTTTTAGATCCCCCTCCCCCATAGACTATGCTCTTCTCCATCACCTTCCTATCCACTATAGTCCTCAGGGGGATCCCCACAGGGGGGGGGAGTGGCCAAGTATGGAGGATGCATTAAAT
>JAVCBY010000035.1:0-38523 GCA_037917625.1 Thermoproteota archaeon | reverse complement strand
GTAGATCCATTGAAAGATGAGTCAAAGGGGGCTAGTGACATCGGAATCTCTATACTCTCATTGTACGAGCTCGAGGTCGGCTCAAATTACTTATGGCTCAAGAGGAGTCGAGATGATAGCTAAGAGGAGGGTCACGATAGCCCCGGAACAACTGAGATATATAAAGCTCTTCCAAGACATGCTCGGGGTCAGCCCTAGGGATGTAGTTGAGGATAGAGGTGAGAACAGATTGATATTCGTCGTTGAGAAAGGAGATCTGGGAAGAGCTGTCGGAAGGGGAGGTAGGAAATTGAAAGCTATGAAGAGGTTCCTAAAGGGGGATTTGGACTATGACATTGAAGTCGTCGAGTTCGATGATACCCCGGAGGGGTTCATAGCTAATCTCTTAAGCCCTGCTAGGGTACAGAAAGTGAAAATAGTTAATCAGGGTGACGGTATCACGGCAATAGCTTATGTTTTAGATGAGGATAAGAGCTTAGCCATTGGAAGGAACGGTAGGAGGATAAAGAGGGCCAGGCTATTAGCTAAGAGATGGTACGATATAGACAACGTTAAAATAGCGACATGGGTACCTCATGATTCGAGGTGATGTCATGGGTAAGAAATCACCTACGGGCCTCTACGCTGCCAGGATACTCAGGGAGAAGTATAAGGAGAAGAGGTTGCATAGCTGGAGGGTGAAGAGGAGGTTATATAGGCTCAAGGAGAAGTTCGATCCGCTCGAAGGGGCTCCCATGGCTAGAGGCATAGTGCTAGAGAAAGTAGGACTTGAGGCTAGGCAGCCACATTCAGGACTCAGAAAAGCTGTGAAAGTTCAGTTAGCGAAGAACGGTGTTATAATAACAGCATTCGCTCCAGGAGATGGAGCCCTCAACGTGATAAATGAGCACGATGAGGTGGTCGTGGAGGGGATGGGTGGATCTAGGGGAAGATCTATGGGGGACATACCCGGAGTCAGGTTCAAGGTGATAAAGGTGAACGGAGTTTCGTTAGAAGCGATACTCAGGGGAAAGAAGGAGAAGCCCAGCAGGTGATCGTGATGAGTAGTGAGTCGAACCCGGGACCTCAGATAAAGCTTTTTGGGAGATGGAGCTATGATGACCTCAGGATAGAGAACGTAGCTTTGAAGAATGTCATATCACTCAAGCCAGTGTACCTACCGCACACAGGAGGTAGGCATGAGCATAAGAAATTCGGGAAGCTTGAGATACCCATAGTGGAGAGGTTAGTGAACAGGCTGATGGGCCAAGCGATGAACTCCGGCAGCAGGAAGGACCACGTCAACAGCAAGAACCAGGGGAAGAAGTTGAAAGCTATGAGGACTGTGAAGTATGCATTCGAGATAATAGGATTGAGAACTGGAAAAAATCCTATTCAAGTATTCCTTGATGCGATAGAGAATTCAATAATAAGGGAGGAGGTCACGAGGATAATGTACGGAGGCGTGAGTTACTTCCACGCTGTCGATACATCCCCCAGCAGGATGGTAGATCTAGCGATAAGGCATATAGCACAAGGAGCAGCTATGAAGGCTTTCAGGAGTCCGAGAAGTCTAGCTGAGGCCCTCGCGGAGGAAATAATTGCGGCTGCAGAGTATGATAGGAACAGGAGCTTCGCTATAAGGAGGAAGGAGGAGATAGAGAGGATAGCCCTCAGCAGTAGGTGAGAAGATATTTATTCTCGAAAGGAGGTGGATGCCTATGGATTCGAGTAAGGAGCTTCCCCTATCCCACCTCAAGAAGTCTCATGGTGCAGAGATAACTGTTAGATTGAAAAATGGGAGCCAGATAATCGGAAAGCTCATTGTTTATGATGAAATGATGAACCTAGTGCTTGATTCTGCGAGAGAAGTCGATCCAGCATCTGGAGAAGTTAAGAGGGGCGTTGGGACCCTCTTCATAAGGGGAAATAATGTGCTATTCGTGACATTAGAGTAGCTTACTCTACTGTAACGCTCTTAGCTAGATTCCTAGGCTTATCCGGGTTCCTTCCTAGCTTTAGTGCTGTGTAATAGGCTATAAGCTGGAGAGGGATTGCGTAGATCAGGGGTGATGTGAGCTCATCCTCCACATTAACTATGAGCTTTCTGTCAGAGGGCAAGCTCACGTCAAGCGGCTGAATGGTTATTGTGAATGAGCCCCTGGCCTTGACTTCCATCAAGTTGTATATTATCTTATTTAGCAGATTCCTCTCCCTCGGTATCAAAGCTATTACAGGCACTCCCTCCTCTATCAATGCGAGGGGTCCGTGCTTATACTCACCCGCTGCATAACCCTCTGCATGTATGTAACTTATCTCCTTCAGCTTGAGCGCCCCTTCCAAAGCTGTGGGATAGTTCACGCCCCTACCCAAGAAGAAAACGTGCTCCTTCGATCTCAATAGATCAGCTATTTTCCTAGATTCATCATCTACTCTCCCCATATTCTTCAAGATTGAATCTGATATACTGAGGAGCTCTCCCCTTAGATCCTCAGAGGAATCTGGATCGGAGATCAGCGATGATATGACATAGAGGGAAGCTACTTGAGCTGTGAATGTCTTCGTAGCGGCTACTCCAACTTCAGGACCCGCTTGTATGAAAACGCACTCATCGGAGAGCCTAGTTAGAGTGCTGCCTGGGACGTTAACTATTGAAAATACCTTAGCTCCCTTATCCCTAGCTATCCTGACGGCCTCTAGCACATCAGCTGTCTCCCCTGATTGGCTTATAGCGAGTATAACGTCCCCGCTTGATATGTGTCTCGACCACTCTGGGAATTCTGATGCTATGATCACATCTGATCCGAATCCAGCTAGAGTTGAGAGGTAAAATTTCCCTATGAGGCCAGCATGCATGGACGTGCCTGCTGCTACTATCGATAGTGATCCGCTCTTTAACGCAGATTCCAGTCTCTCGGAGAACTTCTTATAATACTCTATGGTATCTGCTATTTTCCTCATTATGTAAGGCTGTTCATTTATTTCCTTCAGCATGAAGTGCTCATATTTCCCCTTCTCCATCTGCTGAGGCGTCCAATCAATTCTCTCAGCTCTCCTCTCTACAGCTACGAGCTCCCCATCCCCTCTCCATATCCTCACATCCTTAGAGGTGATCTCAGCGAGTTCTCCATCCTCTAGGAATATGAATTCCTTAGTGAGATGCAGTAAGGCTGATACATCAGATGCGCAATAGTTCTCCCCTTTCCCAAGCCCTATCACGAGGGGGCTCTTCCTCCTAGCTAAGTATATCGAGCTGTGCCCAGCTGAGATCATCGCTATAGCGTAACTCCCCTCCAGCATGCTCACAGCCCCGTGAAGAGAGAGTAGAGGGCTTAGCCCCTCCCTCATCCCCTCCTCAACTAGGTGAGCTATCACCTCCGTATCCGTCTCCGATCTGAATACGTGCCCTCTAGCTCTCAGATCCTCCCTCAACTGCTCGAATCCATCTAAAGTACCGTTGTGAACTACTGCTATCTTTCCATCGCATGATACTTGAGGATGGGCGTTCTCGAAGCTCACACCACCATGAGTCGCCCATCTCGTATGCCCTATTCCTATACTACCATCAGGAATCTCCGCCCCTCTTATGACTTGATCTATCGTCCCGACTCCCTTTAAGATGAAGATATCATCTCCAAGTGAGATAGCGATCCCTGCGGAATCATAGCCCCTGTATTCGAGGTTCTTCAGCGATTTGAGGAGATCTGAGAGTACTCCCGCTTTGCTCCTGATGATCCCCACTATCCCGCACATTCAGCGCTCACCCTTCACCCATCTCCACTCTCCAAACCCTCAAGATAAGCATTGTTATGGAAACGATTGAAATCAATATTAGAGCTATTAAGATCAGGGATAGTTTAGCGATATCGTTCATAAGGCCTTCCCTCTTGGAATCTATGATCTTCTCTATCTCCTCCATCCGGTTAGTGATATCCCAATATCTTTTTGAGGCATTATCCGGAGATATAGATACGATCTCATCCTTCAGCTCATCTAAGCTAATGCTGAGGTTACTGTAAGTTTTCTTATCTATTTTAGATACTAGATTCAATTTATTTCTTAAATTATCCAATTTTGATAAAAGAGTTTCCTTGTATGCTCTGGTGATCTCCTCAATGCTGAGGGAGATGAGCCCTCTAGCCCTGTTGAGGAGATCCCCCACTCTCCGCTCATCCCCCGTCAGATTCCCGCTCAAGATACCCTCAGCCTCGCTGATCAGGGAATCTATCGCGGATATATTCGAGAGCACATATCCGGGGATGGGGATTGCATCATTAACTGCAGTCCTATAGTAGTTCAGGAGATCTTGGAAGTACCTCTTCGTGGAGTTCAATTCCATCGATAGCTGCTCCTTAGGGGCCTCCCTCACGAGCACGCTGAATGTTTTTGACTCGCATCCTATCAGATAGCAGAGGCTCAAATTGACCTCATGAATACCAGGTTCAGCTAACGGGACTTGGACGGAGAAGAGCCCTCTCGATGAATTCATGTCCTTCTCGATAGCTGGAGCACCATCTACATAAACTCTTAATGTCGGGTAGAAGTCGCTAGGGATCCCATCGACCCTGAAGCTCCCTTCTAATATCAGAGGCTCGCCTAGGGAGATTTGATAGCTCAGGGGAGAGGCTAGAAGGCTGACAGTGATCCTGGGACGCTGTATCAAGATAGCCGAAGAATTCCCTTGAGAGCTCTTCATTCCAGTCTCCCCTCTGACGAAATAGATGAGCTCCGGCCTCAGGAAGTTCGGGCCCTCTAGCGAGTCGATGCTCACGTTCACCACTACGGACACCTTCAGGGATTCGCCAGCTCTCATCTCCCTCAACCCCAAGTCCCTCACGAATGCACCCCAAGGTGTTATGAGCCTCAGTTTATGCAGTAATATAGTTCCATCGCTATTAGATATTGAGATGTTTATTTTGCATGGAAATCCGGCTACGCATGTTTCTCTCGGCTCTATCTGAACGTAAACCCCCCCTTGTGAGAGCAAAGGCAGAGGGTTGAGCTGCAGAACCATGAGGATTGAAGCGATTAACTTACCCCTCATCCACGATCGATTGCATGGTAAACTTTAATAAAGCAACCGCTCAGCATAAAACTGAATGGCGGATTTGAGGGTCGCCGGGATAGATATAAAGTCCGGATCCCCGAGGTCCAGCATGAAACCCCTATATTCGATCTCGATCCTCGGGGAGGGAGGGGTCCTATTCGAGGCGGAAGAGGTGACCTTCGATGACGTATTAGAGCTCCTGAGGAAGTACGATGTTAACATCTTAGCGACTGATAACATCTTTGAGATAGCCTCGGATTCCAGCGATCTAAGGAGGGTGATGGAGAGGCTGCCACCTAAATGTAAGTTAATTCAAGTCACTGGATCACCAAACGGTATAAGGCCTCTATCCTCAGTAGCTAAGGAAGCTGGACTCCCCTCACCATCCCACTCCGATCCCCTAGGCACAGCTAGGATAGTGGCCAACTTAGCTATGCTCGGCATCGGGACTGAAGCAATCGCTATGTATCCGGAGACTAGGATATTAGTCACGAGGAACAGGAGCGTTAAACAAGGGGGATCTGGAAGCGATAGGTGGAGAAGATCCATAGAGGCAAGTATATTGAGCGAGGCAAATAGGATAGCGACAGAACTCGATAAAGCTAATCTCGATTATGATCTTTACGTTGAGAGAGCTTCAGGAGGGCTTAGGAGGGCTGAATTCATAGTTTACGCGGACCTTGAGGAGGTCAGGAAAGTTATAAAGGAGAGCAGTGAGTGGTCACCCTTCAGGATAATATTATCTCACTCCTGGAGGAGCAAGGTGAAGTTCCCTGGGGAGCAGTTCTCAACCCTTCCTAAGTCCAGGCCCTTGATAGTGGGCATAGATCCGGGTATGTCCGTTGGTTTAGCGATAATGGACTTGAATGGTGATGTACTCTCCCTTAAAACGATGAGAAGGGCTTCAAGATCTGAGATAATTGAGGAGATCTTGAATTACGGCTACCCAGTCATAATAGCAACTGATGTGAATCCACCACCGAAAAGTGTGGTTAAGATAGCCAATATGTTTGATTCAAGGCTCATTGTTGCTAAATATGATATGAAAGCTGAGGAGAAGAGGAAAATAGTTACGGAATTTGAGGAAAAGAAGGGAGTGAGGGCTGAGAGCTCTCACGAGAGGGACTCTCTTGCAGCAGCCTTAAAGGCTTATCAAAAGGCTAAGAACCTGATAGCTAAAGCTAGAGCTAGGATTGAGGAAGCAGGCCTCGGGAAGGACGCTGATCTCATATTGAGCAAGATACTAAAGGGGACGCCTATATCAGTAGCCTTGGAGGAGTTCTCCTCCAAGGAGGTCAAGGAGGAATCTAAGTACCTTGAGTTGAGGAAAGAGTTAGCCAGAACGGATAATTATGTTAAGAGGCTTATCTTAAAGATAAGGGAGTTGAGGGAGGAGATAGAGAGGTACAAGGAAATTATAAGGAGGAAGGATGAGGAGATCTCCGAACTCCGGAGGAGGATAGAGTACTTGGAGGAGATGAGGAACCTGGAGATAGAAATAGATAGGAGAATATCTGCTAGGGATTCCAGAATAAGGGAGCTGGAGAGGGAGCTAGAGAAGGAGAGATGGCAGAATGAACTCCTTAGATCCCAACTAAAAGCGATATCTGAGAGGAACGAGATTCCAGGAATTAAGATCAAGGTCCTCCCATCGCTGGCTAAGGAAAAGATAGACTCAATGACGGAGAGTGCTGAGGCAATCTTGACTTTAGATGCATCAGGGGCTAGCGGTAGTATCGTCAAGAAACTCAAGAGCATGGGGATAAAGATCATACTTTATAGGGGAAGCCCCCCGCCTCCGGATTTCATGAAGAGGGCTTCTGAGGAGGGCATATTTGTCGATTCTGAGGAGAATTATAGGATAGCTTGGAATGGGGTAACTCCGGTCATCCCGATGGATGAGGCCCTCAAGTTACTCGCTAAAAGAGAGGAAGTTAAGGAATCTCAGAAGGGCATGAGATTCGATATAATGAGTCTTATAGAGGACTATAGGCTATTATTGATGAAGAGAGATGAGAAAGACGAGACCTCAGAGCTCCTTCAATGATCCCATAGATCTGCTCATCGTTAGGGCCTCGTTTAGGGCTTGAGGCTAGAGCCCAGCGGATGAGGATATATGCAAACGTATATTAATGGAGAGCCTCACTTAGCCATAGTGAGAGAATGCCTAGGGGAACGCATGGTGCCCTCAATAAGGCGGGCAAGGTAAGATCGCTCACCCCAAAGGTAGAGGCTAGGGAGAGGAGGAGCCCCCCACCTAGGGTCAGGATGAAGATCCTGTACCGTAAAAGGTATGTACTCAATAGGAAGCCTGGGCAGCATCCGATCTGAGGGGTCCTCTTGAGAGCGTTCCTGGCGATGCAGCCCTATGGCATCTTATTGCTCGATGAGAATGGGAAGTTGTTAGAGTTAGTACCATTCCCTAAGGATGAGAAGGCTATCGCGAGGATACTCGAGGGGAGGGAATTCATAAGGGAGACCCTGAATAAGATATTAGCGAATATGAATGCTGATGAGATAGTAGTCAATGATTCAATCCTCAAGGAGATCTTAGATGAGATGGGGAGGAGCTCCACATTATCCCCGGGTGAGAAGCCCTTCTCTATCATCAGGAGCTCCCCTATAAGATACGCTTCACAAGCGTGGGGGGAGATAAAGCAGGAGGAATATTTTCAGTTCCTAAGTGAGCTGGGCATCTTGCTTTCTAAGTCTGGTGTGAGGGAGAGGCTCAGTTCCCTAGATCAACAGGTTATAAAGGCTGTAGATTTCGTCGATCACTCAAATAAGGCGTTGAACATGATAGCGCCTACGATAAGGGAGTGGTATTCTATACACTTCCCTGAGCTCGATGAACTCATAGAGGATCACTATGATTTCATCAAGCTGATATCCGTAGAGCCGGACAGGAGGAAGTTAGACCGAAAAATACTTGAGGAAGCTGGTTTAGATGAGAAGATCATCAAAAAGGTAATTAAGGCTTCTAGGAATTCTATGGGGGCTGATTTGAGTGAAATAGATCTTCAGGCGATAAGGAGAGCAGCTTTAAGCTGGCTTGAGCTTTATGAAGCTAAGAGGGAGATGGAGCTCTACATAGAAGATTTGATGAGGAGAGCAGCCCCTAATCTATCAGCTGTAGTTCACCCTATGGTTGGCGCTAGGTTGATAGCTATTGCGGGAAGCCTCGAGAGACTCGCAAGTCTTCCTGCTAGTTCAATACAGATATTAGGTGCCCATAAGGCGATATTCATGCATTTAACAAAGGGAGCTAAGCCCCCGAAGCATGGGGTCATATTCCAAGCTAAAGAAGTGAGGGGAGCTCCGAAAAGCTTGAGGGGGAAGATATCGAGGCTTTTAGCTACTAAGATAGCTATAGCCACTAGAGTCGATGTTTATGGGGATGGGAAGTACATAGGGGATCGCTTGAGGATGGAGATAGAGGAGAAACTGAAGAAGTTCATGGAGGCGTTTAAGAGTGAGAGTAAAGGAGGATGAAAATTTCGAGAATGTTTATTGGATTTTGGACGGGAAGAAGCTTCTAGCTACGAGGAACTTGACTCCTGGGATCAAGGTATACGATGAGACCTTTAGGGAAGTTCGGGGAGTGGAGTACAGGATATGGAACCCGAGGAGATCGAAGTTAGCTGCAGCTATATATAATGGGCTGAGGAACTTCCCCTTTAAGAGAGGTTCTAAGGTCCTCTATCTAGGCATAGCCTCTGGTACGACTGCCTCCCACATAAGCGATGTTATAGAGGAGAGTGGAGTTATATTCGGAGTCGAGGTAGCGCATTGGGTGATGAGAGATCTTCTTAGAGTAGCTGAGTATAGGAGGAATATCGTCCCGATATTGGAGAGCGCCAGGAGACCTTATAACTACAGTTGGCTCGTTACAGAGGTTGATGTCATATATGAGGATGTTGCTCAACCCGATCAAGTCGATATCCTGCTCAAGAACGCTGATCTATTTCTGAAGAGCGGTGGAGTGGCTATCATCGCTGTCAAGGCGAGCAGCATAGATGTAACACTCCCTCCCAAGAAGATATACAAGAGAGTTGAGAGGGAGGTCTTGGGGACCGGTAGATATGAGCTCCTCGAATCCATAGACCTCTCCCCCTATGATCCTAAGCATGCTATGATCCTCTTCAGGAAGAAGTGAGCTTCCTGACTAGGTCCTCTATCTCCTCCCTCTTAGCTGTCGTCTTAATGCCGAGGGGATCTAAGTGAGATCTAGCTGCAAAGTGACCTAACTCCCTGAGAGACTCTATCACAATTTTGAGTTTAGGGATCTCTACATTCAGTTTAGAACATATGATATCTAGCCTTTGGTAGAACGGAGGACCATCGGCTTCCTCCTTAAGCTTCTCAAAGAGCTTCTTAACATCCTCATTCAGGGGACTCAATCTCCCGAGGAATTCAGGTTCCACTATTTTTCCAACCCAGATGGGCCCCATTGCCCCTCTGGGCATCTCATCTATCCCCTTAATTATCTCGAAATCCCCTTCACTGTAAAGAACCCATCCTAGTTCTTTCAGGAGACGCTTAGATCTCTCGGCTCCTCTCTCTACCCTGAAGTAAGCCCTCACGTAATGCCCCTCTCCGTAAGATAGGAGGGGCTCAGCCGCTAAGTCCAACCTCGCAGCGGTCCTTATCGCGAATGATATTAATGATCTTATCCCAAATTCCTTACAAAATGGTAATTTCTTTCCCCAAACTCCATAATACCTGAGCAACTTATCTGGATATATGCCAAACAGAGGCGGCTCATCCGTGGCAGTCACCCCTATTACGCCCCCGCGTTTCAAAGCCCTCAAGAAGGAGTCTAAGAAGGGGGCTGGAGATCCGAAAGGATCTAGATCTATGTAATCGACTCTCTCATTTTCCCATGCCATTCTCTCAGCTTCAAGTCTTGCGTCAGAGCATTTCACCCTAATCCCGCTCAAATTGTTTAACTTCACATTCATCTTCATTATTTGAACTGATAAACAGTTTGAATCGCATGCCAAGACCTCCTCCGCCCCGCCCTCAGCTTTGAGCCTCAACGCCCTGACTCCAGATGCTGCCATTAGATCGGCTGCGCTCCTCATGGATAATGATGAGAAGATTGAGATAGCTACGTCCCTATTGAGCTTCATCCTCGGATTATAGAAGATCGGGGCCTTAGTATATGGTAGTCCCATCTTAGCCAGTTCCTCGAGATCCGTAGAGTAGAACGAGACCTTACCCTCACTATATAAGCGTAAAGCTAACGTTAACCTTGAGCTCACATGAGGAAGGAGGGGAAGTTCATTATAATAGGGAGGCCTGGGTCAGGGAAATCCACTTGCATCATGCTCCTCCTTGAGAAGCTGAGAGATAGCGGTATTAAGGTTGGAGGTATAAGGACACCGGAATTGAGGGAGAGAGGGATAAGGAAGGGCTTTGCTGTCGAGGATATACTCACTGGACGGACTGATGTCTTCGCATCGACAGAATTCAAGGAGGGCCCCTCTATATCTAAGTACAGAGTGGATATCGTGAGGTTCGAGTCTATAGCTATACCTGCATTGAGAAGGGCTTTGGAAGAGTGCGAGGTAGTGATGATCGATGAGATAGGGAAGATGGAGCTTCTTTCAAGGAATTTCATCGAGGTAGTGAGAGATATATGGGAATCGGAGCTTATTTCAGTTGGTACAGCGCCCTTAGTTAAGATAGAAGAAGTAGAGAGGTTGAAGAGCTCCTCAGAGGTCATAATAATCGAGAGGGGGGATTCTGAGAGAGTTTCTAACTATTTATTCAATAGAATACGCGATCTTCTCCGCGTCTCAAGATCCTCTCATCACCCCTCTCCGCGAGATACACCCTCTTACCTATGAGATCCTTAGCCCTCTCCAGGGGGATCAGTATCTTGACGAGAGCATAGGGCTCGTGAACGGGCCCTATTATATCACTTACGATCCCTACCAAGGATAAATCTTCAAGTAGCACCCTAAAACCCTTTAAATCCTCCTTTAAGGGTGGTCTCAGTCTCACGAGAAAGTTCCTTGACCTAGTTACCTTGACCACTTCCCCCAGAAATCTCACGCCTCTGCCTCACCATCTCCTTAGCCAGTATCTTGAGGAGCTCCTCCTTTCTCCCCTCATAATTGACTAAAACGCGCCCTTCGAACTTATACCATCTGGATGGTCTCCCCTTATCCTTCTCCACATCGAAACTCATTGAGAGGGATTTGAGGGCATTTATGAGGTCTTGAAGCGTCGGCCCCCTCACAGCCAGACTCCTCGGAACCCTCCTCCCATCATTCCTACTCAATCTGGAGTCGAAGTAAGATGGGTAGATCACCTTCCTCTCCCTACGATGCAACTTCCTCCCTCACTAAAACTCCGTTAAGTAGACCGTGCTGACCTGCCCTCGATGTGATCCTCACTATCCCCAAGTCAGTCTTAACCAAAGCTCCCTTAGTTATTATGCCTCTTCTACTCAACGTCTTATCCGATGGATTCTCAATGAAGCCCAATATCTTAGCTCTCTTCGTCACACCACCTCCTACCGCTACGTTCACTTCATTACCTGATATGAGTCTCAGTTTTATCCCTCCTCCCCTTATCCTCACTAGCTTGAGTCTCCTCTCACCTATCGTCGTGAAAGCTGGATGCCTTCCTGCCTCTCTCTTCCTCTTCCCTCTACTGACTCTTATCTTTCCACCCGTCGGCTTCCTGCCCCCGGGCATCACGGGACCGTGGTAGTAGTACGGCATTCTCCTACCCTCCTCTCAAGTTACGCGATCCATTAAAAAAGTTAAGCAAGAGGGAGAATATAGTGGACCCGAATATGAGGGCGAGGTCGAGCTGAGTCAGCCCTATCTCCGTCCTAGTTATTATAATGGGCCAGATTATGGGGTATGAGAATTCATCACCCCTTGAGATGAACTCCCTATGGGAATGACCGATTGCTGAGCCTATGAGGAAGGATAGGAGCAGCATCCCGATGAAGCCGAGGTCCATGAGCATCCCAATGAATATCGTTGGGGTTATCCCGAAATCCTTGCCGAAGATCCCCCTTCCTATCGTCTGAGATTGATGCAGTGGTATAGAGGTGAGCCAGAATGGCTCTATAGGCATTAGCTTGAGAAAATATGATGCTAGCTCTTTAGAGTAATAATAAGTCGTGCTGAGTCGGAAGATAGGTCTCTCAATAGCTGATATCGCTAGCTTAGTTCTAATCACATCCACTCCTATGTAGAGGAGCAGGACAGATAACAAGAGGAGGTATGAGAGACTTTTACTCCTCCTCCATACCAGGAGGAACGTCGAGAGTATCACTAGAATAGCGTCCGCTCTGAAGCCATGAAGGAGCATTAGGGATATGCTAGCTATTGAGAATAATGCTGCATAAAGCGAATTTGATTCTAAAAGCCAGGAGAAGATACTTGGATATGATATGAAGATTAAGAACATCCCGAACGCTCCCTCAATCGGTACGCTGGGCGAGGCCCTCAGCTCAGCGATATTGGGGATCCTGAGGTAAGAGTAAATGACTAGAGATGCGCCTAGGATGAATATGGGGATTGAGTATATCGGTACCCTCATTTCCTTCGTTCCGATGAGTAACGAGGAGATGTTTGCAACTATCAGCCATAAAAATGAGATTATGAACGCGTAATACCCTGCTATCTTTAAAAATGAGAAGGATATTATAGTAAAGAGTGCTGCCTCTGAGGAGATGATCAAGAACTTGATGCTCAAGCGGTTCGCTAAAGTAACGCCTAATGTGAATGAAGCTAGGCCGGAGAGTGAGGCGAGGAGCCACTGATAAGATAAACCGAATTTAACTGAGCCGAGAATCATTATAGAGGCTAAAATTATGGAAATTCCTGAGGAAGGGTGGATTATTATCTCTTGAGCCTTCATCTTTTAGGCCTCAGTGAGAATATTACGATGAGGATTGAGATTAAAAGGTAGATGTAGACGTTGAGATCCAGAATTCCCGTCTCGATCCCCACGACTAAGTATGAATATATGACTGCGTAAGGACCTAGGAGCGCTTCACTCTTCCTGGAGAACCTGTGGGATAATGTCAACATGTAGGAGTATATGAGGGAGGATGCCAAGACCCCTAAGATCCCCCAATCTAAGAGGGGCCCCCCTATGAGAGTAGCTGTCGTAGATACGTCGGTCCTCCCTAAGGTGTACCTGCCTATGAGGTTCCTGGGTCCGTATCTAGGTCCGCTTATGAGTTTGAGGGAGGAGATCGCAGCGAGATGAATGTAGCCATTCGTGACGGGTCTGAAGGCATAGAGCCTAACGATAGTATCTAGAGCTGCTACAGTTATGGTGGGCCTGTAGAGGACCGAGATTATCGGGTTCTGGACCAATCCTGTCGCTATAGATCTGAACGCCCCGACCCCTATGAAGGATATTATCAACATTATGAAAGCAGTTGTTATGAATCCTAATCCTATCAGCTTCCTATTGTATAATACGAGGAGGACCGCTAATATGTATGCTATCATCTCCGTCCTGAAAGCGAGTAGAAGGGAGGGTATGAACCCTATTATGGAGAATATTATGGCCTCGCACCTCCTTACCTTTGATGAGGAGAGTATGAAAGCTGCACCTGGGACCGTCGTCCATGAGAGGTAATTCAGCTCTGCTGAGAGTTTCCTTCTCACTTGCTCATCCAGTAGGGGGATCCCACCTACATTCGCTATCTGGACGATGAAAGCAGCGTAACCTATGAGGAACATCGAGACCCCGAGGAAGAGGACATAATATTCTCCATAATAGGGTTCATACCCTCCCTTCTGCAAGCGCGAGTAGAAGGGAGGGTATGAACCCTATTATGGAGAATATTATGGCCTCGCACCTCCTTACCTTTGATGAGGAGAGTATGAAAGCTGCACCTGGGACCGTCGTCCATGAGAGGTAATTCAGCTCTGCTGAGAGTTTCCTTCTCACTTGCTCATCCAGTAGGGGGATCCCACCTACATTCGCTATCTGGACGATGAAAGCAGCGTAACCTATGAGGAACATCGAGACCCCGAGGAAGAGGACGAATTCCCTTGCGTCTATCACCTCCATTTCCTCCTCAGCCCTAGCTAAAGCTATCCCTAGGAGCATCGATATCACAGTGAGGAAGAGCAGGAGGACCGTTCCCTCACACACCCTAACTAAGGAAATCATGAAGAAGAATAGGAAGCCTATGGGGAGGATAAATGGTGATAGAAAGACATCCAATGCTCTTTTTATTAAACTTCCTTCCTTAAATTGAAATTTTTGGAATTTATCTTTACCCGGGATTGAGTAGCAGAGCCTCCTAGATGTCCTCATGAGGAAGGATCTATCATAAGACTCGCTTAGGATTTTATAAATTGAAATTAGAGCCCTGTATGTGAAGCTCTCCTTTATTATTGAGGGCCTTAATCTAGTCAGCTTTCTCCCTATCAGAGAGCTCTTAATAGACCTGATCAGTATCGAGAGGATCAAATGGAGCACCTCATGGCTTAACGATATATGTCAGCTTCGATAGATCTATTATATTCGAGTACTTCCTAGCGTTCTCTAAGAGCTCAGCATATACTGAGACACCGGTCAGGGGCCTCTCAGTCCCTATGAAGACATATCCATCGTAAAGAATCGCACCACTGTAACTGATGTTCAGTTCCCTCAGTATGGAGTCTATCGTCCTCAGATCATCTGTAGTGAGGAAGTTCCTCTGAGTGTAATCAAATATAATCGTTATGTAAGAATCCCCTAAGGAGAAATACGGGTAGCCCCAAGGTACCCTACTATATATCTTATTCCTGAGCTCGCTATAAGTGAAAGCATTTGGCTTAAACCCAGGGACGCTTATGACGAGGGACGATCTTATCAGAACAGTGCCCACACCATATCTTCCAGCTACATCCCTCGAAATCTCCTCTAGCTTACCCGATATTTCAGATAGTGTGCTCCCATTTATCTGACTCACGTAAATCCTTATTACGGAAGGCGTAGCCGTCTTGAATGTTATTTGTGTAGCAGCGATATCCTCAACGTATGCATTAGGCCCCCCTATAGTGACCCTGCTCCCTTTATACCATCCGATGAGCCTAGTCTCATAAGCCCAAGTTATCAAGATATCATCATGAAGCCCTGTGCCGTTCATAGTCCAAGTTCCGTCCACCCTAGCGTAAACTAGATAACCTAAACCTGAGAGTCTGCTGTACTCTAGAGCTGCATTCCTTATGTTCAACCCGGAGAATGAGCTGACCTCTTGAGGCGGTGGAACTAAGTTCTCATAAGCATAATAGCCGCCAGCACACAAAATTATGAGTAATAAAAAAAGATCGAAGGCATTTATCCCGAGGATCTTACCAGCTTCCCTATCTATCCATTTCATTCCTATCGGGGGCCATCAGTCGAACTCAGATTTAAACTCACCGCCACCCTCCTCTTCCTCTCCGCCCTTGCCCTTCTCCTTCCCCTTCTCCTCGTACGGCTTGGCAGCTATTATATCGTCAGTCTTTATTATCAGGATGGCTGTCTCAGTCGCTGCAGCTATAGCGTTCTTCACTCCCCTGTAAGTATCGACGACTCCGAGCTCGGCCATATCGCCGACCTTACCGTTAAGGACATCTATTCCTGCAGATATCTTCCCTGACTTGTGAGCGTTCCTCAGCTCGACTATAGCATCCACAGCATCCATACCAGCGTTCTCAGCTAATATCCTGGGAATGCTCTCTAAAGCGTTAGCGAAGGCCTCCATTGCAAGCTGCTCCTTTCCTTTCTCTGAGTGAGCGTACTCCCTCAGCCTTATAGCTAGCTCCTCCTGTACGGAGCCACCTCCATAGAATACTTTCCCATCCTCAACTACATTCCTTATGACGTATAGGGCATCCTTGAGCCCTCTCTCAGCTTCATCCAGTATCGTATCGGCTCCAGCCCTCAGTAATATCGTTACAGCCCTCGGGTTCTCGCACTCCTCGATGAATATCATCTTATCATCTCCTATCTTCCTCTCCTCAACAAGACCAGCTCTTCCAAGTTCGTTCTCAGTTAAGTCATCTAAGTTGTTGACTATTTTCCCTCCAGTAGCCTTCTCTAGCCTCTGCATATCTTTCTCGCTTACCCTCCTGACTGCCATTATACCATACTTCGCTAGGAAGTGTTGAGCTACTTCATCTATTCCCTTCTGACAGAACACAACATTAGCGCCCACAGAATGTATTTTCTCTACCTTCTCCCTGAGGATCTTGGTCTCTTGCTCTATGAATTCCCTCAGCTCTTGCGGAGATGATATCTGGATCTCCATGTCTATCTCGGGCTTCTTTATCTCAAGCGGTACATTTAGAATCGCTATCTTAGCGTTCTTCACGCTCTTCGGCATGTCCCCATGCACGACTTCCTTGTCCAATATTATGCCCTTGACGAACTCCGTCTCAGCTAGGCTCTTGCCCTTCTTCTTCACTATCTTCACGTTATCTATGTCTACGTACCTCTTATCCCCTTTCATCTCCTCAACAGCTTTAACAGCCTTAACAGCTATCTCAGCTAACTTCCTCTTCTCACCGCTCACGAGCTTGCTGCTCATAGCTGTCTCAGCGACCTTCATGAGCCATTCCTCATCATCAGGGTTGACGTTTATAGCGAGCTTCTCCAGCTCCCGCTCCACGAACTTCAGAGCCCTCTCATACCCCTCAACTATGACGGTCGGATGTATATCCTTCTGCAGTAGCGACTCAGCCTCTATCAAGAGTTCTCCAGCGAGAACTACGCTAGTTGTTGTCCCATCCCCTACCTCCTTATCCTGAGCTTTGGCTAGGTTTACCATCAGCTTCGCAGCTGGATGGGCGACTTCCATCTCCTGCAGTATCGTGGCTCCATCATTGCTAACAGTTATATCACCGATCGAATCCACTATCATCTTATCCATTCCCTTAGGACCGAGCGTTGTCTTAACAGCGTCCGCTATTGCTCTCGCAGCCATTATATTTATCCTTCTAGCTTCATCTCCTCTCGTCCTCGTAGTTCCCTCCTTCAATATCAGGACTGGTCTCCCACCGACTGTGGCTAGGGCCATAATTACACCCCCTCAGAACTTTGCTCTAGGCGCGGGTACTTACGCGCATGAGTTATAAAAATTACCACTAATGATGAGGGTATATCGAGGGATCATTATGGTGAGAGTAGGCATAATAGGTGGGAGCGGCCTCTATAGGCTCCTGGAAAACCCTAAAATATTGAGATTAGATACGCCCTTCGGCCATTGCGATGTCCAACTCGGTGAGTTAGCTGGTGAGGAGGTCGCTTTCATACCGAGGCATGGGGCCTCGCACAAGCTTCCTCCCTATAAAGTGAACTATAAGGCAAATCTTTACGCCCTTAACATGCTTGGGGTGGAGAGGATAATCGCCACAAATGCAGTAGGATCGATAAATCCGTCTCTTGAGCCAGGAACGATAGTCGTACCTCATGACTTCATAGATATGACTAAATGCAGGGATTTGACGTTTTATGACGGAGAGACCACAATTAAGGTCAGAGGGAGGGAAGTAAGCGGTGTAGTACACGTTTCAATGACTCCATACACGTACTGTCCTGAGATAAGGGCTTCTATAATTGAAGCTGCGGAGCATATGGGCTTGAGGGTCAGAGATGGAGGAGTCTACGTTTGCACTGAGGGGAACAGGTTTGAGACTCCTGCCGAAATTAGAGCATTTTCAGTGCTTGGGGGAGATATAGTCGGAATGACAGGGTGCCCGGAAGCTTCCCTAGCTAGAGAACTCGCTATCTGTTATGCGAGCATCTCGGTAGTCACTAATTATGCAGCAGGAGTATTAGGAGCAGTTAAACTGACACAAGAAGAAGTGATTGAGATATTTTCAAGGAAAATCCAAGATATATCTAGAATTATTGAGGAAACTATAAGAAGGATACCTAAGCAGAGGGAATGCCCATGTAAGGATGCTCTCTCCGAGTACCTGAAATGATTGTTAAAAAATTTTCCGTCATGTAGCGAGCTCTCCTCCCTAAAAAGATAAAAATTTAATTTTCACTAGTCTCGAGTGAGGGATGCTCATGAAGACTAGAAGGGTACCTACCCTCGATGATCTCCATGTAGAGAACAAGAAGGTCTTTTTAAGAGCAGATATGAACGTCCCAATAGGAGAGAACGGTGAAATAATGGAAATTGAGAAGATAAAGCAAGCTGCTAAGACTTTAAAGGAGCTAATTGAGAGGGAGGCTTCTGTAGTCGTTGGAACTCATCAAGGGAGGCCTGGGAGCAGTGACTTCATAACTACGGAGCCCCATGCAGTGGAGCTCTCTAAGGAACTTGGCATAGATGTGGAATACGTGGATGGTGTCTTCTCAAGTGATGTAAGGGAAAGGATAAAGAAGATGAAGAAGGGAGATGTTATTATGCTCGAGAATTTGAGATTTATGGCTGAGGAGAACATAGAGGGAGATCCAAAAGATTTAATAAAGACTCATCTAGTTCAGAGGTTAGCTCCCCTATTTGATGCTTATGTTAACGATGCGTTTCAAGCCGCCCATAGGAGCCAACCTTCTTTAGTCGCTTTCCCGTACCTCCTGCCCTCTGCAGCTGGGAGGAACATGCAGAAAATGCTGAATGAGATGATGGAGCTGGATTCTATAAAGGGGAGGAGGGTCCTAATATTGGGAGGTGCTAAGGTCCCGGATAAGCTGAAAGTAATGGTACACGCTATCAGGAACAATAAGGCAGCTGAAGTCCTGACTGGAGGGCTCGTCGGCATGCTTTTAGCTCTAGCAGCTGGTCATAAGCTGAACGGGAAGATTAGGAAGATGAAGGACTTGGATCTCCTACTCCCAGCAGCTAGGGAGATCTTGAATGAAGCTTCTGGTAGAATCTTCTATCCAGTTGATTTCTTAGTGAGGTTAGAGGATGGTAAGATCGAGAACTTCCCAGTATACGCGATCCCTGAGAACGCTGAGATAATAGATATAGGCGTCGGTACGATAGAGTTATACAAGGAGAAGCTGAAGGGCGTAGATATAGCTATAGCCAATGGACCCATGGGAATATTCGAGAAGCCAGAATCTAGGAGAGGGACCCTTGAGATAGTCAGCGCAATGGAAAAATATGCTAAAGAATCCGTCCTCTGTGGAGGGCATCTCAGCGCAGCAGCCGAGATGGTAGGGGTGAAGGGGAGCAAAGTCTACACAGCTGGTGGGGCTGTGATGTACGGTCTCGCTGGCCTCCCATTGCCCGCTGTCGATGCTTTGAGGGAGAGCTCATCTAGATGATAAGGATAGGGATCATAGGGCAAGATCCTTATGCCGCTCACCTAATGGATGCCCTGAGGAGCCAGCCGGATATAGATGTGAGGGGCCTTTACTCCCATAAGCCCACTCCAATTTCCAAGGATTTATCTGAGACGGCTAATTTATTCTGCAGTGAATCTGGCTTTGAATATTTCAAGGAGAGGGGAATAAAGGTACAGGGATTCTTGGAGGATTTCCTTGAGGGTATAGATTTTCTGATGGAATATGATCCTAATGAGTTGAGCATTAAGTTGACATTTGAGGGCACTGGGATTCAGCTGAATCCGGGGGATATCATCCTCTCGAGATTATCTGACATACCCATAAGTAAATTGAGGATTAGGTGGGTCTCCGATATATACTGCTGTCCATTCTTTAGACCAGCTATGCTCGAGCTCGAGTTGTCGGAGAGGCTCAGCTTAGAGACACTGAGGGACCATCTAATATCCGCTAGGAGGATGAGTTCGATAAATCGTGAGGTCGATCTGAATGAGTTATGCATTTACTACCCTTTCTTCAGGAGGTACACTCTATTCTCCATCATTTTATTCCTGAGATCCATCGAGCAATCGAAGGATGGTAGTGAGATTAACATCTTTTCCCTCTATGGGATCTTTTCAGCAGTCCCTGAAGCTATAGATACTATTAGAGAGATTAGAGGAATTGATAAGGAAGTATCATCATCGATAACTGATCACCATTTAAATATAAAGGGAGGTCTCCTCGCTTAGGTGATCTCTTGGAAGGGGATGAGAAGTCATTCACTCCTAGGGCTCTGCTTCTATCTATAGCGTTCGGTCTCCTCATACTCTTCGGTCAGACAGTGATAAGGGGGGCTGGTGGCTACAGCTGGACTGGAGAGGCTGCTCTCGTCATATTAGCTGTCTCATACGCTCTCTCCAGTATGAGCAAGAGGCCCCTATCCTTCGGGGAGATGGGGGTTATATTCGGATCCGTTGAGGTGATGACAGTCCTCTTCATAGGTTGGCAGTACATACTCCCATCTTGGGCTATCGCAGGTCTCTCGAGGGACTTCCCACTCAAGCAGATCCTTCCCGACTTCCTAGTGCTGAAGGATGAGGACGCCATGAGAAGCCTCCTCCTGGGCGGCAAAATAAACTGGGGAGCTTGGATCCTCCCACTCACTTACGTAGTTCTCTTCGCGATTATCCTCACACTATTCTCTTACTTCAACGTGATACCATTGAGGAGATTTTACATAGAGAGGGAGAGACTCGTCTTCCCCGTCGCTACTGTTGGGGCAAAATTTTCAAAAATCTTGAAAGAAAGAGGAATTAAGCTGAAGATATTATATCTTGGAATCCTCTCAGGTTTCATAATTAGTCTATTTCAAAGAGGGCATCTCCTAGAGGCCATATGGGAGGACTTCCCAACAGCTGATCTCAGGTTCGATCTCACCCCTTACCTCCAAGGCTCCTTCCCAGGGGGGGCCTTCGGTATGGATCAGGGGACTCAGATAACCCCCGATCTAATTGCATGGTCTTTCCTGATACCCCTGGAGATACAGGTATCCATATGGATCACTGCTATAGTCGCATACTTACTCATACCCCCAGTATTAGTGAGGATGGGCCTCCTTCCCTATGAGAGCGGCCATGACTTCTCATTCTATTCATCTAATGCTGCGGTCAATGGCCCGTTGCCGTGGTATCATCTCAGCACAGGAGTTTACGTTGCTGTAGGTCTGATCCCCATCCTCTTGGGAGCTAGATACATAGTGAGGAACTTTAAGGAGTGGAGTGATGAGCCCCTCTCGAGGAAGTGGCTCCTCATAGGATGGGCTTCGACCTTCATCAGTGGCATATTCCTACTATCGATCCTAGGGATGAGCCCTGCTATAGCTTTAGCTATACTGATGCTTCAATTAATTTATTGGCAGGGCTACATATGGACGCTCGGGATGAGCAATTGGATAGTACCGATCAACCTAGGGATAAGGGGTATCTTGGATCATATATTCTTCTCCTCGGGCATCTTCAGTAGAGCATCCTCAGATGCTTTCTTCTCAGGAGCAGCTAATGCCATGGTGACTGACTCCATATCAGCTCAGCCTACAGCCTCAGCTGAGGGGTTCAAGTTCTCATCAGAGCTCAATATAAAGACTAAGACTATTTTCAGGGCCCAGGTCTTCGGGATAGTCTTCGGAGCTTTAGCGGGTTCCTTACTCCTTCTCCTCTCATTTCACATATGGGGGGCCGCTAAGAAGCCCCTAGAGATGGCAGTAACGACTTATCCAGAGGAGGGACTCCTAACAGTGATGAATCAACTGGGCGGATGGGATCCAATTTACTTCCTCGAGGGATTTCTCATAGGCGCGATCCCATTCATAGTAAAGGGAATATTTCCGATATTCGGTATAAGTGCCATAGGGGTCCTCCTCGGGCTCCTACTCCCAGGATACGCTGCTCTCTACATGCTAACTAGCCTATTGAGGTTCTTAGCTGAGAGATACGGGGGTGAAAGCTTCCTTCAGGATAAAGCTATTCCTTTCTTCGCTGGTTTCGCGATAGGTGGTGTTCTGAATGCTATAGGTACTAGCGTCGTTTTGATCGTGAGATCTAGTCCTCTCTCCCCCATCTCAGAGCTACTAGGTGCTCTTATAATACTGAGTGTGATACTCCCCGTTATGAGATCTTACATGAAGTCAGGGGATTCTGAGAGGGTCACTCAGCTACTCCTCGAGGAACCGGGGGATGGGATATGAGCCTCATCTTCACACCCTTAGGGATAAGGGGTATCGTTGGTAGGGGCTTCGATGCTCATATCTCCATGCTAATAGCCAATATCTTTGGGAGGAGATTGGGAAAGGGATCTCTAGTAGTTGTTGGAAGGGATACGAGGCCAAGCGGGGAAGCAATTGAGAGGGCAGTTGTTTCAGGGCTCCTCTCAGCTGGTGTAAACGTACTTAACATAGGGATAGCCCCCACCCCGACGATAGAGTGGGCCACAGCTAAGTACGATGCGGATGGTGGCATAGTGATATCTGGAAGTCACAATCCGCCTGAGTGGAACGCCTTGAAGTTATTAGGGAAAGAAGGTATCCTCCTTCATCCTGATGAGATGGAGCTCCTCAAATCCGAGTTCGAGAGGGGAAAATTCGAATCCGTGCCTTGGAACGAACTGGGAAGGGAGGAGCAATATGATGCTATAGAGGACTACTTGGAGGATCTCCTCAAGTTCGTGGATATAGAGAGAGTCAGAGGATATGGAATGAAGGTCTGTCTTGATGTCAACGGTGGAGCTGGGGCTTATGTAACCCCTTATCTCCTCAAAGAGCTCGGTGTCAAGACGCTAACAATAAACTCAGCTCCAGGGATATTCGTGAGGGAATTGGAGCCTAGGCCAGATACTTTAGAGGATCTCTCTAAGATCGTAGTAGCCACTGGATCTGATCTGGGATTCGCTCATGATACAGATGCTGACAGGCTGACGATCGTAACTGAGAGAGGAGAGGTTATGCCTGAGGATATTACGCTAGCTCTCGTCGTCGATTATGTGCTTGAGAGGAAGGGCGGTGGGAAACTAGTCGTGAATGCAGCATCATCTAAGATCTTTGATCATATAGCGAGGAGAAGAGGAGCTGAGATCTATAGAACACCCGTAGGAGAGGCTTATGTGACCCATAAGATGAAGGAGATAGGGGCTACTGTCGGTGGTGAGGGGAGCTGTGGGGGCGTGATACTCCCCGATTTCCATCTCGGTAGGGATGGCCCTCTAGCAGCAGCTCTCATACTGGAGCTTATGGCCACTAGAGGGAGGAGTTTGAGCGATATTATCGAGGATTTCCCCAAGTACTACATGATCAGGAAGAACATTCCCCTGAAGAGGGAATGGAAGAATTTGGAGGAGAGATTAATTAGAATTGGAGAGAGGAGGGGGATGAGCTTAGATTTCCTCGATGGTATCGGGTTAATTTCCGACGATCTATGGGCTCTAGTGAGGCTCTCTAAGACAGAGCATAAGATAAGGATTTTAGTTGAGGGAAGGGATAAGAAGGAAGCGGAGAGGCTATTGGATGAGATATCAGAAGCTTTATCTTAATTTTTAGCTTTTAGTCCTCTTGGTCTCTATCACTATTTTTCCAGTTATCTTATCATAGAACCTCTTCCATGCTGAACCCAACCCGCTCAGGGATATAGCTGTGAATGAGAGGGATGTGAGCGGAGCATCAGGATAACCTACGGCCAATGCGGAGAAGAGGCCCAGCAAGGGTATGACTACTCCCAAGAGAATAACGGCCTTCTTATAAAGTCTCACCATATGATATTCTTGACCCTCCTCGAGCGGAATTATGGTCCTCACGTACTTATCAGCGATGATGAATACGAACATTGCTGTCATCATAAGGATTATACTTATCCTAGCTCCCATATCTCTGTCAAATATTGCAAAATTAAGAGATAGTATAGTTGATAATAGAGCCATTAATGGGGGAAAGGTCAGCAACCAAGCGGTAGCTTCTTTATATTTCGTAATCCCATCTTCATGCATCCAGCGATCTCATACGAGCAGCTTAAAAATCCCCCATGACGCTTTAGGAGGAGATTGTGTGAAAATATTAATGATAAATGCAGTTAGTATAACTATATTTTTAATTGAATCGACCGTTAATTATGTAAAATTTTCGTTAACACGGATAAGTTCATCAATAATTCGCTGAATTTCTATTATTTTATCAAGCTGATGTTTATTAAAATTATTTGAATAAATATCACTTTTTGATGATATTTTACTGTATGGTCTCCCAGCCCTCGGGACACGACCCGTACAGAGATCTCTCGAGATATCAGGTTTAAAAATACACGATACACTAATCTCAGGTGTCACTCAGAGGGTGATATGATGCCTGAGAAGGAACATGTGAACCTGATATTCGTCGGCCATGTGGACCATGGGAAGTCTACAATAATCGGTAGGCTCTTCTACGATTTAAAGCTCGTAGAGGAGCTCCCTCCGGAGGAGCTAGCTGCAGATGCTAGATTCGCATGGGTCGTCGATAGACTCAAGGAGGAGCGAGAGAGGGGAATGACCATAGACCTCTTCCACACGAAAGTGGAGACCCCGCATAAGATGATCACAGTGATAGATGCCCCTGGACACAGGGACTTCGTCAAGAACATGATAACGGGAGCTAGTCAGGCGGATGCAGCTATATTAGTAGTCTCAGCTAAGTCAGGGGAGGGGGTTCAGGCCCAGACGATAGAGCACGTCTTCCTGATAAAGACTTTGGGAGTGAATCAACTTGCTGTAGCCATAAATAAGATGGATGATCCTACTGTAGGTTATAAGAAGGAGAGGTATGAGGAGATAAAGGCCCAAGTTTCGGACCTCCTCAAGAGGGTCGGCTATGATCCATCCAAGATACACTTCGTACCGACTAGCGGCCTTCAGGGAGACAACGTAGTTAATAGGAGCAACAATACGCCCTGGTATAATGGTCCTACTCTCTATGAGGTCCTGGATACATTCGTCGCTCCGCCAAAGCCCGTAGATAAGCCCCTGAGGATCCCCATCCAGGATGTGTTCTCGATAACCGGCGTAGGTACTGTCATAGTCGGTAGGGTGGAGACGGGCGTCCTCAAGCCAGGGGACACGATAGTAATAGAGCCCTTGGGTAAGACGGCTGAAGTTAAGAGTATAGAGATGCACCATGAGAGGCTCGAAAAAGCCGAGCCTGGAGATAACATAGGGATAAACATAAAGGGAATAGATAAGAAGGAGATAAAGAGAGGAGATGTCGTAGGTCACCCGAACAACCCGCCGACAGTTGCCAAGGAGTTCACAGCTCAGATAGTCGTGCTACAGCACCCGACAGCCATAGCCCCAGGTTATACTCCAGTCATCCATGCCCATACAGGTCACATGGCCTGTAAGATGGTCTCGATAGAGAAGAAGATAGACCCGAGGAGCGGGCAGGTCCTTGAGGAGAAGCCTAGCTTCATAAGGAGGGGAGATGCAGCCATAGTGAAGTTCGAACCCCTCAAGCCCTTCGTAATAGAGAAGTACAGTGAGTTCCCACCACTCGGGAGGTTCGCTGTTAGGGACATGGGGATAACGGTAGCTGCGGGCATAGTGCTGGATGTAGTCCCGCTGGAGAGGAAGAAGAAATGAACAACCCTCCTTTTTTTGGGTGATTTAAATGACTGAGATCCTCAGAATAGAACTTGTAAGCGTGAATCCAGAGAGCTTAGAGAGAGTAAGCAAGATGTTCAAGGAGATAGCTGATAAGATGGGAGTGAGGGTTAAGGGGCCTATACCCCTCCCCACTAAGAGGCTCAGGGTGACGGCCCTCAGGAATCCATCGGGAGAGGGGACTAATAGATACGATAAGTATGAGTTGAGGATCCATAAGAGGATAATTGACATCCCAAACCCGGATGAGAGGTATATAAGGAGTATAATGGGTATGACACTCCCGGATGACGTCAAGATAAGTATAGTCCTGATGTGAGATCCAAATTCTCGTTTTATTGTTAAGTTAAGCGGGAGAAAGTAAATATAACCCTCATTCATCCAGGTGTGATGAAGGTCCTCATAATCGCTGACGACCTGACCGGTGCCCTAGATACCACGAGTAAGTTCGGTGAGGGATCCGTCGTAGCACTTAGAGAGGAAGTATCATCGGACTTCGTAGGTATAAGCACTGATACGAGGCTTTTGAGACCCGATGAAGCTAGATTGAGGGTGAGAGATTCTCTAAAAAGGTTTTCAGATTGGCATTACTTGTACAAGAAGATAGATTCAACGATGAGAGGGAATGTAGGAGCTGAGTTCGATGAGATATGCGAGTCCATAGGTGTTAAGATCCCTTTCACACCAGCATATCCAGAGCAGGGTAGGATAGTCAGGGATGGCCTTCTCTACGTGAGGGGAAGGCTATTGGAGGAGACTGATTACGTCAGAGAGCTCCCCAAATCCTCCTCTGACATTTTAGAGATAGTGAAAGCTACATCTAGGCTCAAAGTGGGCTACTGGGATGAAGATCGAGACATAATGACGTTCAGGGATGTGAGGGATAGATCCGAGCTCTCTCGAGCTTTCAGGCTCATAGAGGAGAGCGGCTTCAAGGTGATGGGAGGGAGCGCAGGACTAGCTATGGAGCTCTCCAACTTCTTAGGCTGTGAAAAAGCCGATTACGTTGAGCTTCATAGTCCTTTACTCTTCATCTCCGGTTCAACCAATGATGTGACATTGAAGCAATTAGAGAGGTTATCTGAGAAGATAGAGGTGATCGTCAACGGATCCTTAGATCTCGCGAGGAGGAGCCTCATGGAGGGATTAGATGTAGCTATATCCTTCGATTTGGGAGGCTTCTTGGGCAGGATAGGGGAAATCGCCGAGCTCTTATTAGATTTAAGACCAGGTTCTCTCGTGGTCATCGGCGGAGAGACTTTGAGGAGGCTTTTAGATCCGCTAGATGTCTCCGCTATAAGGATAGGGAGTTACCCGGAGGAGGGGCTTGCCGCTGGATGGATCGTCGGCGGTCCTATGGACGGGACCCCTCTCATCTCAAAGGCTGGAGGTTTTGGAGACCCTGAAACGCTGTTAAGGATCCTATCGAGGGTCAGGAGATGAACTTCCCATTTCGCATTCAGCATATAAGTGACCCGAGCTCACGATAGCTGAGGATAGGTGAACCCCATGGGATCGGTTATAGTAACAGCAGGCGATCCATTGGGAGTAGGACCCGAAGTCCTAGTTAAGGCGATTAAACGCTTAAGGCTCCCCTTAACTGTCATAGGAAGCATGAGGTCCCTGAAGAGAGCATGTGAGGCATGCGGCCTTGATATCGAATTCACCCCCGTGGATGAGCCCACGCTCCTCGAGGATTCTGTACCAGTTATAGATATTGATGACTTCGGGGTTGAGGGTAACGGCCCAACGCCAGAGGGAGGTCTTCACTCTTACCTTTGCATAAGGAGGGCATCTGAATTGATCCTCGGGGGGAAAGCTGAAGCCCTAGTTACGGGACCCGTCAGCAAGGAAGCTGTTAACATGGCTGGCATAGAATTCACTGGCCACACGGAGCTCCTAGCTGAGTTAGCAGGGGTCAGAAAAACTAAGATGTTGCTCTTCCTCGATGAGTTGAGGGTGTCACATGTCACGACGCATGTAGCACTAAAAGATGTTCCTAGGCTCCTGACGGAGGAGGAGATAATGATTACTGTGGAGCTAACTTCATCCTTCCTCGAGAAGCTTGGGGAATCTGGGAAGATAGGAGTATCATCTCTGAACCCTCATGCAGGTGAGAGAGGGCTCTTCGGAGATGAGGAAATCAGAGTCATAAGGCCCGCTATCGAGAAGCTCATAGATATGGGATACGATGTTGAAGGGCCGATACCCGCTGATACCGTATTTCTGAGAGCGATAAAGGGGGAGTTCAAAGCTGTTGTAGCTATGTATCATGATCAGGGGCATATTCCGATCAAGCTCTTGGGCTTTAATAGAGCCGTCAATGTCACCCTGGGGCTCCCTTATATAAGGACATCAGTGGATCACGGGACAGCTTATGATATAGCTGGCAAATGCTTAGCTGATGAAGGTAGTATGGTAAACGCTATAAGGCTAGCATTCAGGTTGCTTGGGTGCTAGCTTGCCCGACTTCCAGTTACCTTACGGGAACTCTAAGGTTTATTTTAGCCTACCCGATGGTCTTAGAGTCCATTATATAGAACCGAGAGAAGTAGAGCCTATTAAGGATCTCAAAGGAGAGCTTGAGAGCTCATTGAAAAATCTGAAGTTCCTCAGGCCTGGAGCGAGGGTAGCTATTATAGCTGACGATATAACGAGACCCACCCCCACGCATCTCATACTCCCCAAGCTCCTCGATTTCTTAGAAGGGATTGGCATAAGGGAAGTCACCCTAATAGCTGCCTTAGGGACTCATAGACCTATGACACAATCCGAACTTGAGAGGAAATATGGGGAAGCTTTGGATAGAGTGAACATCATCCAACCCGATTTCAGGGATCCGGAGAAGCAAGTGAGAGTGGGCACGATGCCAAGCGGAGCCCCTATAGAAGTCACTAAGGAACTCTCTAAGGTAGATTTCTCGATAGGAATTGGTTGCGTTACACCTCATCATGTCTCAGGATTCTCTGGTGGTTCCAAGATAGCTCTCCCAGGTGTTTCTGGTGAGAGAACTGTCGGAGAGATGCATATGTTAAGCGCCAGGCTCAGAAGAAGTTTTCTTGGAATCGAAGAGAATGAGATAAGGGATCTAATGGACTTAGTTGCGGAGAAAGCTGGTCTTAGGGGTTTAATTGATCTAGTGGTCGATGGTATTGGTAGACCCACTTGGATAGGGGCTGGAGGAGTGAGGGAAGTATTCAAGGAAGCTGTAAAGGAGTCCAGGAGGATATATGAGGTGGAATCCCCCGGGAATCTCGATGTTGTAATAGCGAGTAGCTATCCAGCTGATATAGAGTTTTGGCAAGCGCATAAATCCCTCTATCCAGCTGATATGGTGCTCAGGGATGGGGGTACCCTGATCCTCGCGACACCATGCCCTGAAGGAGTTGCTAGAACTCATCCTGAGGTGATAGAACTCGCAGGACTGCCACCGGAGGAGATAGATAAGAGAGCGAGATCAGGACTCGTTAAGGACCTCATAGGAGCAGCGAATTCGATGGTGTGGTCGAAGATCAGGTCGAGGATAAGAGTAGTCATAGTATCGGAGGGGATAAGGGAGGATGAGGCTAAATCCATGGGGTTCGAGTGGTACGGTGAGCTACAAGAGGCAATAGATAAGGAGTTGAGGAGGTTCGATAAGCCCAGGATAGGGATCATGAAGAATGCCCCCGAGCTCCTCCCCAAAGTTCAAGTATGAATGAGAAATCCACCATAATTAGTGAAAAAGTGAATGAGCGCCGGGGGAGGGATTTGAACCCTCGCGGCCCGGAGGGCCACCCGCTCTCAAGGCGGGCACCTTGGTCCGATCTCGGCCACCCCGGCAATCACTTGAGGGGTACGAACTTGCTGGATCTCGTGGCTCCCTTTCCAGGTTTCCCATGCCTCACGATCTTATTGGTCATCGCGAACTCACCGAGATAGTGCCCTATCATCTCGGGCACTACCGTGATCTCAACGAACTCCTTCCCGTTGTGAATTGCTATCTTAGAGCCGACCATCTCGGGTAAGATGGGCATGTCCCTCCTATGAGTCCTTATGACCTTATCTATCCCCAGGGCCTTATACTTCCTGATCTTATCTAGGAGCTTCTTGTTCTCGATGGACAATCCTCTCCTCAGCGTCCTCCTTATCCTAGATGGCATTACGTTAGCTAACTCATCCAATGTCATCGCCTGAAGTTGCTCCAGCGTGTACCCGCGGTACCTGAACTCCCTCGAGGACATCCTTTTACCCTCCCTCCATGGAATATAATCTTTACCTCTGAGTAGCAGCTCTCCTCTTAGCCCTTCCAGTCTTCCTAGCAGCTATATGACCAACTTTCTGACCAGGAGGAGCTGTTCTAGCGACTGTAGTTGGCTTCCCAGGCCTCTTGTGCGATCCACCTCCATGCGGATGGGATACGGGGTTCATTGCTACCCCTCTCACCACAGGCCACCTCTTCGGATGCGTCCTCTCATGGTAGTACTTGATACCGGCCTTCATGAAGGGCTTCTCTACCCTCCCGCTACCCGCTACCACGCCTATTGTTGCTCTACATCTAGCATCAACTAATTTCTCCTTCCTAGAGGGCAACCTCAGTATTACCTTATCCCCTTCATGAGAGAAGACTATCGCATAAGTGCCGCTCCTCCTAGCTATCTTCCCTCCATCTCCAGGCCTTATCTCGACGTTGCACACGAGACTACCGTCAGGTATCTCGGAGAGGGGTAATACGTTACCGGTCTTAACCTCAGCCCCCTTGCCTATCTGAATCTCCTGACCCTCGTAGACCCCCTCGGGCGGTATGTAATAGAACTCCTGCCCATTCTCAAGCTCCACGAGCGATATCGGGGTGTGCCTGCCTGGCTCATGCAGTATCTCCTTTATGACGCCTCTCAGCAGATTATCGATTCCATCCTGAGGGTAGCGAGCTGGGGCTATCTTCAGGTGATCCTTTGACCTGAACTGGATTCCTCCTCTTCCCTTCCTCTGAACTAAGATCCTCTTGCCCATACCCTCACCCTATGACTCCAAGTTTCGAGGCTATATCTGATGCCTTGAACTCAGGTGATAGTTTCACATAAGCCTTCTTCCTTCCAGTAGATGTTATTAAAGTCCTAACGCTTACCACTTTCACATCAAAAGCCTCCTCAACTGCCCTCTTTATCTCTGACTTACTCGCTTTGATATCGACATAGAATGCCAGCTTATTCTCCTCATTTATCATCCTAACTACCTTCTCAGTGGATATAGGAGCTTTTAGTATTTTAAATGGATCGAAAAACTTAGGCAATGACCCTCACCTCCTCCAGAGCTCTTATCGAGGATTCACTCCATATAGTAAGTCTTCCCGGCTTCCCCCCGGGGGCCAAGTGCATCACGCTCAAGTTCCTCAAGGAAACAGCATCTACCCCAGGTATGTTCCTATACGCTAGCTTCAGAGGAGAGTCCTCCCTCAAGTATATTATCAGGGGTCCTCTCGCTCTCTGCCTGACCCTCCCCCTCATCTTCCCTCTTCCCGCTCTGATCTTCCTGAACCTCCTCTTGCACCTCTCGAGCTCCTCCTCTAGGCCAAGTTTTTCGAGCAGCTTGTGAAGATCGGAGGTCTTCGCTATCGATTCTATGTCATCCGATACTACAATAGGTAAGGAGATCCCTTCCGGTATCCTGTGCCTCTCCCTAACGAGTTCAGGGTGACTAGTAGCTGCTATCGCGCTCCCTATGGCGAGCCTCCTCTCCTTCCTGTTGATCCTCTCCCATACGACTTTCCAAGATCTGGGCGCCTTCGTCTTAGCTCCTCCTACGGTCATGACAGCTCTAGCAGCCCTGCCAGCTGCAGGGTAACCCCTCCCCTTCACTCTAGGTACTCTAGCTATGCCATGGCCGACGCCTAGGGACTCAGCCGAGGTCCTGAGGCCGGCCAGGGGATCTCTGCCCTGAGGCTGTATCCTAGCGGTTAATTGCGATAGGTAGACCCTCCTTATTATATCCGGCCTCACATCGAGTTCAAACAATGTAGGTAGCTCCACTCTCCCTATTATCTCCCCGTTCAAGTTATAAACTGGGACTTCCATTGGACTCACCTCCCGAGCCACCCGATCGAGCTCACATAGTATACCTCTGGAGCGGGCAGTTCAGCATAGCTAGGCCTTATTGGATGCCTTATGAAAACGAAGCGTTTTGCTGGCCCGGGAACAGATCCCGATAATAGGATGTACTGACTCCTCAAGATCCCATAATTCTTGAAGCCTCCCTTAGGGGAGAGATCTAAATCACCTTTAGTCAGATCCCCCATCATGAGTATCCTCTTGTTATACTCCGTCCTCTTATGATAACCCGTCTGTCCAGCTCTCGGTACCCTCCAAGTCACGTAAGGCGGATGCCTTGAGCCGAGGCTCCCTACCCTCCATCTCCCCTTCCCAGCCTTATGCCTCAGCAACTCTATCCCGAACCTCCTCACGACCCCCTGCCAACCGTGCCCCTTAGTGACAGCAGTGACATCGACGAGCTGACCTACTCTGAAGACGCTATCTACCTTCAGCTGTGAGCCCACTAGCGATTTAGCGAATTCTATCCTCTCCTCCATTTCCCCTCCCTTGATTGGGATCTCCATGAATTCAGGTTTCTTCTTATGGATGCCGGCTAGATCTGGTCTCGTATATGATAGTATCCTGATCTCGCTCACTTTCGCACCTTCTAGTTTTGATAGAGCTTCATCGAAGTTATCCACACCATCTCCTATTGTTAAGGTCCTCGAGATGGGATCCTTCCTCTCTATCCTCAACGCAGTGGCTAAGGGCTTGAGCCCATAGTAATCCTCCTTATAAGCCCTGAAACCCACTACCTCTATGGGAGGAGTTTCTATCACTGTAGACGCTAGAGTTACCTGCTGACCGAGGTTAAGCTTACCTGGCCTATCTTCCTTCATTAAGACGTGAACCATCCCGACCTTATACCCTGGAAAGGCTACTAAAGTCGGTTTATCAACCGAGAGTTCTGGGTAGGATCTGAATAGGGCCTTCTGAGTAGCAGCCCTCTTCCTAGGGTAGTACTGCAGAGAACCATGTCTCCTTGGCATAAGGCCACCTCTCTTTCGGGGAGGGATGCTTCCCTCGTTTATTAAAGTTTCTTTCAAAGACCGGGCTTCGGGATCGCGGATCTTAAGGTAGAGCTTTTCCAAATAACGTGATGAAAATAGAAAAATTCAATGCAATTTTGAGGGGACTTTCTCATATATCCAAGACAACAGTGCACTTCCAGATACCTCCCTCCTCCCTCACGCTCAGCTTATGATAAGTTACAGCCTTTATCTCCGTCTTCGGGTTGTGCTTCTCAGCATCTATGAATTCCCCCCATGCCCTTCCCTTGAGGTCGTTCCCGGATATATTGACCTTGAAATCGGAGAATACTATCCTCTCTACATCCGTGATGAACAGGAGCTCTGATAACCAATGGTGGAGCAGCATCTCCAGGTCGGGAGCGTTGACGCTTATATTCCTCTCTATGCTCCTCCCCACCTTCTCCACATCCACCATTATTTCGTACATTGAGAGGGCAGCCTCCTCGAATAGGGAATTTAAGTCATCAGCCCATACCTCAAATCCAACATCCGCTTCTAATTCGAGGAATCTCCTCCCCATCTTCATCCCCCGGGAAGGATCACTATGTGATATCCACGAATATTTATCGTTCTCCTGCCGATCTTGGGCTTAGTCGAATCGAATAAGCATAGTTGAGAGTCATTCCTCCTGAGCTTAATGAAGGAATTGAGGGGCGAGTCCTTAGGGACATCGATAGGGGATCTTATCTCTAGGATGATATCGTTTAGTCCGGAGAACTTCAAGGACAAGTTCGATCCTTTAGATGTTATATTTATGCTCTCCCCCATGCGAACTTTATTCTCACCGAAGACCATCGTCCCATTCCTATAGATGGAGAAGTTCCCCACTATCCTCCTCAGGATCTCCCTATCCTCGGGATCGGATAGTTTGAGCTCAATCCTCAACGATATGCCATCATCCACCGTTAAGTAGTACCTACCCATCTTGAATGATGATGCCCCGTTCAAACAAGCTCCTAGCTCAGCATCAATTAGGTGATCCGAGATGTTGAGGAGAACGGCGCTGTAACCCATCATCTCCTCATTACCTGGAGGCAAAAACCTACCATCTAATGTCTCTATCGGATATATCCCACTTCCCTTCTCCCTAACAACAGCTAATGCTACCCCTTGCCCTGTAAAACTCAATGTAAGAGACCAAACCATGATTAAAGCTAGTAAAGAGGCTCCTACCGCTTCCTTATATATCTCCATTAGCCCCATGCCCTTGAGCTCTTCCCTCCACATCCTGAGCGAGAGCGGAGTCACTAGGAAGTAAGTGAAGAAGAATGCTGAGATCCCTATAGCTGGGTCTACTCTGAGGAGACCATTGAGGATCCCCACTAGGGAGGAAGCCAGGAGCCTGAAGTAGTAGACTTTATGCTTGGGCTTCATCGGGCTAAGCTATCACCATGAAATATAAAATAGTGAGCCGAAGCATCCAGCCTCTGCGAAACTGTAGAGGTCGAGAGCCCCACTAGGAGTGAGATCCTTTAAGAGTGAAGAGTCCTTAAGATCTCGGTGATTCGAAATGAAGCTCAGAGGGATGACTGGACTTGAAATAAACCACATCATCAAGGAACTGCGCAGACTGGAGGGCCGTTTCATCAAGAAGATCTACAATATCGATGAGAGCTCCTTCTCCCTCTTATTCCACCCGGAAATGGATGGGAGAAGGGAGATCCTCATCGACCTTAGGGGGTTCACCTTCCTAACGAAGCTCAAATGGGCGAAACCTCTAACGCCCTCTCCCTTCGTGATGACATTAAGGAAGCACTTAGAGAACGCTAGAATAGAGAGAATATCCCAGCCAGGTCTAGAGAGAATAGTTTCATTCGAATTTTCCAGAGGGATGAGGCTCATAGCAGAGCTATTCGGCGGGGGGAATCTCATATTACTATCGGGCGATGAGGTAGTAGCCGCTCAACGGAAAGCTGAATATAGAGATAGGAAGATAAAGGTGGGGGAGGTATATAAGCTCCCTCCGTCCCCGTGGCAGGAGACCCCTAACTTCTCCGGAGAGGGATTAATTAAAGTATTGGAAAGAATTCCGCCGGAGGAGAGGGTCTGGAAGGTCCTAACTAGCTTCGGATTAGGCCCTCCTTACCTCAATGAAGTCCTTCTAAAGCTTAAAATCGATGCTGAGGTAAAGATCTCGGATTTGAGCCTTGAGAAATTAGCTAATGAGATTTCTGACCTCATGAGTAGGGAGACCGAGCCCACTCTATACTTAGATGGGGAGGAGATAGTTGAGTACTCCGCCTTCCCGCTCTCCCACCTCGAATATGATAGAGTGAGTAGAGCTCTCCTATCTGACGCCATAGAGGATTATTACAAATCTAAGGGAATATCAGTTGAGGATGAGAGAATATCTTCTCTCAAGAGGGAGATAGAGAGTCAGGTCTCCTTGAAGGAGGAGTATGAGAGGTCCTACGCTCAGCTGAGGAGGATAGGCGATATCCTCTTCTCAAATATTCATGAGGTAGAGGATGCCCTCAGCCGAGCGAGGTCCGGGGGGGAGCATGAACTGATAAAGCGAGTGGATTGGAAGTCAGGCAAGGTGATCATATCCCTAGAAGGTGAGGAAATACAGCTTGATATAAGGAGGTCTGCCTCAGAAAATGCCTCAGAATATTATGATAGGGCGAAGAAAGCTAGAGAAAAGGCCATGAGGATCGATAAAGCCCTATCCAGTATCATGGAGAGATTGAAACAGGTCGAGTCCTCTCTGGAGGAGAGAAGGCTTGAGCTCTCACCAAAGCCCAGGAAGAGGGAGAGATGGTATGAGAGATTCAGATGGTTCTACACTTCCTCTGGGAACCTCGTGATCTGTGGGAGGGACGCTCAAACGAACTCGGAGATAGTGAGCAAGTATATGAATGATAATGACCTCTTCTTCCACGTGGACATGCCTGGAGGGGCTGTTGTCGTTCTGAAAGTTGAGAAGGAGGTTGATCAAAGATCTATAGAGCAAGCAGCAGTAGCTGCAGCATCATTCTCAAGGGCTTGGAAGGAAGGGTTGTCTTACGCAGATGTCTATTACGTTAAAGGAGAGCAAGTCTCTAAGCATGCTCCTCCTGGCATGTACCTTCCTAAGGGTAGCTTCTACATAACGGGAAAGAGGAACTATTTGAGGGCTAAGTTAGAGCTATCCGTAGGGATACAGGAAACTCAGGATGGTATGAAGCTGACAGCAGCTCCCCCTGATGCTCCTTTCATATGCTCCGTTAGGATAAGGCCGGGATCAATGAGTAAGGAGGAGGCGGCAATTAAGATAAAAAATAAACTGATTGAGCTCCTGAGTAACGTTAAAATAGGGGGAGAAGTTGAACTCCCGGAGGATGAGTTGACCCTGGACAACATAGTGAGAGCGATGCCCCCAGGTAAAGTGAGGGTAGAGGAGTGATGAAGATGTGGTCGTTGATACCCGAGAGGGAGGAGGAGCTTAAGGTAAGGATGAAGGTATCCGAAGTTATGAATAGGAATATAATAACGATGAGACCCGATGGAACTGTCTATGAAGCTGCTAAGTTGATGAAGGAGAATAATATAGGCTCTGTCGTCATCATGGAAGGGGGCGAGCTCAAGGGGATAGTCACTGAGAGGGATCTGATAACCCGTTATATAGCAGCGGAGGATGGGAGGAGGCCTGAGGATGTAAAGGTATTGGAGATAATGACGAAAGATCCGATAACGATAAGGGATAATACTGATATAGATGAGGCAGCTAGGATAATGATTGAGAAGAATATCAGGAGGCTTATTGTCGTTAATTATGATGGAAGGGTCGTAGGCATAATCTCATCTAGGGATATACTGAAGGTAGCCCCTCACATATGGTTCCTCCTCTTACAGGAGCTCAGGATAGCGCAGTCTAAGGTGAGGGGGCTGATATAGGGGGGAGCGTTTTGGCTAAGATAAGAGATTACATGACTAAAGAGGTTGCTGTAGTATCCCCTCAAGATACTATAGGAAAGGCTAGAAACTTAATGCTCGAGAGAAGAGTCAGAAGATTGGTCGTAGTTGAAGGAAATGAGGTAGTAGGGGTAATAACGGTTACAGATATAGCTAAGGCCCTCGCGAGGAGAGGCGCTCCATGGAGGTGGAGGGATCCTGAGAGCTCTCTAGTGAGCAGGTTCATGACAGCGAATCCAGTAACTATTGGACCCGATGAATCAATATTCACAGCATCTAAAGTAATGAGAGAGAGAATGATAGGCGGACTTCCCGTTGTGGAGGACTCTGAGCTCCTCGGGATCCTCTCAGAGACAGATGTAACTAGGTTCTTCGAGGAGAGAATGAGAGGCCTCTATAAGGCTGGAGATCTCGTGAGCAATAGATATGGAGTAGTTAGATATAATACTAGCCTTAAGAGGGTAGCTAGGATAATTGCGAGTGGAAAGAGAGTTATCCTAGTCTCTGGTTTAGATGGGAAGTATGAGGGGATTATCTCGGAGGGGGAGCTAGCTTTATGGGTCCCCAAATTAGCTGAGAGGTATGTTCTAATACCCTCCAGAGTCGGAAGGAGGGTCAGCTTGAGCACGAAGGTTAAGACTGCTAGCAGCATAATGAAGGAGTTGAGGATAAAGGTAACTCGAGAGGACGATGCTGGTAAAGCTGCAAGGTTTATGCTCGAGTGGGGACTTTCCGCGGTTCCTGTGTTCGATGGTGAAAGTTTATTGGGTGTCGTCGATAAGAAGGAGATCGTCAGGGTGGTCTCTGATGCCGCGTAAAGTCAGTGAGATAGTCGTCAGGGATATAATCTCCATAGATAAGGGTGATACCGTCGAGAGAGCCATCGACCTCATGGAGAGGAATAAGATAAGCCACTTGATCGTGACATCGGGAGATAAGTTAGTCGGAGTTCTGAGCGTGAGAGATCTTATGGATGGTCTAGGATCATCTCGTTTCGAGAGAATACCTGCTAGAAGGATATACGTCAGCGCTCTGATGTCCGAACCCCCTATAACTATCGAGCAGGATATGGACATCTTGGATGCTGCGAAGGTCATGCTAGATAAGAGGATAAGTCTCCTTCCAGTGTTGAATAATGGGAAGCTCATCGGACTGATCACGGAGAGCGATATAATAAGACAAATGGAATTGAGAGGTGATCTATCTAGCCTAATCAAGCGAGAGCACCCGAGGATAATGCCTAACGAGAGGATAGTTCATGCTAGAACTATAATGTTAGAAAGAGGAGCCAGGATACTTCCAGTAGTTGATTCAGGGAAACTTGTTGGTTTAATAACCGAGATGGTGCTTGCAAAGGCTTTCTTTGAGGTAAGAGATAGGATAGAGGGGACTTACATGGATGATGTCGCTAGGAGGGTCATAGTCGAGGATATCATGCTCGAATCACCTCCTAAGCTTTCTAGCGATTTGAAGAATGCAAAAGATGCTTTCTTGAGTACTGGTCTCCCCTCCTTACCAGTAGTTGACTCTAATGATAAAGTATTGGGTGTCATTGAGAGGAAGAGCTTGTTTAGGCTCCTCTAGATAGGATCGAGTAACATTCCGAGGAGCCCTAGGAACATCGACGCCTTTATCAAACTACTAGTCTCCCTAGCTCTCTCCTCCAATTTCCCTCTGATGCACATAGCGGAGGCTACCATCAGTATTGAAAGGGATACTATGACTGAGAGCAAGAGATAGATCATGCCCGTCAATCCTAAGATGGCCGGGAGTATTGTGAGCGCCACAGTAACTAAGGATAGTGAGAATATCAATGTGCCAGTCCTCTTAACACCGATCCTAACAGCTATTGTCCTAACACCATATGTCCTATCTCCAGGTAGGTCCTCTACGGCTTTCACGAATTCCCTGATTAAGTTCGATGTGAATGCTATTGAGGAGAAGATTATCACCTTACTTGTCAGATTCCCGGCAGCTAGTGAGCCGAATATGAGAGTGAATGCGACCCCCAAGCTGACTAGAACGTTCCCGGGGACCCCGGTCCTCTTCAGCCATCTCGCATAGATGAGGTAGTCGATGCGTTGAGAAG